>JBGSYQ010000557.1:0-6492 GCA_041750795.1 Pirellulales bacterium | reverse complement strand
AGCCGCGCCAAGACGAAACGGTCGATCGGATTGCGCGGCCAGGCGGCGTCGTTCACGGACGGAACGGCCGGGCGCACCGGCGCGATGAACGACCAGTGCGGTTGATACTCCGCGCCGGAAGCGATCCAACGCTTGAGGATTTCGACCTGCTGGGGCGTAACGGTCTTGTGCGTGGTGGCCGGCGGCATGCGCACGTCCGGATCGTCGGAGGTGATCCGCGCGATCAGCTCGCTCTCGTCCGGATTGCCCGGCGCGAGGGCGCCCATTTCGATGGCGGCTTCGCGCTGGTCGAGCCGCAGATCGGCCTTCCGCGCCGCGCTGTCCGGACCGTGGCAAGCGAAACAGTTGTCTGCCAGGATCGACCGCACGTCGCGGTTATAAGCGATCGTCTCGTCGGCTCGGACGTCGCAGACCAACAGCAGAGTCGCAGCCAGGCCGAACACCCAACACGTGCGTTGCATCACGTCGAACTCCCGGGGAGAGCAGGTTCAGGCGGGACGAATTTATGGCGGGTAGCAAGCCATGTGCCATCTTTGGGGAGATCGGGCGGGGGCACATCGCCAAGCCGTTATTATAAATCCTCGACGCCCGCAAGCAAAGCAGCGATTTGCCGCGTGCGGGGCAGAATTCCATGGCAGCGTACCGTCCGCTCGGTAGCCCGACTGCCGATGTGCCAAGCTGTTACGGTTGCGGGGAGTAGCGGCACGCCTGGCGCGCTTGGAACCGCACGGTGTCACGGCGCCAGGGTCAGCACGACCGCGCGGACGTCCATCACCTGCGTTCCCGGCATGGCCAGGGCGCGCAAGGTCAACGTGCCGCGGCCGGCATCGAGCACGATGGCGCCCAGCTCCAGCGGCGCGAATTCCTTGACCAGCGATTCGCCCACGCGGGGCACGCGGTCCTGCTCGGCGCCGACCAGCGGCGGATCGAATGCCGGGGTCACCTTGGCCTGCGCACGATGATCGCCCAGGGCCAGCTCGATGGTCGAGCCGACGTCGGCCTGGGGACAGGTGTAATAGACGACCGCCTGGTAGTTGCCGGCGGTCTGCACTTCGACGTCCCAGGTGATGGAGTCGCTGGCGCTCGTCCAGTTGCGCAGGTAGGAGCAATTGGGCGCGCGGGCGCTGCGCTCGATGTTGCCGTGCGGCGTCGCGTCGCGGGCCGGCAGCACGGTGGTCGGGAACTCGGGGTAGCCGACGGTGAAGGGACGCTCCTGACGCGTCAGCTCCGAGAGTACGTCGCGCTTCCAGTCGCTCATGGCGCGGGAGAGCTTTGCCGCGACTTCGGGGTGCTCGGCCGTCACGTCGCGTCGCTGGCCGGGGTCGGCAACCATGTCGAACAGTTGGCCGGAGTCGTCAAGACGATATTGCTGGGTGCGCAGGCTGACCTTGCCGCTCCAGTGCGAGAAGATGGTGCGATCGGGCCAGTCGCTTTCGGTTTGCAAGAGCAAGGGCGCGAGGCTTCGCCCGTCGAGCGGTTTGTGGCCGGTGACGTTGATGCCGGCCAGATCGGCCAGCGTGGGCAGCAGGTCGATGGCGGCGGCGATCGGTTCGATGCGCGTGCCGGGCTTGATGTGTCCGGGCCAGCGGACGACCAGCGGCGCGCGCACGCCCCCTTCGTCGGTCGAGGCTTTGCGCCCCTTCATGCCGCCGTTCCAGCGCCAACTGTTTGGCCCGTTGTCGCTGAAGTAGAGCACGATCGTATCGTCGGCCAGTTTTAATTCGTCGAGCTGGGCCAGCACGCGGCCGACGTTCCAGTCGATGTTCTCGCACATGGCCAGCGCCGCGCGGGTCATTTCCAGGACTTCCTGCTGGCGGCCGTCGTGGCGCATTTTCAGATCCGCGTCTTTGAACTTTTCATAGAAGCGATCCGGCACCTGCATCGGCGAATGGGGCGTATTGAACGGCAGGTAGCAGAAGAACGGTTCGCCCTGATGTTGCCGGATGAACGCGATGGCGTGGTCGGTGAAATCGTCGGCAATGAATCCGGCGCCGCGCACGGTGCGGCCGTTGTGTTCCAGAATGGGATCGAAGTAGTGGCCCCAGTGTCCGGAGCAAAAGCCGTAAAACTCCTGGAAGCCGCGGGCGTTGGGGTGATAGGGATACTGCGTGCCGTTGTGCCACTTGCCGAACGCGCCGGTGGCGTAGCCGGAGGCCCTGAACGTGTCGGCGATGGTGACTTCGTCGAGATCGAGGCGTTCGCCGCCGGTCGAGGTGCTGAACACGCCGCTGCGCACGTGGTAACGTCCGGTGAGCAGCTCGGCCCGCGTGGGGGAGCAGACGGGGCAGACGTAGAAATGCTCGAACAGCGCGCCCGAGCGGGCGAGCGAATCGATGTGCGGCGTGGCCAGGTTGGTATTGCCGTGGACGCTCAAGTCGCCCCAGCCTTGATCGTCGGCCAGGATCACGACGACGTTGGGGCGCTCGGCGGCGGTGGCATCGATCGAGACGGCCACGAGCAACAGGCAGGCAATGGCAATCGCCAGGCCCGACCAAGGGAATCGATGTTGCAGTTGGATCGCCATCGTTGAGCTACCTCGACTTTCGAGCAGATTTGCCACGCAGGACAAGCATGCGGCCAGGATCGACAGCCAGGATAACACACGGATCGGGCGGCGTCGAAAATGCGATCGCGGTTGTGCAGTGACGGCGATCATGGCTGAGTGTCTTTTTCAAAACTCAGTTAAATCTTTTACAAAAAACACTTCTGGCGTTTGTTGTTGTTGGCCAAAGGTTAGTTGACCGCACTCCCTGAAACCATTTCGTGCATGCCATATTTGCGGCTCTGGTTCATCCATCATGGAAGAGGTCATCAAGGCCTTTGCTCCGCGCTTTTTCATTTCTTTCTCCCAGAAATGAAACAAGCCGCTGCCAACGCCGTGCTGCCTATAAGTTTCCAATACCCAGATTAAATCCATGTAGGGGATATTGCCCCAAAACATACTGAAACGCAGAAAGCCTTTTCTGTCCTGCCCGTCTACCGCAATGATATATTCACCGTGATGCAGGCATCTGTTGATCCATTCAGGATTGACATCCTTATCATGCTCTTGAAGCCACTCCAAATCGCTTTCCTGTCCGTATCGAATATCCATTTTTTGGGTCTTCAGCGGAATCTGTGGGTGAATTTTGTTAGGGGTTTGTAGCAGTGAAGCCTATGGAGCGGCGGGACGCCGCGGGTGTTGTTTTGCGTTCACGCAGACCAGGGAGGCTCATTGCCGCCCCTGGACCCCGGCTAGCCTTTCTCTGTGTTCCGCAGGGGGCGCCCCGTGCGGAAGGTGGTGCGGGAGAGGGCGTGGCGATGTTGGCCAACAAGTGCATCCTGAGCCGCGATCGGCAACGATGGAGTTACCACACTTCATCAACGCCAAGGCAGACTCAGGATGCAACTCAAGACTATCCTCAATCGCGTCGAGCGTTACAAGTCATTTGTGTACGGAGAACCATGCTGGGTTGACGACGACCGCTCGGCGATCGAAGTGCCGATTCACGCGCGGGCCAACGGCCGGCCGATCTGTTCGGGCTGCGGGAAGCGACGACCCGGCTACGACCGGCTGAAGCCGCGGTGCTTCGAGTTCGTGCCGTTGTGGCAGATCGCCGTGGTGTTCGTGTACGCCCTGCGGCGGGGTCGACTGCCCGCGTTGCGGTGTGGTGGTCGAGCGCGTTCCCTGGTCCACCGGCAAGGGCCGGCTGACGACGACCTATCAATGGTTCCTGGCCGGCTGGGCTCGGCGGCTCAGTTGGAAGGAAGTGGCCGGCGTGTTTCACACCTCCTGGGAGCACGTTCGAGATTCGGTGCGATATGCCGTCGCCTGGGGCCTGGCGCACCGCGATTTGTTGGGCGTGCGAGCCATCGGCGTCGACGAGATTCAATGGCGACGCGGCCATCACTACCTGACGCTCGTCTATCAGATCGACGCCGGCTGCAAGCGTCTGTTGTGGATCGGCCGCGAGCGGACTGCGCCGGGTAGTGTTCGGCAGTCATGGAGTTTGTCTTGCCCTGTGCGAAAACCATGGGACAATAGATCCCGCATGAATTCTTTTGCGACAAGGAGAAGTCAGACGTGGTAGTCGCGCTTGACGCCATTCGGGCTAGAATTGCCCGTTTAAGCACCGAACTGGAGGAACTGAGAATTGCCGAGCGGCTCATTGCACGCTTGGATTCATCGGTAAGCCGGATGCGGGAAATCCGCACGTCCGGTTTGAAAGGGGACCTCAGGAAACGGAGCCGGCGCGCCACTGCGTCTGAGGTCTACCAATGAGCGAAGACGTGGGAGATTGGGCTCCTCTGCTCAACCGTGACGACTTGACGAGAGAGCTCTCCCTTGAGCAGTACGTCAAGGAGCAGGTGGAGGAAAGCGAATCCATGGACGCCACGTCGCGCCAACTGCTAGATGAGTTTGTGCAGTCGATCACGCTCGTAGCGCAGGCCGGCGATAGTTGGTGGGAATGGGTACGGGGGCCTGAGAATCAAGTGCCCAAAATGCAAATGGGCGGCCTGGCTCTCGTCAGAAATGGATCGATCGTCTGGGCGACGATGACGTGGATCAGTTAACCAATTTCAAACTGACCCACTACCCAGAGGCGCCGCCGCTGGAATCACGGGATCCGGACGATTAGGATGCTAGGGCCGGTTTCAGGTGTCGCGGATTCTTGTTGGTGAAACGCGAGGCGACAATCGTGATGACTATTGCCAGACTGGGTTTTGCGTCGTTGCTGATCGTGCTGGCTGCGGGCGGGCGGGCCTGGAGTGGTGAGGCGGGCGTCGTTTTCGAGGGCAAGAGCGGCCCGGGGCTGGGCAAGCACATCGTGCTGGTCAGCGGCGACGAGGAGTATCGCTCCGAAGAGGGTCTGCCGCAGTTGGCCAAGATTCTGGCCCAGCGCCACGGGTTCAAGTGCACGGCGCTGTTCGCGATCGATCCGGCCGACGGCACGATCAATCCCAATCAGTCCGACAATATCCCCGGGCTGGAAGCGCTCGACTCGGCCGATCTGCTGGTGATGCTGATTCGCTTCCGCGACTTGCCGGAAGAACAGATGAAGCACGTGGTCGACTACGTCGAGTCGGGCAAGCCGGTGATCGGTCTGCGCACGGCGACGCACGCCTTTGCGCCCAAGGGGGGGCCGTTTGCGCGCTGGGGGTGGCAGAGCAAGGAGTGGGACGGCGGGTTCGGCCGCCAGGTGCTCGGCGAAACCTGGATCAATCACCACGGCCAGCACGGCAAGCAAAGCACGCGCGGCATCGTCGCGCGCGACCTGCAGGACCATCCGATCCTGCGCGGCATCGCCGACGGCGACATTTGGGGTCCGACCGACGTCTATGGCGTGCGATTGCCCTTGCCGGGCGATAGCCAGCCCCTGGTGTTCGGCCAGGTGTTGGAAGGCATGCAACCCGACGACAGCCCGGTGGTCGGCAAGCAGAACGAACCGATGATGCCGGTGGCCTGGATCAAGACCTACGCCGCGCCGTCGGGCAAGACGGCCCGCGTGTTTACCACGACGATGGGCGCGTCGCAGGATTTGTCGAGCGAGGGTCTGCGGAGACTGCTCGTCAACGCGAGCTACTGGTGCCTGGGCATGGAGGACCAGATACCCGCCAAATCGGACGTGGCCATCGTCGGCCCGTACAAGCCCACGCCCTTCGGCCACAACGCCTTTACCAAAGGGGTGAAGCCGGCGGATCATGCGCTGAAGGACTGAGCGTGAGGGCGATGCCCCAGGCTGGTATCGGTTGGGCCGTTGGCCCACAACCAAAAACCGCCGCGAGCATGTGTCTCGCGAGCCTGCCAGGGACCGTGCCCGCTTGCTAAGAGTCGACCGAAAAACAACTTCCTGATTTTCCAACCCCTCACCCTGCCCTCTCCCACAAGGGGCGAGGAGATTAGCGGAGAAGTTGGTTTTCGATCGACCCTAACAATCGGGACGGTCCCCGCCGGTTTTGCAGTTGCTGCTCGCCTCAACCGCGATCGCGGGCCGGGCGGTCGGCTCGCGGAACGACGATCGTTTTGGCGCTTCGGCCGTGATCGCTCCTCGATTGGTTCAGGGCGTGCGACAGCTTGGCGCGGTACATGGCCAGCCGGTCACGGCCGAACGCATCGGCGCGCAGCGCGATCGAGGTGACGATCAATTCGGCCGCCGACTCCCAGTGGCCGTCGGTCAGACGGGCGAAGCGGCGAGCCACCGACTCCAATTGATCGTCGCGCACCACGACGCCGACCAGGTGCTCGGCCAGCGGTGTTGCTTGCCGCGAGCGATCATCGCAGGCGATCCGCATCTGGGCCGACACCAGCACCGCGCCGCGCTTGCGTATCGTATAGCTGACCACCTCGTTGGTTTGCGACGGCGTGCGGCGGCGCAATTCGCCGGCGATGATGGTCAGCGATCCGGCGCGTGCGAACCGCGCGCTGGTCACCTCGAAGGCGTGGCCATTGACGGTTACTTCGTCCGTGGCCAGTCCGTAGCACACGGCGCGCATGGCGCGATCGAGCCGCGC
>JBGSYQ010000556.1:0-1763 GCA_041750795.1 Pirellulales bacterium | reverse complement strand
CCCCACCGGCGGCGTGATCTGGGTTTCGGCAGCCGGCCGTTGCGCAAGATAGTCGTGACCGTAGAAGGCGGCAACCGCTCCGGTGCCCACCACGCTACTTAACACCATGACGCCCAGGAAAAACCGTTTCATGTTCTTTCGTCCCGAAAGAATTGAAATGAGGCCAGTTGCCGGCGGCATCCATGCGACCGGACTACAGCGACTCGAATGAGATGAGATGTGCACCGCCTGGCGAAATGCGCGGCGCAGTTCCGCGCGCTCGCTGGGCGTGGGCGGAGTAAGTAGCAAAGAACTCGCCGCGGTGGAAGGGCACTTGCGGGTGAGGAAGCATTGCCCCAAGCCCTGGATGTGCCGCTGGTGGGGCGCGGCGTCGGCGCCAGCAGCGACAGCGTGCTAGCGGTCGGGGCCGGTGTACAGCGTGTCCAGGCGGCGCGATACGCCGTTGAGGCCCTTGAGCGCATCCCACTGGGCGCGATCGGTGTCGTGGTCGGCGACGCGGAGGATTTCGCGGCGTGTGGCCGACACTTTGACGCGGGCCAGGGTAATCGCGTCGTCCAGCGTGTCGATCGAGGTCAGTTGCGCGCGTTCGGCATCGTCGAGGCGCAAGGCGCTGGCGGCCAGTCCGATGCGCGTCAGGCCGAGCATTGCGATGCGGTCGACGATGGCGTTCAACTCGGCGACGCTGTAGTGCCGCGTACTGTACAGGCCCGAAACGACCTGGTTCAGTTGGTCGTTGTATTCGGTGATTTGGGATTCCAATTGGGCCGGCGTGGGCGGCGCGTCCTGTTCGAGCAACGACGTTTTGACTTGGGCCACGCGACCGGCGGCCGTCCAAGCGCGGTCGTCGACGCGATCGAAGTCGGGCGTCGCCGGCAGCGGCGAGCGGTCCGTCAGATTTTCCTGCAGGATGGCGGCGTTCAGCCAGGCGATCAGCTTGGGCTGATTCTCGAAAGGATAGGCCGACTGTTGGCACAATTCGCGAATGGCCTTGTACCGCTGCATGCGCTGTTGATAGAGCCAGAGGTTGGTGCCCACCGCCTCGTGGGTGACGTGGCTGAAGGTTCTGGTCAACTGCTGGATGGCGGCTGCCTCCTGGCGGTTGATCAACTCGAGCGTTTGCCGGAGTTGTTGGGTCGAGAGGTCCTGTCCGGCGCGAACGCGGTCGAGCACGTCAAGCTGCCGGGCTTGCATGCGATCGTAGTCGTCGCGCTGCATGGTCAACCGGCAGGCGGGTTCCAGGCGGGAGGTAAACAGCCAACTCAACCAGTCGGCGCGCTCGGCGGCCGGCAGTGTCTCATATTGAGCGAGCGTGCGGTCGTAGCGCACGGCGGCCGGTTCGTTCGCCGCCAACGGCGCGGACAGCAGGGCGGCCGCCAGTGCGGCCAACAGAAAACCAGGAATACGGCTTTGCGGATGCATGGCAAATCGATTGAAATCAAGGCCTGTGCGAACGATCGTAAGGGTTGTGCGCTTTTGGTGCGCATGCAAAGGTAGGTTGCGATCGGATCAAGTCAAACGCCGACGCCTGGACAGAACTGCCGAAAATCATGCACGGAATCTGGCGACCCCTGCTCGTCATTATATTGGCTTTGCTGGTGCCGATCGTGCCGTTTTTGGCGCTGGGGGAGTCGCTCGACCGGTGGGTGGCCGCATGGCTCGATCCGCCACCACCGGCGGCAACCGTGGCACTGTTGACCGTGGTGGTGTTGGCCGTCGACGTGCTGCTGCCGGTGCCGTCGAGCCTGGTGAGCACGTTTGCCGGC
>JBGSYQ010000555.1:0-2435 GCA_041750795.1 Pirellulales bacterium | reverse complement strand
CGGCCGCATAGCGCCGCAGCAGCCGTTCGAGAATCGCCTCGTGTACCAACGGCAACTGCCAGGCGTCGCCATCGCAGACCATGGCCACCACGTCGCTGCGCGCGGTGATTGCGTGCTGCTCGACCGCCCACCACAGCAGCAGCGGGAGGTAAGGATCCGCGGCATCCTCACCGTGCGTGACCAGCGCGCGGATGATCGGCAGCGCTTGCACGGGCGACAGCCGCTTTGCCGTGCAGGCGAGCTGACAGCGCACGCGAACGTCCGGCTCGTCGGCGGCCAACGCGGTCAGTCGCGTTGCAATTCGGGGAGCCATCTGGTTTTCGTCCCCCAGTAGTCGGACGGTCCAGGCGCGTATGTGCGGGTCGTTGTGCTGTAGTGCCTGGTGGACGAGGTCGTCGTCAAGTCGACCGCTGCCGTGCAAGGTCCACAGAACGGGCAGCGTGAGCGCGCGCCCCGCTCGTATCGAAGTGGACAGTAGATCTGCCGCGACGTTGTTGCGCTGCTCGGCGATCATGCGCCGGGCGCGCCGCGCGGTCCACTCGTTCGTGTCGTCGATCAGCCCAACGAGCTGCTGCGCCGACAGCGACGCAAGTGAAGCCGGTTTTTTGAGCGTCCGCTGCCGCGGCCTGATGCGATAGATCCGCCCGTTGGTGCGATCCCACTCGGCGTCGGGATCGGGATGGGCCATGCGCTGGTCGTGCCAGTCGCAGACGTAGATGGCGCCGTCGGGACCGACGGTCATGTCGCTGGGCGCAAACCAGGTGTCGTTGGCCAGCAGCAAGTCTCCTTCCTGGCGCGCCGTGAAGTTCGAACCGTTGGCGCGCAGCGCGTGCCAATAGACGGCATGGCCCAGCAGATCGGCGCCGACGTACTTGCCGCGAAACTCCGGCGGAAACAAATCGGCCTGATAGACGAGTCCGCCCACGGTGACGTGGCCGCCGCGCAGGTTCTGGTGCGGCACGTGATCGAAGTAGCCGTAGGTGTATGGATTGTGCAGCGCGCCATGCTTGCCGAACTGCTTCCAATAGTAGCCCCCTTGCACGCCGTGCACCATGGCATAGCCGCCATGGTTGGTGGCATAGAACAGGTTGCCGCGCGCGTCGAAATCGAGTCCCCAGGCGTTGCCGCCCCCTTCGCAGAACAGTTCGAAGCGGCGAGAGACGGGATGATAGCGCCACACGCCTTGCTGAAACTCGATGCCGCGAATGTTGGCCGTGACCGTGCTCCCCTGGCAACCGTAAAGCCAGCCATCGGGACCCCAGGTGAGCGAGTTGGCCACCGAATGCGCGTCCTCCATGCCGAAGCCGGACAGCAGCACTTCCGGTTCGCCGTCGGGAACATCGTCGCGATTGCGATCGGCATAAAACAACAGGTACGGCACTTGCAGCACGAACACGCCGCCGTGGCCGAACGCGAAACCGCTGGCCAGGTTCAGGCCGGTGATGAAGTCGTGGGCGCGATCCATTCGGCCGTCGCCGTTGGTGTCTTCCAGTATCGTGATCCTGTCGGCGCCTTGCGGTCCGTGCGGCGGCGGCTCGGGCACGCGGTCGTACGTAGTGCGCGAATAGCGATCGACTTGCGACCGTTCGAGCCCAGCGGGATTGGGATATTGCAGATACTGAATGACCCACAGCCGGCCTGCGTCATCAAAGTCGATGGCCACCGGCTGCCGCACCAGCGGCTCGCTGGCCACCAGCTCTACCGCGAAGCCTGGCGGAACGGTCATTCGAGTGGGCGCTTCGTCGGGCGAATACCCCTGGGCGAGGATCGACGCCGGCATGAGAGCAAGCACCATCGTGCCCAGCCGTGCGGCCGTTGGCAGCACTTTAACGCCGATCGTGAGTCCGCTTCGGCCGTGCAACATGAAAGGGCACCAAACGGGTTGGCTTGATCGTTCGCTTTCAAACCTAGTTGCGCCGGCAGGCCGTGTAAATGGCAGGCTTTCGGGCAACTTGCGTGGCGAGTGTCGCAAGACGTCGTTTGGTATGCGGCTGGGGTCTTGTGAGTACGGCTGTCGGGCGGGGCTCTCCCCGGCGTGCCGCAAGGGGCATATGATGGACGTATGAAGGCAGGCATCTTTCATCCGCTGGTCGAGCAGTGGTTCGTCGGACGTTTCGGCGAACCCACCGAGCCGCAAGCGCGCGGCTGGCCCGAGATCGCGGCGGGACGCAATACGCTGATCGCGGCGCCGACCGGCTCGGGCAAGACGCTGGCGGCCTTTCTGGTGTGCATCGATCGGCTGGTGCGTCGCTGGCTCGACGGCACGCTCGACGAGCGGACCTACGTGGTCTACGTGTCGCCGCTGAAGGCGCTGGGCAACGATATCCATCGCAACCTGCAGGAGCCGCTGGCCGAGATTGCGGCGCTGGCCGAAGCGGCCGGATACGGCACGCTGCCGCTGCGCGCCGGCGTGCGCAGCGGAGACACGCCGGCGG
>JBGSYQ010000554.1:0-4677 GCA_041750795.1 Pirellulales bacterium | reverse complement strand
TCGGCCACGACGTACGCACACGCAGACACAGCCGGACCGTTCACGACGGGGTTCGGGTCAGTGATGTCGTCGGCGCGCGTCGACAAGCGAATCCGCCGACCGGCCGCATAGCCGGCCGCATAGCGGGCAAACTCATCGACGGTAATCAGCCCGTCGCCATCCAGATCGGCCGCCGCCGGCTGCCCTTGCATGGCGGCCCATTCGCGCGCGTCGAGGCGCCCGTCGCCGTTGCTATCATGGCGTTGCACAAGCCGCTCGGCATAGCGCATCAGCTTGGCGGTCACGGCGCCGGCCGGGATGCTATCGGCCGAATCGACTTGTGCGTCTGCGCCGCGCGCAACCAGCAGGCAGGTGGCCAGCAATAGCAGCGTACCCAGCCGTGCATGTCCCCACAGCGGCGCCTGGGGGCGCGCTGCGTCGGGCCACGCTGTCGGCTTCGTAGAGTAGCACGTGTGGCAACTCAAAGTCTTTGCGCCTGCAATAGATAGGTTCGCTGCGAGTGATTCGGTTTAAGGGGCGATCGGTGTCCGAGCGGGGGTTGACATCGGGGGATCGCATCACCTACAGTACATATGTTCGCAACCGGGCGGGTTGCGGTCAACCTGCCTATCGACCCGCCTGCCTCGCCCCACCCCACCTGAAACCCTGCACGCCGAAGTAATTCGATGACGCCCCGGAGCGGTCGTCTGCGAAGTGGATTGACACCCTAAGCGTACCAGTGGAGACCCGTCCGCGCTGCTCGTTGGGCACGATTGCCCCGGTAGCATGGCACGGTCGAACAGCTGCCAACGTCTGGAACGGACCTCCGGACCGCGGCCCCTCGCCTAGCGCCCCGCCTGCGTTTGTTTGCCCGCCGACTGTTTTGCCCGCCTGGGACACCCCCTGCCATGATTGCCGGCCAAGCCCTGGTCAACAAGGGACTACTCGACGACCGCCAGCTCGCGCTGGTGCGCGATGCGCTGGCGTCGGGTCGACGGTTGGACCAGGTGATCGCGGAGCTGGGCGTCGTCAGCGAAGAAAACGCCTTGCAGGCAGTGGCCGAAGCGCTCGGGCTGGAGACCATCGACCTGGCCAACGTCGAGATCGACCGCAGCTTGCTCGAAAAGTTTCCCATCAAGTTGATCCATCAGCACCAGGTATTCCCCGTCGCCTGGAAAGACGACGCGCTGGTGGTTGCCACGGGCGACCCGTACGATCTGCACGCGCTGGACGCCGTGAGCGCGGCCACCGGTTGGAGCGTGACGCCGGTGTTGGCGGCGAGCGCCGAGTTGGCCAAATTGATCAAGACCCACTTGGGCGTCGGCGCCGAAACGGTCGATGGTCTGCTCGCGCAACGCGAAGAAGAGAGCGGCGTCGAAGTTCTCGAAGAGCTCGAGTGGGATCGCTCCGAAGCTTCCGAGATGGCGCAAGAAGCGTCCGTCGTGCGGCTGGTCAACGAGATTCTTTCGGAGGCCGTCGACGCGCGGGCCAGCGACATTCATATCGAATCGCAAGCCGCCGGCATCAAGATTCGCTATCGCATCGACGGCGTGTTGCACCCGCAGCCGATGCCGCCGGAAATCAACCGGTTTCAGGCCGCGATCATCAGCCGCTTGAAGATCATGGCCCGGCTCAACATCGCCGAGAAGCGCCTGCCGCAGGACGGCCGCATCAAGTTGAAAGTCTCGGGGCGCGAGATCGACATTCGCTTGTCGATCATCCCCATGCTGCACGGCGAAGGCATCGTCATGCGCATCCTCGACAAAGAGCGGATGAATTTCTCGCTGCGCGGCGTGGGTATGGATGAAGACGTCTATGCCCAGTTCAGCCAGATCATCAAGCTGCCGCACGGCATCATCCTGGTCACCGGCCCTACCGGCTCCGGCAAGACCACCAGCCTGTACAGCGCGCTGAACGAAATCAAAGACGAAGAAATCAAGATCATCACCACCGAAGATCCCGTCGAGTACCAACTGGACGGCATCAACCAGATTCAGGTGCATCCCAAGGTGGGACTGACGTTCGCCGCCAGCTTGCGCAGCATCTTGCGGCACGATCCCGACGTGGTGCTGGTCGGCGAAATCCGCGATCTGGAAACGGCCGAGAACGCGATCCAAGCGTCGCTGACCGGCCACCTCGTGTTCAGCACGCTGCACACCAACGACGCGGCGGGCGCGTTCATGCGGATCATCGACATGGGCGTCGAGCCGTTTCTGGTTTCCAGCACGGTAGCCGGCGTAATGGCTCAGCGGCTGGTGCGCGTGCTGTGTACGGAGTGCCGCCAGCCCTACGAACCCAAGCCGGATGACGTACCGGCCGATTTTCCGTTGGACGAGTTGCGCCAGCGCGGCGTCACGCTCTATCAGCCCGCTGGCTGCCGCCGTTGTCGCGGCAAAGGTTACACGGGGCGCTTGGGCTTGTTCGAGTTGCTGGTGGCCAGCGACGAGATTCGCCACCTGGCCGGCGAACGCGTGCCCTCGCACCTGGTGAAGAAAGCGGCCATGCAAGCGGGCATGCGCTCGCTCCGCCAGGATGGCTGGCAAAAAGTTGCCAACGGACTGACCACCATCGACGAAGTGATGCGCGTTACCGGCGCCGACTGAGCCACGAGACACGACCGGCAAGACCGAATCGAATCATGCCCGAATTTGCCTACACAGCACGAAACAGCGCGGGAAGCGACGTGGCCGGCACGATCACGGCCGCCAGTCGCCGCGATGCGCTGTGTACGTTGGGCGATCGGCAACTGTTTCCGCTGGTGGTCAAAGACGCCGCGCCGGCCCGCGTGGCGTGGAACCGGCCGCGAAAGATCAAGACCGCGTTGCTGGCGCAAACGCTCACGCAACTGTCCGACCTGCTGCAAAGCGGCGTGCCGCTGATGCGCTCGCTCGACGTGCTGGCCGAGCAGGCCGTGCATCCCGCGCTGGCCAAGGTGCTCAGCGACGTTCGCAACCAGGTGGCCGAGGGCACGCCGCTCGACGAGGCGATGCTCCGCCATCCGCAGGCGTTCAGCGAGCTGACCATCAGCATGGTGCGCGCCGGCAGCGAGGGCGCGTTCCTGGAAGATGCGCTCAAACGCACCGCCGACTTCCTGGAGAAGCAAGAGGAATTGCGCGGCAAGGTCGTGGGCGCCATGACCTATCCGGCCATCCTGGCCGGCGCTGGCGTGCTGATCACCGTGGTGCTGGTGGTGTTCTTCGTGCCGAAGTTCTCCGATTTGTTCAAGAGCCTGGAGGAGCGCGGCGGTTTGCCGATCGCCACGGTGGTGCTGTTGGCCTTGAGCGACCTGTTGGGCAAGTACGGCATTTTCGTGGCCGCGGCCATCGGCGGCGCGGTCTATTGGGCGCGCAAGCAACTGGCAACTGAGCGAGGCCGCTTGTTTGCCGATCGCACCAAGCTGAAGATCCCGATCGCCGGCAAGATTTTTCTCGGCTATGCCATCTCGCGCTTTTGCCGCGTGCTGGGAACGCTGTTGCACAACGGCGTGCCGCTCATCAAGTCGCTCGAAATCTCCAGCGACTCGACCGGCAACCGCGTGTTGGCCCAGGCCATTCGCCAGTCGGCCGACAACGTGTCGTCGGGCGAGACGCTGGCCAAGCCGCTGGCCGAGTGCGGACTGATTCCGCGGCCGGTGATGGCCATGATCAGCGTGGCCGAGGAATCGAACAACCTGGACAACGTATTGGTGAACATCGCCGACGGCATCGATCGGCAGACCAGCGTGCAATTGGACCTGATGGTGCGGCTGCTCGAGCCGCTGACCCTGCTGATCATGGCCAGCGCCATTTTGTTCGTGCTGGTCGCGCTCCTGTTGCCCGTGTTTCAAATGAGCTCGACCGTTACCTGAAACGCCGTCACCCATGCAATCTTCAACTTCATTGGTAGACACCGTGACAAAGAATTTCTCGACTCGCAAATCAATTGGATACAGGAGGGCAGTTGACATGACCTACCGTACGACGAAAAACGCGAAGCGACAGGGCTTCACCTTGATGGAGGTGTTGCTCGTGCTCGTGATCCTGGTGGTGCTGATGGGATTTGCCGTCCCCTCGCTGCTGGGAAGCAAGAAGAAGGCCGATATCGACGCGGCCAAGACGCAAATCGGCTTGTTCCGCACCGCGTTGGAAAAGTACGCGCTCGACATGAACACGTTCCCCTCGAGCGAATCCGGCCTCGACGTGCTGGTGGTCGAGCCCAGCGACGTGGACGAGGAGCAACTGGCCAACTGGGCCGGCCCCTACATCACCACCAGCGCCAAGGAAGCGCCGCGCGATCCGTGGGGCCAGAAGTACTATTACGTCTACCCCTCGACCCACGACAGCGAATACCCGGACATCTGGTCCGCGGGCCCGGACACCAAGGAAGGAACTGAGGATGACGTCGTCAACTGGTCGAAAGAAAAGTAATTGCAAGTGAGTGCGGCCTGGTGCGGGTTTGGTCCGATCGCGCTTGGACGGCGCGTCGTCAAATCCACGCCTTAAATGCCATGGGAAGATCGTCCGCAGAGAATAGGCAACATAAGAGGTTTCGATATGCAGGGAAATCCCACCACACGACGTCGCGGCTATACGCTGTCGGAAGTGTTGCTGGTATTGGGAGTCATCGCCACGGTGGCGGCGCTGGCGCAGCCGGCGCTGCGCTCGTCGCTGGGCGACAGTCGATTGCGCTCCGCCGCGCGGCAAGTCCGCACCGAGCTGG
>JBGSYQ010000553.1:0-7512 GCA_041750795.1 Pirellulales bacterium | reverse complement strand
AAGGGCTGCCCGCAACCGAACTGGCAACGCCGCCTGACGCCACGCCCAGCACCAGCAGCGTGATGCCCAGGCGCAAGGCCGCGGCCGCCTCGATCCTGCCCGAAGGAATGGGACGCCCGGGCCGCTCGCGCGCGTCCTGCTCGCGGTCGAAATAGTCGTTCAGCACCATGCCCGACAAGTACAGCAAGCTGGAAGCCGCCAGCAGAAACACCAACTGTGGCAACGGCGCCAGCCCGCTGTGCGTGAACAGATAGCCCAACAGAATGTCGGCCATGGCCGTGAAGACGTTGGGCACGCGCACGAGTTCGAGATAGGCGCGCATGAATTGCGTTCCTGGGACGCGGGTGTCACTCGAGCGGCAAGTCCAGCCGCGCCAGCAAGTCGGACATGTAGCGATAAGCCTCGCGTGCCGCGTCGTCCGGGTTGTCGATGTACGGATACAGCTCGATCGTCAGAAAGCCATCATAGCCGCTGTTGGCGATGGCGCGCACGGTGGCCTCGAAATCGATGGCGCCGTGGCCCGGGATCAAGTGCCGGTGGACGCGCGTGGGGGCGATGTCCTCGAAATGATAGTGGCGCGTGTGCTTCTGCATCTTGGCCACCCAGTCCTGCGGATCCTCGTGGACGCAGAAGGCGTGACCGACGTCGAAGTTCAGGCCGACCCAGGGCGAGTCGATCCGCTTGATGAACTCCAGGTACTCCTCGAACCGCTCGATCATCAGGTCCGGCTCGGGCTCGATGAGCAGCAACACTTCCACTTGCTCGGCCAGCTCGATGCACGGCATCAGCTCGTCGTAGAAAATCTGCGCCGCTTCGTGCCAATCGCGCTCGGGCGCGAGTCGTCCGCCCGGCTCGGTGGTGATCGAAGGCGCGCCCAGTTCGGCGGCCAGCTTCAACGCCCGCTTGGTGTGCTCGCGGCGAATGGCCCGATAGTGCCGATCGGGATCGGTCCAGCCGGGATACCAATAAGGCTGGCGCGGATCGGCCACCGCGTTCATCATGAAGGCGTTGACGTTCGAGATCGCCAGCCGGTGCTTTTCCAGGTGCCGGCGAATCGATTCCTTGCGCTCCTCCAGCAGCCCGGCCGGCCAGGCGTGCGGCACGTCGGCCAGGATCTCGATGCCGGTATAGCCCAGGCTGGCAATCTTCTCGATGGTCCGCTCGATCGAGAAATGCATGTACGCATTGGAACTGAAAGCAAGCTTCATGAGGCGTGGCAAGCGGGCAGAGGTCGAGGCGGAGGGCAACGGAGCAAGTCGATCGCCAGGCAATTGTACCTTGCCATTGGCAAGGCCGAAACCGGAGTCTGGCGCCCCGCAATAGTCCGTGGCGCCGCGTTACTCGTCGCCCTCGGACACATCGCTCGGCCCTGGCAGCGCCGGGCCCTTGTCGGCGCGCTTGATGCGCACGCGCAGGTGGCCGCGATTGTCTGCCAGGGCGCTCCAGTCGTCGCGGCAGCGGAAATAAAGCTCGCCCGCGGCCGGTGGATGGAACGTGCCGGAAGCTCCCAGCGGAAACGGCTCGCTCAGTTGATAGTCGGACAGGATCACGCCTTCCAACCGGCCCGCGCCGTCGGCGCCGCCATCGGCCGTGACGCTTGCCGCGTCCTTGCCCAGCGTCCACCGCCCGCTGGCGCTGTACTGGTAGGCCACTTCCGGCGACACGATGGCGCCCGAAGGCTGCCAGCCGCGCCGCGCCATGATTCGCGCAGCGATGGGAGCGCCCTGCGGCTCCGCGAACTTGCGATGCCAGTCCCAGGCGCACAAGTCCGCGCGATAGCCGTTGTCCACGTGCGACACGAAGAAGCGATACTCGAATGCCAGCTCGCGCATCATCGGTCCGAACGCATCGACGAAGCGGACGTTCTGACCGGTCAGGTAGCCCAGGCCCAGCGGTTGAAAGCGCTCGGCATAGTTGGGATTGTTTTCCAGCAGGTGACACAGCGCCCAGCGCCAGGCATAGTTCTGCCACGAGTCGCCGGTGGCGGCCGCCGGTCGACCGGGCCGATCGACTTCCTCGCCCAGAATGGCACGCAGCGGCTTCGGGCGGCTGGTGCGTAGATGTTGGATGAAGTAGTCGGGACAGTCCACGCTGCTGTCGTCCGGGCGCCAATAGTTGGCCAGCTCGGCCATGCCTTCGGAGTACCACAGCGGACCGACGCGTCCAAACGTTTGCCCGCAATAAGCGTGTACCGCCTCGTGCTGCGGCGTGCCGCGATCGGCAACGGCATAGACGACCGCCTTGGCCGCCACCAGCTCATCGCCCCGGTTGAGCGTCTCGACCAGCGTGATGCCGGCGTTCTCGGCGATCTTGGCCCGGCCCACCGGATCGAGCGACCCCTCGGGCCAGTTGGCCAGGTCGTTGACCACGTACATTTCGATCGTGCCGTTGGGCGGCTGCCCCCAGTATTGAGACACGATGCGCAGCATTACTTCCAGCCGGCCGAGCAATTGCCGCGCGTCTTCGGAGGCAAGGTCCGTGTGCAGCTCGAAGTGCTTCGACTGGTAGTCGGCCGGTGTGCGCGGCGCCGGCCGAGCCGAGACGGACCGCGGAGCATTCGATGGGCCAGGCAGTTGCACTTGCGCCCTGGTTTGAGCAGCGGCGAACGTTGCTAGCACGCCCAGGACGCAACTTGCGACAAGCATTGCACGGTAATTGGAAGCGGATCGACGCATATCTCGATTCTACTTCAAGTCGGCAAATTCCGCCAAATTGCGGCTTCCTGGGTAGCGGGTCAGTCTAATCCCAAGATTCGCGGAATTCCCAGTGAAGTCTAATTCGACGCGCTCTCCTGATTATGCTTCTTGCGCCTAGGCCCCTTTCGCAGCGGATCTATGCCGCAACCAAGTATCTCGGAATTTGCGCCTTGGCACCAGACTTGGACGCCCGCATCCTCGATATTCTTGTCCAAAATGAACTGCGCCTTGAGCAGGATATTTCGCGACAACTCGATCGCCTGGCTTGGCGTCAAGTAAATGTTTACGTTGTTCTTGGTTTTGTAAAGTGCGTTGCACTTCACTGTCGGGCATGGTTGCTTCAGCGCCTTATTTGCCTTGTATTCTTTGGTGAGCATTACGCGTCCCCTCTGGGTGTCACGATCGCACCGTACCGTGTAAATATTAGAACACGCCAAATCGCTCTAGCAAGAAGAAGCTTGCCAAGGACATCCGGGTACCGACGGACCGAATTCCGCAATGCGAGTTGCCGGCGGATGCATCGCGTCCATCCACCGGCAATGACTTCGCAAGCGCACAAAAAAACCGGCGACCTGGCCGCCCGAGGGCTCTGCCAGATCGCCGGTTGCATTCCACGACTGCGAGCCGGATGCTCGCAAACGCAGCCTTATTCAGGCTGGGTGTAGTTCAGCTTGAAGCTGCACTGGTACATGTCGAAGATGGTGACGTAGGCGGTGCCGGTGTTGTCTTCCACGTCTTTGACTTCGATCGCGATGGGCTGCGTGCCCGGGCCGACGCCTTCGCCGATCTGCACGTCCAGCAGCGGCTTCTCGTCGGTGCCATAGGCGTACAGGTGCCACACGTCGTCATCGGTGTGGCGCGCCGCCAGCGTCAGATAGCCGACTTCCTGCTCGGTGCCGTCCTGCCCGGAGAACTTGATCGTCCGCATCTTGGCGGCATCGACCGGCTTGTCGTCGATCACCGGCGCAAAGCCCTTGGACATGAACAAGTGTCCCAGCGGAGCGCCCGGATCCTTGTTGACGGCGTCGTTCTCCGGCGTGATGTCCTTCTGCGGCACGATGATCAAGCCGACGGGCTCGCCCACGTCCATGAACACGCCGCACGATTTTTCCAGATCGGGATCGACCTTCACTTGCGGATTCTCGATGCCTTCGGCCGACTCGCACAAGGCCTGCGCAAAGGCCTGCGCGATTTGCGGATCGAGGATCTCGAGATCCATGGCCGGCGCCGACGCCGAGCCCATGGTGCACGCCACGAGGGCGCCGAAGCCCAGTACATACTTCTTCATACAGATTCTCCGTCTCTTGGGAACTTTGAACGAATTGGCGCGCTACGAATTGCCGCCGGCGACGCGCCGGGCTAAGGCGACCAACCAGGTGGACTGCTTATCAGAATACTCCTGCCACGGGCCGCTGCAAGTAGATTGCAGGTCGCCGCCGCATTTTCCCACGCCACGCCGGCCAAACGGTCACTGCCGCGCCGGCCAAACGGTCACTGCAGCGCCGGCCAAAAGGTCGCTGCCCCGATTGCCAGGGCCGGCGGGTGCTGGCCCGGCCTCGACTTTACCCATAAAATGATAGCGAGGTTTCACCGCCACCTGCGATCGTGGCACCCCCCTCTATTCGTCGCCGGTTTGCGAATCTTGGCAGCGTTTTCCCGGGAGCCCCGCACGTGACTACGACGCGAGTTTCCAGTCCCCCGTCCGCCAATGGTCGCACACCGGCTGCGATCGGATTGGCATCATTCGCCCTGGCGGCGCTCGCCTTGCTGGCACTGAGCGGCTGCGGCCGGCAAGCCTCGTTCGATGGCCGGGCGACCGCGGCGACCGATAACCACGAACATCAGGAGTCCACGTTCATGCCCAAGATCCACAAATCGGACGAAGAGTGGCAGGCGCAACTGACGCCGGAGCAGTTCGAGGTCACGCGCCGCCAGGGCACGGAGCGCGCGTTTTCCGGCGAGTTCTGGAATCACAAGGAGCCGGGCGCCTACAAGTGCGTCTGCTGCGGAGCGCCGCTGTTCACCTCCGACACGAAGTACGACTCCGGCTGCGGCTGGCCCAGCTTCTATGCCGCCGATAATCCCGAGAACCTGCACACGCTGGAAGACCGCAAGTACGGCATGACGCGCACCGAAGTCCAATGCAAGAACTGCGGCGCCCACCTGGGCCATCTGTTCGACGACGGCCCCCAACCCACCGGCCAACGCTATTGCATGAACTCCGCGGCGCTGGCGTTTGAGAAGAAGGGGGAGGAGGAGAGGCCGAAGGAGTGAGTCGGCGGATTGAGCAAGTTCGAAGCCATTGAACGTAGCGTCACGGCCGGGGTCAAACATGGGCGTCTACATACATTACCGCACGATCGATCCGCTGGATGCCACACGTGCGGCAGCAATAAGAGCAGCGGCACGGAAATTCGACAGCGGTCTCAGTTGGCTCTATTGCGACTCAGTTTGTTTCGATGATTACCCGAGCGATAACCGGCTGACAGGCAGCAGCGAACTGAATCTTCAACCACATCCGGACGATCGCGCCGCCGCGGCCGCAAGCGGACTTCCCGATGGGAATGTCAGGAATCTTTTCGAAGCTCTGTGCGAAATCTCCCGAGTACATCAAGTCGATTGGGAAGTCAGCCACGAGTTTAGTTCGGAGCCGCTCGGCTTCATCAGAGGCGGCGTAATCGATGATGATTTGATTCTCGCGGCCGATGGATTTGAAGAAGCCAGCGTCTATCTAGCTGAGGAGTTCGAATCCGACTTCTCTGCGTTCGACGCGTCATTCGATCCAGATAAACAGATCGATGACGAGGATGACAGTTGAGGAACAATCAACGGTTTTGGCCAGAGTCAGGTATTGCGTGAACTCGGCGGCGCTGGCGTTTGAGAAAACGAGGGAGTAGGAGAGGCCGCAGGAGTGAGTCGGCGCCGTCAGGACGATTCGATGTCGCGCAAACGCATTCGCCAGTTTGATCGCCAGCTTCGCGCCGAAGTCGCGCCGAAGCTTTTACAGCGCAACTTCACGTTCAGCGACAGAACGTTTCGGCGCGCCGTGACACACGAAGGCACGATCTCAACACAGATCGTCGAGTTCCAAGTGGGGCAGAAGAGACTATCGGGTAAATTCACGGTGAATCTAGCCGTCTACAACGCTGACGTGAGTTCGCAATCGTTGTCGCCGTCGACGACCGAACCCCACTCGTATGACTGCCAATTCGATCTTGTCCAGAGACTTGGTTTCTTTCGCCCTCCTCAGTTGACACTTTTCGATCGCCTATTGCGCCGAACACGCATCGCCACGGACTATTGGTGGATGCAACATGAGAACGCCCAGCTCATGCGACGCGAGTTGAACGATGTTGAGGAAGTTTTGCTCGCGCACGGACTTACGTGGTTGGAGACCCATACGAGTCTGTCCGCATTCCGTTGGGCGCGCCGCCAGCGAGAGTTGCGAAAACTGAAAAAACTTGCGTCCGATTGAGTACAACCTGGTATGCCTCCGCATGATCGACGCATTTTCGGCGGCGACATTGTGCTGGATATCGAGGGATCGTCGGCGCTGAATTCGAGACTCGAATGTCACAGGAACTTCACGTCTTCATGCAAGACTCACGGATTCCAAGCCGTGACGCTTGGCAGCTCGCGATGGAGCGGCTGGGGTTTACCGCGACGCTTGATGCACCATTCGACCTTCGCAGCGACAGCGGATTTCGACCAGCAACATTCAAGGGGCAGTCTACCGGTTTCGAGTTTTACCTCGAAACCGCAGCAGATGTTCTTTCCAACTATCCACACATCGCGTCGACAGTCGGTGATCGCGACAAGTGCGCGACTTTTCGTTGGGGAGGCGACCTGAATGAATGCGCAGCGGGGCTTTCCGCCGCTGCCGCTCTCGTCAATCTCGCGGATGGTATCTATTACTATCCTGACGACGGCATTCTCTACGACGCTGAACAGGTTGTGGAAGCCACTCGCAAAGACTTAGATGAGTTGCTCTGACAGGGTCTGGTTCCATGCTGGCCGATGACCGACACGGATCGTCAGCCGCAATGCGACGACAGCGTGTCGCCGCTACGCGGCTAGTGAAGTACGTCGTCACGGCTCACCCTCGCGGCCGTCCCGCGTCGAGCGGGGCGGTTGCGTGCTCGACGCGTCGGTTGTGGGACGAGGACTGCTCCCTGTCGAGTACAATCTCGTGTCGCGCCGAGCGGCCCGGAGGATTTACGGGGGTGATGTAGTTGCAGTGATTGAGGGTTCGTCAGCGTTGGCCGAGTATTTGGAGTTTTTCCAAAACTCGCGTGACGGTCGACAGGTCGGTGTTGTGGAGATTCGTTAAATGTTTGTCACCATCAAGAACATCGACGAGCTTCGAGTGACGATGCAACAAATGGAACGGCTGATCCGCGCTCTGGACGATTTGAAGGCAAACGTTCTGCCCAAGAACCCAGAACTCTTCGCAACGATGGCAGAAGCCCCTCTGGACGATTTGGGGCGCTTGGGTACCGAGCTGAGCACGTTCATCCAGGGCTTGACGCCAACTTCGTGAATTGGCGGAAATGCATCGCCCGACCGGATCCCGCATCGTGGGCGCTTCGCGTCGAAGGCGCTTTCGAACGAAGAACTTTCTGTACCAGGCTGGACTTTCCGCGCAGTCGCACCCTCACCTGGCTCACTTCGCAAGCCGTCCTTGTATCTTGCAACAAGGGGGCAATGATGTCTATTCGTAAGCTTCGGCGGTCTTCACGTAGTGAGCGTAGCGAACGGAGTGAAGACCGCCGGCCGATCGCGAGCTCGTCCGTCCTCAGGCCTTCAAAGCCGCGGG
>JBGSYQ010000552.1:0-20276 GCA_041750795.1 Pirellulales bacterium | reverse complement strand
AGGTAGTAGTGCGGCATGGGCGCGTGATCGTGGTGCAAGCGCTGCGCGATCTCGTCATAGACCAGCAGCTTGCGAAATCCGCCGAGCCCGAAACGAAACGGAAGTTGCAGCATGCCGGCCCGCGCCTGCCGCCAGAACGTGGGCATCGAACGCTCGGGCGGCAGCCACGCACAGACGGCCGCGATCTCGGGCGCGACGT
Organism: Pirellulales bacterium; assembly: GCA_041750795.1. Lineage (GTDB taxonomy): Bacteria > Planctomycetota > Planctomycetia > Pirellulales > PALSA-1355 > JTS-RE94. The sequence goes on along the minus strand of JBGSYQ010000552.1, from coordinate 20,077 downwards.
GTACCTCGCCCCAGCGAAACGAGTCCCGCAGGATCGCGCCGTACAGATGTGTCACGGCCGGCGCTCGGCGTCGTTCGTCGGCCAAGGCGTACACCATCAGCGGATAGTCGAAAAACGCCCGGCCCAACGTGACGCGCGCCTGCTGATAGCGGGGCGGATCGAGCCGCTCGATTGGTTCGACGGATACCACGAAATCATCCTCGCCATCACTTCGACCTGCCGACGACACGCGCGATTATCGACGCGGCCAAGGCGCAAAGCAAGGAGGAGATCTCGGCTCGCTCACGCGGCCCGCAGTTGATCGCGGAGCTTGAAGATGTATTCGAGCGTGCGGCGGGTGAGCCTGGCTTTGCCGCGCAGCGAGCCGCCTCCTTTGGCTTCGCCGTGTTGCCGAGCGGCGAAGTGGACGGGCTGCTCCAGGACTTTCAGCCCCCTGCGCTGCGCCAGGTAGAGCAGGTACAGGTCGAGCGAAAAATCCCAGGGGGCGTCGTCCATCTCGGCCAGCAGCGAGTGGTGAAAGATCTTCGGCTGAGCGTTGATGTCGTAGAGCGGCGTGGCCAGCGCGGCCGAAGCCACCCAACCCATGCCCACCGTGAAGGCCCGGTCCAACAGCGGTCGTCCCACGCGCCGACCTCGCACCAGGCATTGCTGAGGAGCCGGCTCGGCCATCAGCCGGGCAAACCCCAGCAGCACGTCGTTCGGATCGGTCTGCAGGTCGGCGTGCGTCCAGGCCAGGTATTCTCCCGTGGCCGCGCGCAGTCCCGACAGAATGCCGAAGCCGTAGCCTTGGTTCACCGGCACCGCGACAGAGCGTGCGAATGCGTTTTCCGGCTTGTCCAGCTCACAGGCGATGACCAGCGCCGAATGATCGCGCGAACCGTTGTTGACCAGCACCAGCTCGACGTCGTCGCGGTCGGCCAGCACCTCGCCAAAGCGGCCCAACAGCGACGGCAGATTGCCGGCCTCGTTGTAACAAGGAACCACGATCGAAAGCTGCTTGCGGACGGCATTCATGATTCTGCTCTTGGACGGTGTCGGTTGCGATGGTTAAGTTGGCAAAAAGTTCATAACAGGGCGAGATTATCGATGAACGACCCGGACGGCGTCCCCATCTTTGCCGCGATCGAGCCGGACGCAGACTTGCACCGCCTGGTGCAATGCTACAAGGACGAAACGCGCACGCTGGTGGGCGAGCAACTCTATCTGGCCGACCCGCCGCATCTGACAATCTACCTGGCGGTGTTTCCCACAGTCGAAGCGGCGCTCGATCGCTGGCGCTTGCTGACCACTGACGGGCTGGACCTGTCGATCGAGATCGTCGGGTGGCACGTTTTCGACGCCGACGCGTTGACCGGCAATCACACGCTGGTCTGCGACCTGGCGCCTGTGGACAAGGCATGCCTGCGCGACGTGCAAAAGCAGGTGGTCGAACGGCTGGCGGCGGCCCGCGATCCGGAGGCAACCCGCCAACGGTATGCTCCGCGACTGCATTTGTTGAGCGATGCGCAACGCGCGGCGATCGCGTTGCAGGGGTTCCCCTACCTGGGCGACGGTTGGGAGCCGCACTTCACGATTGCATCGATTCGCCCCGGCGATTGGCCGCGAGTTTGGAACGCGCTGGCCAACCGGCCGCCGCGCGGCTCGTTTCGTTGCCCACGCATCCGGCTCTATAAGCTGGTCGACGGCGTGCCGGTCGCCATCGACGGGCTGACCGATTCTGTTTAGCGCGCACGTCATGCGGCCCACTCCCGTATCGCCGTGCCGCCAGCGAGATCCCCCTGCTCTGCCCGTTCGAGCGCAGCGCGCCACAAGTCGGGCCGCTTGGTGCAGACTGCGTCGAGCGGATAGGGCCGGAGCGACTCGGCGTACTCGGCGATCGACGCGACCGGCCGGCCCTGCAACTCGGGCGAGACGGCGCACAGTTTGAACGAAGCCTTCAGCCGATCGTACGACGAAGCTGTTAGCGGCATGCGCGTGAAGCAGTCGATCCAGCACCAATTGACCTTGCCGGACCAGGCCAAGGCCGACTCGATCGGCTCGTGCTCCGAAAAGCGTACCGCAATGCGTCGCTCGCCCAGCCCGCTGAGCAGCCGGATCATGGGAAACGAGCAATCGAGCAGGAAATAGTGCTCGATGCCCTGCCCGTGTATTAGCTCCAGCACGCGATGCTCGATGCGCTCGCTCTTGACGTTCAGAATCAGATGCGCATGGCGATAGTGCGCGAGCCAGTCGGCAAAGTTCTCGCCGTCGGTAAACGGATCGTGCTGCAAAATGAGGCGGTCACCCCTGTCGCGCAGGTCGATCTCGACGCCGCACTCGGGCGGGACATGTCGCAGTTCGGCAATCGTGTTGACGCGATGCGCAATGGTGAGCATGAGATTCATCCGCGGGCGAGAGTTTGAGAAGTGGTTCGTTCGGCCGCCAGGTGCGGCGCGGAGACCGCGCCCGAGGCGGTCGCCGATGCAATGCTTTGCTTGCGAAGCCGGTCTTGAATGCCGCGGCGAAACGTGAATAGCCGCATCCCGAGAAAATTGAGCACAGTGGTCACACCGGTGGCCACTAAAAACGCCGGCAGCTTCCAACCGCCCGTAATACTCAACACGGCAGCATTGACGCCGATATTCACGGCCAGCGTGACCGCGTACAGCACGACGTACGTCACCGGCTCGCTGGCCGAGCGCCGCGCCGAACCGAAGGTCCAGTACTTATTGCCGACGAAGCCGACCGTCATGCCCACGACGTACGACGCGCCTTTCGACCAGGTCGTGGCGACGTCGAACGCGGCGACCAGCAGCAGGTAGCAAGCCAGATCGACGGCCACGCTCGAGCAGCCGACCAGCAGAAAGCGAATGACCTGGCGCTTGTTCTCGCGTCCGGTCATGCGATCGACGGGTGAGGATTCGTGCATCATGGCTTTCGTAGCGATGGATCAAGCCGCCTGGTCGACCGCGCCGAAATGGCGCTGCCAACGCAAATAATCTTCCAGGTCTTCAGGCGTGCCCCAGCCGATGTACTTGTCGACCTCGAAGGCCGTCACCGCCTGACCGCCGGCCACCATCACGTTGGCCACCGAGTCGAGGTAGAACTCGTTGTTGATGCGGGCGTTGGCAGCCACCAGGCGGTCGATACCTTGCAGCATCCGTCCGGCTGTGCGAAACCAGAAGCAGCCGCTGACGACGTGATCGTGCAAGGGAGTCGCCGAAATCGGCCGCTTGACGGAAACCTCCAGCACGCGCCCGCCGCTATCGACCCGCACCCAACCGTACCAATCGGGCCGCACCAGCACGCGCGGGTCGCCGCGATAGGTCCAGACCAGTGCGTCGATGTCGGTCTTGCCGGTCAGCCGCGCGAAGCGCGCACGATCGAACAGGTGCGCGTTGTCGCAGGCGGCGACCAGCACCGGCCGTTCCGGATCCAAGTACTCGGCCGCCAGCCGCACGCTGCACGCCTGGCCGTCGGTGAGGCCGGGCGTGACGACCACCTTGCAACCGGGAAAATACCCCGCCAGCGTGCGATCGATGCGATGCCGCTGGACGTGCTCGGGATGACAGACGAACACGATGCGATCTGCCGCCGGCAGATCGTGTACGGCGCGGACGACCATCGGCAGCCCTGCTACGGGAATCAGCGGCTTGGGCAGCGTGTAGCCGGCATCGGAGAAACGGCGTCCGAGCCCCGCCATGGGCACCACGAGTTGCATTGCCTGTTGCTCCCCTTCAAGCGGCCTGCGAGACGAGCGCAAAATCCTGAAACAATGTGCGCGCGGTGTCGGCCGGAATATCGACGAACATTCCAAACGCGCGTGTCGCGACGAACGTGATCGGCGCCAGGTGCGGCACTTCCAGGCGATGCCACTCGTGCGGCGGCAGGCCGAGCACGTGGCCCACCAGGCAGCGCAGCACCACGTTGTGCGTGCAGGTGACCGAGTTGGCAGGTCCGTTCAACCAATGCTGCTCGACGAACGCCAGCGCCCGCCGAGTCACGTCGAGCGTACACTCGCCGCCCGGGAACTTGGGGTCCTCGCCACGGCGCCAGGCATCGAACAAGCTCGCATGGTGCGAGCGCGACGCCGATACCGTCAGTCCCTCCAGTTCGCCGTAGTCGATCTCGCTCAATCGATCGTCGCAGCGTGCATCAGGCAACTCGCATCGCCCGGCAAGCGCGGCCAATGACTGTCGGCAGCGCGCCAGCGGAGAACTATAGGCCGCTTGCGGGGCAACCTCCGCCACTTGGGCCGCCAGCCGATCGAGCAACTCAGGTTCGACGGGCAACAACGGCGGATCGCTGCGTCCCAGGAACACGCGCTGGCCGCCGTGGGCTCGATTCATGGCCGTGGGACCGTGACGAAACGCGACGTGCCGCGTGGCGTCGCGGAAAAACACCTGGTGAAACTGCGACCCGAACGCCTCGACGAACGCGTGCAGTTGCTCTTCGAGATCGGTCAGCGGCTCGGAAAAATCACCGGCCCGCTTCATCGCCTGCAATTTCAGGAAAAAACGGCGCGTTTTCGCCTCGTGCTCGGGAAAGATGAGAAAATACTCGGCCAGCAGCAATTCGCCGCGCAGCTTCAAGTTGGCACGACGCACCAGCTTGACCAGGTTTTGCATCAGGAACCGCAGAATGTGATAAGCAAACTCGTGGCGATCGCGCTCGGTCATCGGCTTGCTGCGGGCGACTTCGCGATAACCGTCGGCGTGGCAGTCCAACTCGCGATAGGACACTACGCCGGCATGAAAATCGCGCAGGTAGTCACGCACGCTGCGGCGCGAGCTCATGAAGTGGTGCGGCTGCAGGTTGAACACCGGAAACACGTCGGCCAGCGAACGCTTGCAATGCGCCGCGCTGCGCTGCCAGTCGAAGCACGTGAACGGACTGACAATCGCATGCTCGACGTGGGCAGCCTGGGAATACAACATCAGGTGCAGCACGGCCAGGTCGGGCTCGTTGAACTTCAGCGGTCCCAACGTCGGATTGATGCGCAGGCGATAGCCCATGCGGGCGAGATCCTCGCGCAACGCCCCGTCGAACGCGGCCATCATGCGCTCGAAATGCGCGGCGTCGAGCCGGTCGACCACTGCGATCAGGTCGATGTCGCTGACGCCTTCCAGCGTGGGCTCGTCCAGAAAGCTGCCGGCCAGCGTGGCCGACAGAATGTTGCGGTCCGCTTGCACGACTTCCCACAGACGGTCTTGAATGCGCGACTTAAGCGACGCGTGCTTCATACATGGCGCTCGTTTGCAGGCAATGCGCGGAACGGATCGGGCTGGCGGCGCGCAACACGGCGCTGGCCGCTACGACGTACTTGGCGCGGATGCGCGTTATGGTCTGGGCGTTGACGCCGCCGTCGAAGATCACTTCGAAGCCGTAATGCTCGCGCAGGCCGTCGAGCATCTCGGCCATGTGCAAGGCCTCTTCCATCACCGGCTGCCCCGATTGGCCCGGCTGGGCGATGCCCAGCACCATCACGAAATCGACGTGCCCCAACACCGGCAACAGCATTCCCAACTCGGCCGAGGTGTGCCACACGACCCCCACTCTCTTGCCGTGCAGGCGGCACTCCAGGATCAAGCTCGCAAGATCGTCGTGAGCATTGACGTGGAACAGATACCAGTCGACGTCGTCCCAGGTTTGTTGCACCCAATGACGCGGATAGAGCGACATCAGGTGCAGGCACACGGGCGTACCGGGCCACAGCCGGCGGGCGCGGCGAATCTGGCCAAGATCGACGGCGGCCGCGCCGCCGTCCATCGTCGAGTCGACCAGGTCGACGTGCAGGTGATTACAGTTGCGGCCCACGCGGTGAAAGATGCGAAACACGCGCTCGCTCGGCGAGGCATACACGGCAATGCCAAAGCTGCGCGTGCGGTCGAACGTGTAGCGCCGGTGCAAGGCATACGCCACCAGAAACAGCACGCCGGCAGTTGACAGCCGCGTGGCGCCATACGCGCCGCCGATCCACCCTTGCAGTGTGTAAACCACGGCCATATTGAGCGAGAACGAAAACACCGAAACGGCGACGAAACGCCAAAATGTTTGCAGCAGGTACTCGCGCGGCACGCGAAAATTCACCGTGGCGTTGAGCACGAAGCTAAACAACATGCCCAGCACGAACGCCAGGCACGCCCGCAGTTGCCAGGGCCACTCCAGTGGCATCAACCGGCGCAACAGCTCGATTTCCAGCACGATCGACAGCATGCCGATCAACGTGAAGGCGGCCAGGTAGCGATAGCGATAGATGGTGTACGAGAGCTGCGTGTGCGTGAGCACGCGCGAGAGCCTGGTCTTCAGTCGTCGCAGCCGCCTGTGCATGGTCGCCGTGCCCCTGCCCCGTTACTCGACGTGAAATTGGTACTTTCGCCCGAAGCTGGGGTCTGCGTGCATGAACCAGCCCGGCCCATCCTGGCGCAGCGAGAACTCGACGGTGTAGCCGCGATTGGCGCGATACAGCTCAAGCGGGACCGTGAATTCCTTCGTCTCGCCCGGAGCGATCGTCGTGTCGATGATGATCGAATGCGAGGCCAACCGCCGATCGCCGGCGCTGTTATAGAGGATGTATCCCAGCCAGATGGGGTGCTTGCCGCGCCCCGGCTGCCAGGTGATGTCCGAGCGGTTGGTGACGGCCACCGTGATCGGCCGCACTTCGCGCTGCGCCGGCTTCCAGATGCCGCGGTATTCCAGCTTCATCACCGGCTGCGCCTCGACCCACTCGACCGAGCTGCGCAGATCGATGAGCAGCGGATTGTCCGGTGCTCCGGGCGGATTCGGCGGGTAACCGCTCTCTTCATGCAGCAATTGCGGCGAGAGCAGCCGCGCGTGCATCATGCGGATGTCAGCTTGCACGTCCAGCCCGACGATCGCCTGCAGCGCGAGCATGAACCGCAGCACCAGCGATTTGTCGATCGGCAACAAGAACAGTCCGATGACGATAATCGCGCCGCTGGCCTTCATGTGGCCGCCATAGGCCTCCCACACCATCTTGCCCAAGGCCGCGGTCAAGAGCACGTAAGGCAACGTGCATACCAGCGCCAGTGGCAGCTTGCGATAGTTCTTCACCAGCAGCACCGATACCAGCACGAGCGTAAACGCGCTGACCAGCAACAGCCGCAGCTCGAGCCAGTTGCCGTCGCGATAGAAGCTTCCGACGTAGCGCACCATCATGTAGTACGGCCAGTTCGTGGCGTCGGGATTGCCCCGCGCATTGAGTGGCGACATCTGAAAGTGAATCGCCAGGTAAGCGGTCCAGGCGAGCATGACGATGCCCGGAATCGCGGTCAGCACGACCGGCTTCCAATAGCCGCTGACGTCCTTCCACGAGAACCGCACAAGCTGTTTCCAGTTGCCGAGTTTGTCCTGCCAGGCGAAGCGGCTGATGGTAGTGACCAGGAAAATGCCAAAGACATAGGCCACGTAGCCTTCGCGCGTCAGCAACAGCAACGTGGCCAACGGCGCATACCACCACAGTCGTCCAGCCAGCACGGCCAGGATCGTGAAGACGAAGATCGCGTCGGCCGGAGCGTCGAGAATTCCCAGCCACAGCGACTGCAAGGTGCCGCAGGAAACGAGCCAACCCAGCGCATATGCTGGATTCAATTGGTTGACGAGCAGCCAGTACACCAGCGCCCCGAAACCGGCGGCCGTCATTCCGAATTGCAACGTGTGATACAACAAAGGGGGCGTGAGTTCGAAACCGAAAACCGTGGCGATCGCCCCAGCCAGCATCGGCATGCCGATGCGCTGATAGCGATAGAGCGGTTCATCCATCGCCTCCACGGCATCGTAACGGCCAAAGACGTCGTTCGACATCCAATAGTACAATTGCCCGTCGTAGCCGAACTTGCTGACCGGCCGCATACCGACGGCCTGCTCGCGCTGGGGCATCTTGAAATAGGCGCCCGGCAGGAATGCTCGGTGCGAAACGCCTTCGGCATTGCGGTGCAACCAAACGATGAACGCACCTTCCAGCACCACCCAGGCCACCAGTGTCCAGAGGATCGCCAGCCGCAGTGCGCGATTCGCCCAGAGACTTCGCCAAGCGACTCCGCTGACGCGCGCGGCCCGATCGAACTTGCTGCCACCGGCGGTACGCGCGCCGATACGCGGATCGGGCGCACGCCATGGCGGGCGGTCGACGACACTCATAGCGAATCCTTTCACTGTGAGCAAATAGCTGCCGGCGCGGGGGCAGATAACGTCCGGGGCAGGCCAAGGGGCGGGCGACGTGGAAAAATTATCAGTTTTCGTCGAATTGCACCATGCGAATTGCCGCAGATCGCTCGAATGCGAAAGTGCCGTTGCAACACCGGTCGCACGACACGTGCAGCGCTGCGCCGACCTATGCCGCGCTGCTTTTGCGGTTGAATCACGCTGGGGTCAAACAGTCATGCGCTACGTCTCGTATCCCCGGTGCTAGCAAGGAAACGCCTTGACCCTTGCGGCCCCCCTTTGGTATACACCGCGGCCCCAGACCAAACCCGCGCATCCGCTCAATCCGGAGCCCGCCATGGAAACCGCCGCGCATGCCATGTGCCGCGCCGCTGCCTGCCGCTTGAATCAGGCACTGCCCCAGCATCAGCTCGTGGTCATGCACTCGGGCAACGGCAGCGTGCTGGATCGAGCCTCGGGACGCGTCTTCATCAAGCCGTCAGGCATGGACTACGATCAGATCACTCCGGCCGACATCGTCGAGGTGGATCTCGACAGCGGCCAGCCGGTGCGCGGGCAGCGGCGACCGAGCGTCGATCTGCCGCAGCACCTGTACCTCTACCGGCACATGCCCGAGGTGTGCAGCATCATTCACACGCACAGCAATCATGCCACCGCGTTTGCCGCCTGCTTGCAGCCGATTCCGCTGTGCCTGACGGCCATTGCCGATGAATTTGGCGTGGAGATTCCCTGCACGCCCTATGTCGACAACGACGGCGACACGATCGGCCGCACGATCCTGGCACATCGCACGCAGGCGCCGGCCATTCTGTTGGGCAATCATGGCGTGTTCGCCTGGGGCGCCACGGCGGAGGCGGCACTCAAGGCCGCAGTGATGGTGGAAGACACGGCTCGGACCGTATACTTGGCGATGCAGGTCGGCCGCCCGGCCCTGATACCCGCGGCCGAAGCCGCCAAGTGGCACGACCGCTACTGGAACCGCTACGGCCAGTTGAGCCCGCCGGACGCCGACGATGCGGGAAACGCGCCGTCGCGCGCCGCCGCCTAAAACCCTCCACGACGAGCGCCATGACGACTGCCATCCTGGAGTTCCTTGCCTCGGCCGCGGTCATCGTAGTGGCGGGCGCGTTTCTGACTCGCTATGCCGATGCGATTGCCGAGATCACCGGCTTCGGTCGCCTGTTGGTCGGAAGCATCCTGCTGGCCGGCGCCACGTCGCTGCCGGAGTTGACCGTCGACATCAGCGCCGTTCGTGGCGGCATGGCCGACCTGGCCGTCGGCGATCTGATGGGCAGCAGTCTCTTCAACCTGTTGATTCTGGCGATCCTCGACCTGTCTCGCCGCGAGCGCGGGCGTCTGTTCTCCCGCGCGGCGTCGGCGCACGCACTGTCGGCCACGGTGAGCATGGCGCTGGCCGCCCTGGCGGGCATCTCGATCCTGGTGGGAAACCGGTTGGAATACATCGGCTTTCTGCATTTGAGCTATGGTTCGCTGGCAATCCTGATCGTCTATGTGCTGAGTGTGCGAATGATCTTTCTCGACCAGCAGATAAGCGCCCAGGAGGACAACGTGCCCGATCATGTGCCGCCCGTGCCCAATATGACGTTGCGCCGCGCGGTGATCGGGTTTCTGATCGCGGCGGCGGCCATCGTCGCCGCGGGACCCTTCGTAGCGGACGCGGCGGGCCAGATCGCCGAGCTCAGCGGTCTGGGCGCAACATTCGTCGGCACCACGCTGGTGGCGCTCTCCACTTCCTTGCCCGAGTTGGTCGCCACGCTGGCGGCCGTGCGGATCGGGGCATTCGATCTGGCCGCGGGAAACATCTTCGGCAGCAATGCGTTTAACATGGTCATGCTCGCGCCGCTGGATCTGGTCAGCTCCGAGCCGTTAATGGCCCACGTGTCGATCGACCATGCCATCACGTGCCTGGCGACGATCCTGATTACGTCGGTCACGGTGATGGGGCAACTGTACCACGTGGAGCGCCGCCGCTGGTTCATCGAGCCGGATGCGTTGGCCGTGCTGCTGCTGGTCTTCGGCGCGCTGGGATTGCTCTACTATTTGCGCTGAGAGTGCGCCGGGCGCGGCGGTTTGTTCCTCGCGCACGCTCCTGCTAGATTGTTGCGCAGGATCGACTTGCGCATCGAGCGCCCGCCGCGGAGACCCATCGCATGACCACGCCAGAGCCTGATTCCCGTCCGGTCCTGACAAGCCGCCACACCGTCGCGGGGGGCACGATCTTCGAGATCGTCATCAACCGCCCCGAGGTGCATAACGCCGTCAATGGCGCCGCGGCCCAGCAATTGCTCTCGGCCTGGCAGACGTTTCGCGACGACGACACGCTGTGCGTGGCGATCTTGCGCGGCGCGGGCGAACAGTCCTTCTGTTCCGGCGCCGATCTGACGGCGCTGGAGTCGCTCGCAAAGCTGGGCGAAGGCCGCCAACAAACCGAGCAATCCGCCGATCACGGCGCCGGGCCGATGGGCGGCACGCGAATCGTGCAGCACAAGCCGGTCATCACCGTCTCGCAAGGTTACACCTACGCCGGCGGCCTGGAGCTGTTCTGTCACGGGCACATCCGGCTGGCCGAGCCGCAAGCCACGTTTTCGGTCGCGTGCCGCCGCTGGGGCGTGCCGCTGGTTGACGGCGGCACGGTGTACTTGCCGCGACTGGTGGGCTGGGGCGCCGCCCTGCCGTTGATCGTCACCGGCCAGCGGATCTCGGCCGAGCGTGCCTTTCAGGTCGGCCTGGTGTGGGAGGTTGTGCCGCAAGGCGGAGGGCTGGAGCGGGCCATGTCCATGGCGCAGCAGATCTGTCAGCAACCACGCGACGCGATGCTGGCCGATCTGCGCTCGGCGCTGGCCGGCTGGCATCTATCGCTGGACGACGCGCTCCACCTCGAAGCGCGCAACTTGCAGCCCGTGATGCAAAGCGAGAGCACGCGGCAAGGCGTCCAAGCGTTCCAGCAAGGCAAACGGTTTTGGTTTACCTGAGAGTTTACCCGATAGCCGCGCGGCGCGCTGCAAGCGGCGGTTAACGGCGGGCGCGCTTGGTGGCGTACATCGCTCGATCGGCTTCGTCCACCAGCGACTCGGCCGACGAACCGGCATGGCCGATGGCCACGCCCACGCTGACGGACATGGCAAGGGAGAGACTTCCAACCTCAAGCGACGTGCCCAGTTCGGCCTGCAGCCGCTCGGCCATGCGTTGCACTTCCTCTTCGCCGGTGATGTCCTCGACCAGCAAGACGAACTCGTCTCCGCCGTAACGGGCCACGAAATCGCCGGGACGCACGCAAAGGTTGAGCCGCTCTGCGAACGCGCGCAGCACGGCGTCGCCCACGCGGTGTCCGTAGTGGTCGTTGATTTCCTTGAAGCGATCGAGATCCAAAAACAGCACCGCAAAGCGGGTCCGTTGGCGGCGCGATTGCCGCTCGGCCCGCCGCAGGCGATACTCCAAGGCCGATCGCGTCGGCAGCTCGGTCAGACAGTCGAAGTGCCGGGGTCGCGACAGCAGAGCGCGCGCATCGTGTTCGTCGCGCCGACAGTGGACCACGGCTACCAGCAGCGGTCCCGCGGGGTCGCGCACCATTTGCACGTCGCAGCGGACCGGCGACACTTCCCCCTGCTTGGATCGCAACAATGCCGGTAAACTCTGTTCCAGTTGCTCGCCCCGCAGCACGCGCACGATGCCGGCCTGCCAGCTATGCTCGCCGTCGTCCAGCAACACGTCGTCTAGTCGCAGCGATTGCAACTCTCCGCGGCGAAAACCAGTGGCGCGTATCGCCGCCGCATTGGCTTCCACCAGTTGCAGATTGGGCGTGAAGAAAATGACGGCGTCGGGAATCATCTCCAGCGCGCAAGCAGCCGCCGTGCGCGTCAGCTGCGCCGCATCGCCGTTGCGCGCCAAGGATCTCGAGACAACCGTCGGCGGTGCGTCGGGCGCTCGCACGTTCGGCCCGTTTACCGGATTGTAAGTGTCTGAGCGGTGGCGCGGCTCACTGGTCGCGTGCCGCGCTAACGCTGGCGAAATCTCGGGACTCATCGACACATTCCTGGGGAGAAGGAACTTGTTTCGGTGGCAATACTGCCGGCGCGGGGCCGCGACGCCATTCGCGATACACGAGTTGCGGAAACTGCCAGGCGTCTTTGGCATATCGTTTCAACAGGCGTCGAGGTTCGGTCGCCACGCGGTGCAGCCATTCAAGCCCCGATTTCTGCATCCACAAGGGCGCCCGGCTCTTGTGTTCGGCCAGAAAATCAATCGTCGCGCCAACGCACAAGGCCACGGCGGCTTCGATCTCATGCTGGTGCGCGTGGACCCAAAGCTCTTGCTTTGGAGCGCCCAACCCCACGACGAGCACGTCGGGATGCGCCGCGGCGATGCGCGCCAGGATACTTGTGTTCTCGGCCGCGTCCTTTTCGAAACCCATGGGTGGACTGTAGGTGCCGGTGACCTTCACCGCCGGCCAGCGCTCGTGGATCTTCGCAGCCGCTTGCTCGGCAACGCCGGGACCAGCTCCCAGCAGAAAGACTCGCAGCCCCCCGCGGTACTCGGCAGCTTCGAACAGCGCGACGGTCAAGTCGGCACCGGTCACACGCTCCGGTAGACTGCGCCCCAACAGCCGGCTGGCCAGCACCACGGGCATGCCGTCGGCCAGCACGACGTCGGCATCGTCATAGGCGCGGCGTAAACCCGCGTGATGCTCGAGCATTACCACGTGATCGACGTTGGGCGTGACGACGTAGCGGCACGTTCCGGTGAAACCGTGGATCAAGCGATAAACGCGCGTCACGGCCTGGGGCATTCGCACGCGATCAATCTTGCATCCGAATAGTTCGACGCGTCGGCTCATGGCTATACCCGTTGAATCGTCCTGTTAATGAATAGTGTGGCTACGAACACTTGCGCGATACGTTGCAGACGGAGGAATCACTTGGGTTGAGCGGCGAGCACGGCCTCGTACACCTCGGCCACTCCGGCTGCCATGCTGCGATCCGAATAGTGTGCCGATTGCCGTTCGAACGCCGAACGGCGGAGTGTCTGCCAGTCGACCTTTGCGTCGAGAAACTGGCGTATAGCCCGTGCCAGGTCTTCGGCATCGCCCGGCGCCGCGATCAGGCCGTCACGGCCGTCGCGAATCACTTCCGGCACGCCCTCCACGCGCGTGCCGATCACTGGCACGCCGGCCGACATGGCCTCCAGAATGACCATCGGCAATCCTTCGCCGAACAGGCTGGGCAGCACGAACATGTCCATCGCCGCCAGCTCCGCGTGCACGTCTCGTTGAAAGCCGCGCCACTCGATGGCGGCGCCAATTCCCAACGCGCGCACGTGCGTCATGATTTGCGCCTCGTATTCGGGCGTTTCGAACGTGCCCACGGCCCGCAGCCGCAGCGGATACCCCGCGGCACGCAATCGAGCCAGCGAATCGAGCAGCACCTCCAGTCCCTTGCGCGGACGGAATAGCGCCACCGACCCGATGGTCCATTCGCCCTGCGGCGGTTGGCGCTCGGCCAGCGAGTCGCGAGCGGGCACGCCATTGGGCACCACGAACACGCGATCGGCCGGCGTGCCGGACGATCGCGCATACTCGCCCATGCTCTGCGACACGGCGATGATGGCCGCAGCGCGCCGCAGGCTCACGTTCTCGATCAGCGAATTGATTCGATCCTGCACGTACCGGGTCGTGTCGCGCGTGGTGGGACTGTGTACGTGATGCACCAGCGGCACCCCCGTCCACGCGGCTGCCAGTGCGCCGACCATGGCCGAACGCGGCGTGTGCGTGTGAATCAATGCATAGTTCTCGCTGCGCACCAGCGTCGCGATCTGGCGGACCGGTCGCAAATCGAAACGGCCTCGCATCGACGCGTCGACCAGCTCGACGCGCGAGCGGCGCATTTCGGCGAACTTGCCCGGCTTGAGACAGACGAAACCGACCTGGTAATTGAAATCGGGCAAGCGTTGCGCCAGATGATCTTGCACGCGTTCCGCGCCGGCAAAATGCTCGCCGTTGATGACGTGCAGCGCACGAACCGCCCGCGCAGGCGACAGGCTGGCTTGCGGCTCAAGAGCGATTTCGGCAGGTGATTGCTGCACGCTTAGGACTTCAACCATGGATGCCCCCTTGAACGGCAACGACGTCCTCGCCTCTGGGCGGACTCGGCGGCGCAGCAACTTGCTGCGAGGCCCGCCGCTTGTTCGCCAGGGCCATCGGCCCGGACGTGGTGCCCAGTTGATTACCGGCCAGTTGCCGTCGCTTGAGAATCGCGAACTGCAGAGCCCGCTTGCCAAACAGGCTGGCAAGCGCCAGCGCGTATCCGCCCGGATACGCGGGGTTCGCGCGAATGGCTCGCCAGAAGCATTTTCGCGCCACGTCGGTAGCGCCGAACATCGCGTTCTTGATGCCGTGAGCGCAGTAGGCACGCGCTTGTAGACCGGCGGCGACCTGGGCGAACTCGGGCATTGCCAGAAAGCGGCGTTGCACTTCGATTTCGCCCTTGAGCGTGGCGCCCAATCCGCTGGAGACGGTCATTCCTTCGTGGAATCGATACCGCATGAGCGGCTGGTCGATGTATTCGAATTGGCAGCGTGCGGCCAGGCGGCGCCAAAAGTCGTAGTCCTCGGCATGCTCCATCCCCAGCTCGAATTCGATGCCGGTCAGGCACTCTCGCCGTACCATTGAGGCGATTGTCAGGAAGTTGCGTCGGGCCAGTTCGCCCAGCACCATTCCCGAAGGCCGACTGCCGGGCATGGCCTCGCTGTAGCGCGCCAGCGGCTCGGCGTTGTGATCGCACAGATACGCGTCGGTATAGACGACGCCCACTTCCGGGTTTTGTTCCAGTGCTTCCGCGCAGCGCTCGATGCACTCGGGCATCAACAAGTCATCGGAATCGAGAAAAATGACGGCGTCGCCGGTGGCGTGCGCGAGCCCGGCGTTGCGCGCGGCCGATCGTCCGCGATTGGGTTGTCGTACCACGATCACCGGCGCCGCGAACTGGCTGAGCACTTCGGGCGTGTCGTCGGTCGAGCCGTCGTCGATCACCAGGATCTCGTCCGGGACGCGCGACTGGTCGAGCGCGCTTTGGATGGCGGCGCCGACAAAGGCAGCCCGGTTATACGTGGGAACGATCACGCTGACGGTCAGCGGACGTTGGTCGGAACGTGACATGCGAATTACCCTTCTCAGCTTGCCCCTTGTTGCGGCAGGCCCACGGATTGCCCGGCGGCAATCGCGGCACGGTCCAGATCCTTGAGCCGCGAGCCCCAATCGCTGACGGGCAGGCCGACTCGGATGGCGGCCGAGCCACCCGCCATCGCGCGGCGCTCGGCCCAGGCCACTCCGTAGGCGGCGCCCACCAAAACGAACAATGGATTGTTGTAATACACGTGGTAAATCAGCGTGTTGTCGGTGGCGCACGTCAGCAGCATGGCGCAGAAACCCATCCAGGCCGCGGCAAACGTCTCGCGCACGTGGCAGTTGTCGGCCCGCGAGATCTGCCGCCGCAGCGTGAACAGTTGCCAGGTCATGGCCACGGCAAACAGGGCCAGCCCAACCAAGCCTAGTTCATAGAAGATCCGCAGATAGTCGTTGTGGATGTGATTGCTGTCGAGCCAGATCAAAGGGACATAGTCAAAGGCCGAGCCGACGCCGTGGCCCAATAGCGGCTGCTTCCAAGATTGTTCCCACACCTGTGTCCAAGTGTCCCTGCGACCGAAGTCGTGCATGCCGCCGGAGAACACCTCTCCCAGCGTGCCTTTCCCGCCTTCGAAAAAGTGGGCCTGAAACGTCTCGGTGTAGAACAACATCAAGCCCAGTACGCAGATGCCCACGGCGGCCGACAGCTTCCAGAACTTGTGGCGAAACAGCGGGTGAATCAACGGCACCAGCAACAGGCCGAACGTCGCCATGCGACTGCTGGTCACGGCCGCAATCGCCAGGCAGATGCCCCACACCACCAGCGGCAGCACTTTTTGGCGCGGAAAGGCTGCCAGAAACACGCAGCCGACCAGCATCACGGTCAGTGTCGCGGAGCGCAGGTGAATGGACATCCATTCCATGTCGTATCGTTCGGTGACGTAGGCCGCGGTATAGGCGGCCAGCAGCACCAGTCCGACGCCGAATGCCCACTTGATGCGCCGTAACTGGGCCTCGGTGCGAATGGCAGAAGCCGCCACGAGTCCCACCATGACGGGCATGCTCAGTTGAAACGCCTCTTGCACGTTGCGGCGCGTGATTTCCTCGCAAGCAAACAGCGAAGCGAACACGTAGCCGCACCACACCAGCCACGGCCAGCAGGGCATGATTCCGCCCGGATCGGCGCCGGAAAGGCGATTGACCAACAGAAGCGCCAGCCCGATGGGAATCAGCGCGACCCATAGGTAGCCAGTGAAATTGAAGCCGCCGACGTGGAAATCGAGCGTGGACATGCCCGCCAGTACGGGCACAGCCAGCACATACCAGACGGCTAAACGATTAGGTGCTTTCATAGGTTACCTTGCGGCGGCACTGTGCTAGTTCTGGCGAAAGTCATTGCAGTTCGAGCCGGCCGCGAAGCTTGTACACGGCCTGGCCCGGCTTCTTGAAGTGTGTGCGTATCCCAGTTGCACCAAGGCAATCGCACACGGCGTGGAACACTCGGCGCACGCCGGCCTTGACGGGCGAACGATCGATTACTCCCTCGGCCACGATCGTACCTCCGCTGCGGAACGATCGTTTGTATTCTTCGGGGCCCTTGCCCAGGTCGAATCGCGTGACGCCCAACTCCGCAGCATGTCGCAGCAATTCCATCAACAATTGCTTTCCCGGCGAGTAACGCTGGTACCGCGGGTTGTATGCCGTGAACCAATAGTGCATGACGTGGTGGCTGCGCATGGCGTAGGCGATGGCCACGACTTCGTCGCCGGCATACAACACCGGCATGATCCCCGAGAAATCGTCGGAGTCGTGCGTCAACACCCTCTCCAGCAGCTTGCGGACCCAGGGAAAGTCGAGCACGTCGAGCACGCCGGTCCGCCGATACTGTTGCGACTTCCAGTCGAAGAGCGTCTTGAGCAACGCCGGATCCGCAACGTGCGGCTCAAACCGTGCTCGCCCGACCTCGCGCTCGAGTCTGTTTCGCTTGCGTCGCAAATCGGATGGAACGCGCGGACTCAGCGCGGCCACGTAGGCGGCAAAACCCAGCGACAAATCGGCGTAAGGCGAATCGGCGTGGCGCCGGGTATACCGTTTGAACTGGGGATCTGACGTCACCAGGTGGTCGTACCGCCAGGAGGTCAGGCCGCAAGCGCGCACCAGCTCAGCCGGTTCGTAGTCCGCGCTGCGACAGGCGATGACACCATGAAAATCAGACAACAACGAGCCCACGGGAAGGCCCGTCGTTCGCGAGGTGCGACCGAACGGCAGGAAGCCCACCGTTTCGCCTGCGGCGGTCATGACCGCCACCTCGGCCGTGGGACGCACCGCTGCCACGCATTGCGTGAACTCGGGTCGGAAGTAGGGACTTGCAAGCTGCGGATTCGCGCGTTGAATGGCCGACCAGGCGGCAATCTGCTCGCGAGTCAACTCGCTCGGGTTCATTGTGTGGACTTGCATAACCGCTGCGCCTGAAGGATGTCTCATGCCTGTTCTGCCGAAGTGTAATCCGGCTTGCACGTCGGATCGAGCGCCGCCAACGCGTACCACAGCGTGACAGAACGCACCCCGGCGGAAACGGAAGTACCTGCCAATAGCGCCGCCGCCGCTCCCAACGTGCCCAACGCCGAAACCGACAGCGCAGCAACTCCTAGAGTCACGGACAGGCAACATACGTCGGCCACGAAATTGGCGCGCGGCTGATCGATGGCCCACAGGCCGTTGCCCACCAGCGTACCGACGCCGTTGGCCAGAATGCTCAGCGACAATACCGAAAGGATCAGGCCGGTCCCGGCGTACTGCTCGCCGTAGACGAAAACGGCCAATCGCGAACCGATGGCGAAGATGATCAGGCAAAATAGCGCCAAGGCGGGCAACAGCGCGGCCGCTGCCAACACCAGCACGCGCCGTAGATCGCTCACGCCACCTTGGGCAAACGCCTGCGCGGCGCGGGGAGTGAGAATGTTAGCGATGGCGGTCAGAAACAGGTTCGCCAGATTGATCAACGTGATGCACGCGCCCAAGACGCCCGCGGCGGCCGTGCTCACCGCCAGGTTGAGAATCCAAGGCATGAGATACTGCGTGGTGTTGCCGACCAGGTAGCTGCGCACGGTCCATTTTCCGAACGACCAATTGACGCGCCAATCAGGCCGGTAGCGGCCGCGCTGGAACGTGGCTTCCGGCCGGGCAATCCAATACCAGCCCAGCGACGCGAACAAGCAGGCCCCGCCCATCACCGAAAAAATGCCAAAAACGGTGAGGGATCCGCTACGTACAAGCCACAGCAGTCCGGCTAATTGCAGGGCCGCGGCGGTGCCGTCGACGACCAATGCCTGGACAATCTCCAGGTGCGAGAACGCGAAGCGGCGGATCCATTCGCGCAGCAGCATGAAAGGGCCGGCGGCCAGCAACACCCACAATTGAGGCGCGATTGCACTTGTGCCGCCGATGGAGAGCAGGCCGATGGCCGCCAGCAACGCGACCATGCCCAGCGCCGTAAATAGCGCGTGGTGTACCCAGACGCTGCCGTTGTAGCTGGCCAATGCGGCGCCACTGCGCCGCTTGGAATAAATCATGTAAGGCGCGGCGATGAGGTTTTCCTGCATCCCGACCGCCACGATGACGATGCTGGCAACCAGGTAGTACAGCCCCATCGTCTCCTGCGAGGTGGTGCGCCCGATGATCATCGCCGTTGCGAAACTCGTGCCGCTGACGATGCACTGGTCGACAAGCGAGAGCGCGCCCTGCGAAATCGCGGGAAAGCGCCGCAGAAAACCGCGCGCCTGCAAGGTCGCCGCGGCAAACGCACCGTCGTGCGTCGCTTCAAATGCCTCGCAGGATTCTGCCAGATCAACCTTCATGTGCGCGACAACGCCTTTGCAGGATCGCGGAGGGACACGTTCGAGGCGGCCGTCGCGAGCGCCTGTGGCGGGCGGCGAGCGACGCGGTTCATGCGGGCCAAGGGCCACAGCGCGGCGTTGCGCACCGTTGCTACGACCGCGTACCAACCCGAAAGCTTGGCGGCGAGCACCGCCGGCGTGTCGCTGCCCAAGACGTTAAAGCGACTCCAGCCGAATTCGTCGTCCATGGCGCCGACGCGGCGATGAGCGGTCGTGAGGGCGCAGCGGACGCCCAGGTCGCGCGCGATTGCGAACAGCTCGGTGTCGGTCGCTCCAAACGGAAATGCAAACGTCGGGTGCGCGACGCCAAACCGCTCGTCGAGCACGCTTAAACACTTGCCGAGATCGGCGCGAAAATCGGCCGGGCGCCCGACGAAACACTCGTGACTGTGCGTGTGCGCGCCTAGTTCAATCAGCCCGCTGGCCAGCAGCTCGTGGCACTGGGCCGTCGACAGCGGCTGCCAACTGGCGGGCGGCACGCGCTCGGATCCGGTGGCCGTCCAATCGTCGAACGGAAACGGCGCAAGCGAATCCAGATACTTCGTAGCCAGAAAAATCGTGGCGGGAATCTGCAAGTCGCGCAACACCGGCAGCGCCTGCAAGAGATTGTTCTGGTACCCGTCGTCGAAAGTAACGGCGAACGCGCGAGAGGGAATCACGCGCAAGTTGCGGCGCGCTTCGATCAGCTCGGATAGCGGCCAGGCTTCGAAACCGCGCTGCAATAGTCCGGACAGTTGCCGGCGCAATTGGTGCGGCGTCACATTCCAAGTGGGAGCGGCCACCGCCGGTACGGGGTCGGCGACCCGATGGTACATCAGGATCCCGAAGCCGTCGGGCTGGCGATTGCCGGCCAGTGCTTGCACGCCCGCCGCCACACGCG
>JBGSYQ010000551.1:0-5342 GCA_041750795.1 Pirellulales bacterium | reverse complement strand
GCCGGCGGGCCGATCCATCAAGGTGGCCGCGCCGCCGCTGGCGCCGACCATGCCCAGCAGCACCTTGATGAGCGTGGTCTTGCCCGCCCCATTCGGTCCCAGCAAACCAAAGATCTCGCCGCGCCGCACGTCCAGCGACACGCCCGCCAACGCTTCGATGCGCCGCCGGCCCCACAGGCCGTCGCGATACGTCTTGCGCAGGTTTTCGACGTTGACCGCCCAGGCGTTCGTCATATTCTCTCGCCGGCAAAGGGCCCAGTGCAATTCCGCGTTACGTCATCATATCCCAGTTGCAACGGACAACCTATTGCAAGGGGCTATGGATACAAGAGCGCCGCGCCGTGTTACTCGGCGCGCGCCGCTTCGGCGAGCTGCGCCCGCCGCGGCCCCGCGTTCCAAAAATATTCGTCGCCGGCGGCCTGCAATTGGGCCAGGCTGGTCAAAACATCGTGCGCCCGCTCGCCGGTCCAGCGATCGGCCAAACCCAACCGCACCACGCGTGCCTGACGTCCCGGCACAAAACGCTCGATGACCGCTTGCGCCGCTCCCATCTGAAACCGGCACTGCGGATAGACGGGCGCCCCCAGGCTCTCCAGCGCCCAGCGATCCAGCCGCACGCGCAGCCAAGGATCGTTCGGCTCTGGCGGCGCTTCGAGGAACGGCCCCAGCCATGGCGGCAAGGCATCGACCTGGCCGCGATGCACCAGCAGCACGACGCGCTCGGAGCTCGAAGCATACAAGCCCCACGACGGCCACATGTCCCACCAGCCCAGCGGCGCCAACAGCGGCAGCAGCACGACCGACGCCACCAGCACTCGCACGCGCCACGGCAATCGCGCCGGCTCGTCCAACGACTCCGGCGTCTCGCGGCCAAACCGCCGCAACACCGCATCGGGAGCGAACAGCAGCACGTCCTGCACGATGAAGTAAACGTTCCACACCAGCACGCCCGGCTTGTGATCCAGCCCCCACGGTCCCAGGATCACCAGCAGCAGCACGTGCAACAGCACCGCGCCCACCAGCGCTGCGCTGCGGGTACGCACAAAGCAAAGTCCCACGGCCACGACCAACTCTCCCAGCGGAAACACCAGCGCCGCCGCCAGCCGCGTCGAGTCGCTCCACGTTTCGATCGAACCGCCCGCCACGCCGGCCAAGGCCGACAAGAACTGCTGCCCCAGCGTGTGCAGAAACGAATCATCGAGCTTCGTCAGCGCCGAATGAAAGTAAAAGCTGGCCACGAACAGCCGCATCAGCGCCACGCCCCACCGCGCATCGGCCCAGGCCAGCACCAGCGCCATGATTGTCAACTGATAGGCCCACGGCTGCAGGCGATTCTGGTCCAGCGCGAACATGGCCGCGGCGCTGGCTGCAAACAACAGCAGCCCCCGATTCGCCCAGCGCCCTTGCCCCGGCGCCACCAGCGCCAGCAGCAGCCCGCCCATCATACCGGCGGCGCCCAGCCAGTCGCACCAGCCGGGCAACACCGTGGCCAGCGCCACCAGCGGCACCTGCGGAAACACCTGTTGCGGCGTCCACAGCCGCCAGGTGACTGCCATCAGCCCCAGGCCGAACAGCGCCATGGCCCGTCGCAACAGCACGGCGCGCCACCGATCGGTGGCAGCTTGGCCAAACAGGCGCAGGACGAGCGGCATCAAGATACGCGCACGCTTGTTGCGCGCAAGAATTGAGCGAGATTGCGAGTCACTGGTCAACAGACGCTGCCCGCGGCGCCAACCCTCCGGCAGCGTCGCCCGTATTTGTAGCTGGATTCGCCAGAATTCAGCCAACAGGTTACCCAGGCGTCTGAACTCTTGCGAGTTCAGCTACATGCGAATTCAACCCGTACCGCCGAACAACGCGCGCCACTCGCTGGCGCTTCACCCTCACCCAACCGCAAAATGTTCCGGCCGCTCTTGCAGGCGGAAATCGTACCGCGAGCCGTCGACCAATGAGAGTCCCATTGATCAACGAGAATCGCCGGGCCCGAATCCCAGCACGATGTCGGCTTCCGCGAAGATCGGCGGCAACCAGCCGATACGGCGGAATCCACTGCGGCGTGCCCGCTCACGCGGGGTCCAGGACTTGCGAATGGCCGCTGTTCGCCGGCGAATTTCTTCCGGCGTAGGATCCGTGGCCGTCGGATCCAGATTCTGCGCTCTGCGTATCATCCTTGGCCTCTCCCGTGAAAGATGTGACACGAAACGAGCAAAGTATTGCGTGACGCAATACCTGAAGTGCCTTGGATTGTCCTCCGTTCGATAACGACATGCTTTCTTACGCGGAAAAGACCGGATGGGTCTTGCCGCGATCGAGAAAAATTGCCGCTGTTCCGATCGAACCGTTCCGAAAGATAGGTCTCGGATCGGGCCCCGTGTCGCAGATGGGATAGGTATATGCGAGGCCGTTGATCCTTGATCTTTATAGTCCGGCGCCCCTTGACAATCAAGGATCCGGACGCCGGAATTTTGCGGAAGTTGCGCCCCTGCGCAAGCCAGCACGCCGCCGCCAGCAACAGTTGTTGCGACGAGTTTGACGGCCCCCGGACCCCACCAGCGCGTGCGGGCCGCCGAATTACGACTAGCGGCTGTCGTTGCGCCACAAGTGCATGGCGCCCCACACGGCCAGCCCCACCGACGTCACGATCGCCACCATCACCATGTTGGCCACGCTGCCGGGCACGTCGTACTTGTGAATCATCGGATGACTGGCCAGGAACACGAACACGCCGTGCCCGGCTATCGCCCCGGCCAGAATCAGTATGGCGCCTGCGATCTTGTTCATAGCACGTTCCCCCGCTTGATTGCCTTCTCGCGCGGAAACGCCGCAGGGCCGTGTCGCCAGGCAACAACCAGTGCCGGTCGAAGTGCGCGCCAGCGTGCGCCGCATGAGTCCCTTCAATCGCAGGCTCGCGCGCCGCACTGGTTCCCTGCGGCCGCCCGAGAAGTGTGCCACCCGTCGTTGTCCGTTCAGCCTAACCCGCCGACGAGTGCGGTGCAAACTTCGCCCGGCCATGGATCGCGGATTTCCCGCGGGCTACGTCGCACGACCCGCAAAAGCCCCCGGGTTTCTCGCCGCCCACAGCACTTCAGTACCACGTGCCGCGGTTTGGTGGCAGCGGTTTGGGTTGCCGCGCCGGTGGCCTATCAGTCTGTTGAAATAAGCCATCATGGCTTGTTTCCACCTCGCCAGGTGCGGAGCAAAGCTCCGCACGGAAGCGCAAAATAACGACTTGCGTCGTCATTTTGAGATCGCATCCATGCGATCACGCAGCCCGTCGAATACTTCAACGGGCTGCTATAATTGAAGCGGTCCGCTCGTGTCCGCGTCGCACGCCGCCTCGTACTTTACTTCCCACTGGCGCCCGAGCCAGCCCAACTTCCTCGCGATCCACTTCGCCACGCGCCATGCAAGTCATCATCACCGCCGTCGGCCCCGACCATCGGGGTTTGGCCGATCCCATCATTCACCACGTCACCGGCCAAGGCGCCAACATCGCCGAAATCCAGATGTACGACCATGACGAGCAAAGCCTGTTCGCCATGCTGCTGCGCATCGACTTGCCGGCCGAGGCCTGGCCGGCACTCACGCCACAACTGGCCGAGATCGGCAAGCTCAAAGGCCTCTCGGTGCGCGTCTGGTCGCCCGACGAGCGCGGCCAGCGCCCGCGACTGGCCATCTGCACCACCATCCGCCCCGAGCCGGCGCTGGCGCTGTTGCGCGCCATTCGCGATGGGCAAGTGCGCGCCGAACCGGCCGTCATGCTGGGCAACCGGCCCAACTGCCGCTCGCTGGCCGAACAGTTCGACGTGCCCTGGCACTCGGTCGGTGACGACAAGGGCGTGCCCGACGACGAGCGGTTAATCGAACTGTGCGACGAGCACGAGGTGGACTACATCATCCTGGCGCGCTACATGCGCGTGCTGCCGCCGGCCAGTTGTTGGAAGTATGCCGGCGGACGGATCATCAACTTGCATCACGGCCTGCTGCCCAGCTTCCCCGGCATGCGCCCCTATCACGAAGCCTTCGCCAGCCGCATGCTCACCTATGGCGCCACCTGCCACTTCATCGTGCCCGAGCTCGATGCCGGCAACCAGATCATCTACCAGTCGACCTTCACGGTCGGTCACGGCCTCAAGCTGGAAGACATCATGCGTCGCGGCCATGAAGACAACGAGCCGCACTGCCTCGTCGAAGGCGTCCGCCGCGTCGTCAACCGCGAAGTCCAACTCCACTTCCACCGCGTCGTGGCACGGTAGCCGCCTGTTGAAGAATTCAACAGGCGGCTACATCGCTCGGATGCAATGGCAAAATGACGACGCAAGTCGTTATTTTGTGAGCCGTGGGAAGCTTTGCTTTCACTTTGGCGGAGCGACGCTCGCAGTCGTTCGACACACCTAAGGGCCAACGGCCCGATCGATACCAGACTGGGCCAACGGCCTCGTTGTTACACATATCTTCGGATTGGGATTGGCCGTCTCGGGCCGTTGGGCGCCGTTGGCCCTCTGTTGCGGAAAAATATCGTGCGCCGCTCTAACGGCGCCGCTGGTCACCTCGCCGCCCGACTTGTAAAACAGAGGGCCTGATGACTCGGATCCTTCCGCTTCGAATTCGCAAGCAACGCGAAACTCCATGAGCGAAACTTTCGACGATGCCGTGGTGGGCGCTGGCGTGATGGGGCTGGCCCATGCCTTTCACTTGGCGCGCTCGGGCCGCCGCGTCGTCGTCTTCGAGCGCAGTCCGCGGGCTGTCGGTCAGCTATGGGCAGTCGCTGCGGCTCACGTATGTCGGCCAGTTTTTCAACATCTGCATGCCCGGCTCGACGGGCGGCGACGTGGTCCGTGCGTACTACGCGGCCAAAGGCAGCGGGCGCAGGGCTGACGCGGTCGTCTCGGTCGTCATCGACAGGATCACTGGCATGCTGGGGCTGGTGATCCTGGCCGCGCTTGTGGGCCTGCTCCATTGGGAGCACCCTGTGATTCGGCCGATCACCACGACGCTGTGGATCGTGATGGCTGTGCTCGCGGTCATCGCTGTCCTCTACACCTCGCCAACCCTGCGCAGGCTTCTGCACCTGCGGGCGCTTGTCAACCGGCTGCCGGGACGCAATCTCATACGGAATGTGGATGCCGCTGTCGTGGCGTATCGCTCTCACATGGGTGCGGTGTACCGCTGCATCCTTATCAGTTTGCCTGTCCACCTGATCCTGGTCGTCGGCACAGCGATCATCGGCTTCGCCTTGGGACTGGATGTGCCGCTGCTTGAGTTGTTGGCACTCATCCCGATCGCGTTCATTGCCGGGGCGGTGCCCATTTCCCCGTCGGGCCTCGGCGTCATGGAGGGCA
>JBGSYQ010000550.1:0-12742 GCA_041750795.1 Pirellulales bacterium | reverse complement strand
GACTTCGCCGTCGTGGTCGGCCGCGCCGCTCGATTCGGCGGCCGCCGCCGCGCCGTGCGCCTCGGCCGCTTCGTGGCGCAGCTCTTCCTGCCGCTGGCGAGCCATCGTCAATTGGGCCTGCGCTTCGAGCAGTTGCTCGCGGACCGTGGCCAGTTCGAGGCAGCCTTGTTCTTGTTGGCTCTGAGCTTCGGCCAGCAGGGCCTCGCGTATGCGCAGCTCCTGTTGCTGCTTGCCCAACTCGAGCTGCGCGCGTTCGAGCTCTTCGACTGTCGATTCGATCACGGCCGAGCGCTCGCCCGCGGTGGACAATTGCACCCGCACGCCGCTGAGCTGCGATTGCAGTTGCGCCACTTGCTCGAGGGCAGCGGTTAACTCTGCACGACGCCTTTCTTCGCGCGATTGCGCTTCGGCCAGTTGCTCGTCGCGAGACGCCAGTTCGCGCTCGAGCGTTTTGACCTCGGTGCGGGCCTGTTGCAGCTCGGCCGGTTGGGTCGACAACTCCGCGAGCTGCGACTCGGAAGCGGACAATCGTTTCGCGATTTCCGCGTTCTGCTGCCGCTGCTCGTCCTGCACCTGGCGAGCGGCCGCCAGTTGCGCTTCGGCATCGTGCAGCTTCTCGACGGCCGCGGCCAGTTCCGTGCGATTCCGTTGCTCGCGGTCCTGCACGTCGGCCGCTGTCGCCTCGTGCTCCTGAAGTTGCTGCTTCAACTTGCCCACTGCGACTCGCGATTGCTCGCTGGCGGCCGCCAGTGCTTCCAGTTCGGCCAGCCGCGTGGTGGCCTCGGCGAGTTGTGCACGCGAATCATTCGCTTCTCGGCGGGCGTTGGCCGCTTCGAGTTGCGTCTGTTCGTCGCGGCTCTGCCAGTCGGCGACCAAGGCGTCTCGAACGCGCAGCTCCTGCTCCAGCCGGCCCGCCGTGATGCGCTGTTGTTCGAGTTCGGCCGCCAGCGACTCCAGCCCCTTCAGTTGTTCGGCGGCGGCGGCCAGTTGCGCGTGGCTCTCGTCCTGTTTCAGAGCGGCGCTGGCCAGTTCGGCGCGGTGGCGCTCGATCTCACTCTGTACTTCCGCGACCAGCGCATCGCGCGATTGCACTTGTTGTGCCAGCAAGTCGGCGTTGGCCTGCGCGGCCTTGAGCTCGTCGGTCAATCGCCCCTGATCGGCGCGCTCTTGCAGGGCGGCGGCCAGCCGCTGGCTCAGGCCGTCGCGCTCCTGGCGCAAGGCGTGCAGCTCTTCGGCCTCGTCGGCACGAGGTCCGGACGTCTCGCGCAGTTGGGCGAGCAATCGTTGTTGCTCGTTTTCGGCCTGCGCCAAAGACTCTTGCAGGCGAGCGATCTCGGCTTGTTGCCTGTTGAGCTGTTCCGCTTGTTCGGCATGCTGCGATTTGAGCTCGCGGGCCTCGCGGCGGCGTTCGGCCTGGTCCTTTTCGCGCTGCTCGTCCCGGGCTTGTTCTTGCGTCTCGGACTGCAGGCGCAGCTCCTCCTGTCGCTGACGCGTGGCCGCCAATTGCGTTTGAGCTTCGGCCAGTTGCTCGGCCAGCGACGCCAGTTCGATGCGCGATTGTTCGGAGCGGGTCTGAGCTTCGGCGGCGAGCGCTTGCTGCACGTGCAGCTCCTGCTCGAAGCCGCCCCGTTCAATGCGTGCTCGCTCCAGGTCGGCGGCAGCCCGTTCGAGCGCTTCCTCGCGGCCGGTCAGGTCGGAGCGCAACCGTTCGACTTGTTCGGCCAACGCGGTTAGCCGCGCTTCGTGAGCCGCCTCGACCACCGACGCACCCTGGTCGCCGCCGTCGGCCGCCATTTCGCGTGCGATTTCGTCGGCCAACTGCTGCAGTCGTTCGCTCAGCTCGCCTTCCAATCGATCGAGCCGCGAACACTGCTTGGAAAGGATCTCGCGGGCGCGACGGCGGCGATCGGGGCGCGTGGCCTCGACCACCGGCACCGGCTCGGCAATCGGGATGGGGGATGTTGAGAGGCTGGTCTCGTCCATGGCGGCCGTTTCGATGTTGTCGTTTCCAGTCAAGGTCGGCGGTCCGCGCTTCGTACCGGGCGAGGCGAGAACCAGCGTCGGGAACCCGCGACACACATCTCGAGTCACCCAGAACAATCGGGAAGCGCGGCGCTTCCCGGCGCGGTCGAACGAGCAGCGCCCCGTCAGGACGTCGGCGCGGCGACATGGCGCCCATTGAGCGCCCGCCATTTCGTTCCGATCGCCCTAAATACCTATAGGCCATGGCCCGAAGAGCGTCAAAACGGACCGCCGCCGCTGGCACGGCGTCGTCCTGTTATGACGATTAGAGCGACTCAATCAAGTCAGCACGGATGGCCCAGTCCGGTTGCATTGACTACGTGCTCGGGCCGTCCGCCGGTCAGACAAGCGGCGACCTGGCGTGCGGTGCGCGAGCGGAGATTCGCCAGCGACTCTGCCGACACGAAGGCCGCGTGCGGCGTCACAATTACGCGTGGATCGTTCCAGGGGCGCTCGTATAAATTCGGCGGCTCGGGGTCCTGCACGTCGAGCGCCGCCCCGGCGAGCCTGCCGGCCTCGAGCGCCGCTGCCAAGGCCGCATGATCGATCAATCCGCCGCGTGCCGTGTTGATCAAATAGGCCGTGGGCTTCATCCGGGCCAGGGCCGCCCCGTCGATCAAATGCCGCGTGTCCGGCGTAAGCGGCAAGTGCAACGAGAGGTAGTCACTCTTGGCCAGCACTTCGTCCAGTTCCGCGCGGCGTACGCCCGGCGGCATCGTCCGATTCGTGCGCGTGGTGGCCAGCACCGCCAGCCCCAACGCGGTGGCCTTTTCCGCCAGTTTCGTGCCGATGTTGCCCAGGCCGACAATGCCCAACGTCTGCCCCTCGATGCGCCGCAAGGCCGGACCGGCCTGCAACTCATAGCGGCCCTGCTTGGTCTGGTGATGGTAAAAACCGACTTTTCGCGCCAGCGCCAGCAACAACGACAAGGCGTGCTCGGCGACTTCGATGAGGCAGTAGTCGGGCACGTTGGTCACGAGCATCTTGCGCTCGGTGGCAGCAGCAACGTCGATGTTGTCCAAGCCGATGCCCAGTCGCGAGACGATCTTGCAGCGCGTGGCGGCATGGATCACCTCGGCCGGCACCATGGCCCAGTTGGTCATAATCGCGTCGACGTCTGCGGCCAGACGGGCCAGCGTGGCCACGTCTTTTTCAGCGGCAACGACCAGCTCGGCATCGATTTCGTCCAGCACCTGCCGTTCGATATCGAGATCGGCCCAGGCGTAGTCGGTCAGCAGGACTTTGAATTTTGGCATCGGTGGGCAATGGTTCCAGGCAGGAGCGTGCAAGCCGAGAGGGGGCGCGTTAGCGCGCTATGCCGGCCTATCCTAACACCTGGGCACACCGGCTGCGAAGGGGCGCCGCCTGTTGCGACGCGGGCTATTTCAGGCCGTCCATGAACTGCAGGAAATGCGCTTCCAGCTTGCGGAAATCATCGCCGAATACGGCCGTAAAATCGGCCATGCGCCGCGCCAGCGGGTAGTCCTCGAAATCGGGACGCTGGGCCGTGCGCTGGACGTACTCGCCGAACTGGCGCGGGTAATTCTCGGTCAGGAAGAAAACCCAGGCCCAGGCCTCGGCATACGCCGCAGCCGGATTGGATTGAAACTGCCGGTCGGAACCGATCAGGTTGACGAACACTCCGGGCTGGCGGCCCAACTTCTGCCATTGGCGAAATTGCGCGAGCCTGGGCCGATTGATGCGGTCGGTCTGTCGCGGAAAGTCACTCCAATTCCACACGCCGGGGGCCTCGAACATCGTGCCCAAGCCCTCGGCGACCCACAGCGGCGTGGTGGTAAAGCGATTGTGAACGCCGATGTTGAACGCCATCTGGTGAGTGGCTTCGTGAATGATCGTCGACTCGTTCTCGTGCCACTCGCGGCTGGCGGAGGAGCTGGCGCCCTGGTCGTACAGCATCACGCGATTGGAAATCGGCGAATAGAAGCCCAACACACCGCTGCTGACGCTCGATCCCTGGCTGGCCGCGTAGTGCTGGAAGTCGGCGAAGTTCGGCCAGACGATGGCGACCAGCGGAAAAGCCGGCTCGTGGACTCGTAGCGAACGCAGACCAAAATATTGCACGCACGAGCGATAAAGCGCTTCGAAACGGTTGGACCACAGCGCGCCCTTGCCGGGCGGATGCGCCACCAGATAATGCCCTGTGCCGGTCACCTCCAATCGTCCCCCCAATTCGCGCTCGAGCCGGGCGCGCATTTCGGCGGCCGAGTAGCTGCTGAAAGTGGGACTGGTCTTTCTGAACCTGGT
The DNA here is from genome assembly GCA_041750795.1 of Pirellulales bacterium. GTDB lineage: Bacteria > Planctomycetota > Planctomycetia > Pirellulales > PALSA-1355 > JTS-RE94. The sequence goes on along the minus strand of JBGSYQ010000550.1, from coordinate 8,455 downwards.
GGCGCCATTGGGCGGAAACTCCCACAACCGACCGTCGCGCCCCAGCAAGTACACTCGCTCGTTCGACCACGCCAGCGGGGTGCCCTCCACGGCGGCCCCATCGATATCGACCGACATCGTGAATTGATCGCGCGGCGCGCCCAGCGCATGGCTCGCCTCGGGAACCTGCGCCAGGAAGCATGCGGCGACGAACCAAGACACGCAGCAACGAAGCACGCGGATATGAAACACGGGGCGCCCCCAAGAGTTCGGCGAATCAGACGATGCATATGGGCGGGCAACGGCTGCGACCGCTCGGCGGGTCGGCGGGAGTCCACCGGACCACACCCTGTAAGCTTACGGCGCGAATCGCCGCTGGGAGCCGCTGCCAGCAGTCGATCGATGGCGAAAACGGGCAGTTTCGCCTGCAGGGGCTCTCTCCGCTTTCGCGCCCTGCCGGCACACCGGCGCCAGGCGCGCTGGCACCGGTCGCCGCCAGGGCGTAAAATTCACAGAGTTGGACTGGGCCGACCCTTCGACGCGCCCTACAGACGCCGGCCGAACCCTTTGCGAGACGATCGCGTGTTGAGCTTGCTGCTTTCCTTGGGAATGTTGCTGGCGGCCGACGAGCCGGCCGCGGACGCCGCACTGGCGGCTCAAGTCGCCCAACACGTGCGCCAACTTGATTCCCGTGAACTGGCCGCTCGCAACGACGCCGAACGAGCCCTGTTGGAATTGGGCGCCGCGGCACTGCCGCTGTTGCCACAGATCAACGACGATACGCCGGCCGAGATAGCGCTGCGCGTGACGCGCGTGCAGCAGAAACTACTCGAAGCGCGAGTCGCCGCCGCTGCCGAGCCCACGCAGATCACGCTGCAGGGCGAGAACCTGCCGCTGGCCGACGTGTTCGCCGAGTTCGAAAAACAAACCGGCAACGTACTCGTCGACTATCGCGAGAACTTCGGCCAGGAAACGACCGAAGTGACCGTCACCGTCGATTTTGACAAAGTGCCGTTCTGGAAAGCGCTCGACCAGGTGCTCGACCAGGCGGGTCTCACCCTGTACCCCTACTCGGGCAATAGCGGCGCCTTTGTCGTCAACCGCGCTTCCGACGCCGGATCGCGCGCCGAGCGCGCGTTCTACAGCGGCATCTTCCGACTGGAACCCATGCGGTTCGAGGCCGTGCGCAACCTGCGGGGCGGCGATATGCAGTCATTGCGATTGTATCTGGAGGTCACTTGGGAGCCACGGCTGCAGCCGTTTGCCATCCTGCAGGACCTGGCACAAGTCAACGCCGAGGGGGACAACGGCCAGGCCATTTCTGTGGCCAGCCGGGGCGCCATGCCCGAGGCCACGATCCGCACGGGCATGTCGACGGCCGAGCTTGAAATACCACTCCAGTTGCCCGATCGTTCCACGACCAGGATTCGCAAGCTGCAGGGCAAGCTGTTGGCGCTGGTTCCTGGTCCGGCCGAGGATTTTCGCTTCGCCTCGCCGCCGGTGGCCGAGCGCAATACGCCGCCCAAACGACTCGAACAGCGCAGAGCGGGCGCCACCGTGACGATCGATCGCGTGCGCAAAAACAACGCCGCCTGGGAGGTGGCCTTGCGCGTCAAGTTCGACAATCCTTCCACCGCGCTCGAATCGCACCGGGGCTGGATCCTCGATAACGACGTGTACTTTGTGGACGCCGCCGGACGGCATGCCACGCCCGGGGGGTTCGAGCAATCGCGACAAGCCAGGGATGAAGTCGGCGTCAACTATTACTTCGATCTGGCCGAACGACCGGACAAGTTAGATTTCGTATACCGCACACCGACCACGATCCTGGAAATGGCGGTCGACTACGAGTTGCACGACTTGCCGTTGCCCTGATTGCGATGTTTCACGCGAGATTGCCGATGATGACGATTCACCAAGCGACGCTGAGTTGGTTCGCACGCAGCGCGCTGCTGGCCATTGCCGGCTTGTTGCCTGCCGTTGCCGCGGGCACGCTGGGACAGGAAGCAAAGTCCATGCCGGCCGTGGCCGCCATGGTCGACGGGGAGCCGATCTTCACTGCGGAGGTACTCACGCTGTTGTTGAAGCAACACAAGATAAAATCCGCCAGATCCCCCGCCTCGAGCATCGATTTCGCCAACGCTCTAAAACAGCTCATCATTCGCCGCCTGGTTATTCAGTTGATGGACCGCGAGGGCGGCTACTACAGCGACGAAGAGATCGACAAATCGCTGGAGAAGATCAAGGCCGAAATATCGGCGCAGGGTACGCCAGCTGACGAAGCGCTTGCAAAGGAAGGCATTTCGATCGAGACGCTGCGCGCAGAATTGATTTGGCAAACTGCCTGGCCGCGGTACATCGAGCGCAATCTTACGGATCAACTTCAGAATTTCTTCAATTCCCATCGCAAGGATTTCGACGGCACGCTGGTTCAGGCGAGCCATATACTGTTGCGACCCGAACGCCCCGACGAATCGCCTCAGCAGGTCGCTAGCCTGGCGACAAAGATTCGCGAGGGCATCGAATCCGGAAAGCTCACATTTGAGCAAGCTGCTGAGCGATTCTCAGTAGGTCCTAGCCGTGTCAACGGAGGCGATCTCGGTTTTTTTCCGCGTCACGGCGTAATGTACGACGCATTTTCCAAAACGGCATTCGAGTTGGAGCCCGGGCAAGTTAGCGAACCTATCACAACCCCCTTCGGGGTCCACTTGATTCGAGTCACCAACATCAAACCAGGCACCAAGCAATGGACCGAAGTGCTGGACGAGTTGCGCAATCCTGCGTCGGCCGAAATGTTGAAAACGATTACCGAGCGCGAACTGCAGAACGCCAAAGTCGAATTCAACCCGGGTGTGCCCTACATTGATTCCGCGACCGGCAAGTTGATGACGCCCGCCGCGCCGGCAAAATAATTCGATTTGCCGCGCCACCCCCACGGCGCACACCTGGCTACTCGGCCGGTCGCTCCGCCAGTAACTCGCGCACGTTGAGCGGATCGCTCGGGTCGCAGGCGACGACGAGGGACACGACTTCCGCCGCCATCTCAGGCTTGCCCAATTGCAGCAGGCACCATACGAGCCCCTTAGCCGCTTCCAAGAACGACTGGTTGGCCGCCAGCCGATACGGCAGCGGACCAGTCGTACCGGCACGTTCAAGCGCTCTCGCGCCCAGGCGATAGGCATAGCCAAAATGGCCGCGAGCCAGGGGCACGTCCTGATCGTCCAGCGCAATCTCACCCAGGATGCGGTGCGCCTCCAGGCAGTCGCTGCAGCCCTCGAGCAACCAACGGCACTCGTCGCGTGCCACTTCCAGCTCGCCCGCCTCGACCATGGCGCGGACCTCTTCGAGATCCTCGGCGCGCTCGCGCGCACAGCGCGGCGGAACCAGTTCCCAGGCATCCTGGTCGATCCGCTTGCGCACGCTCATGCCCGATGCGCCGCCGGGCATCTCATCCGATCGCCCTTTGCCCACCGCGGCGCGCGGTGGTTTCGCCTTCGACTGCTTGTGATTGCGCCGTTTTGCCGCCAATGGTCAACTCCGAACTGCGAGAACAATTAACGCCACGCTGCCGAACCGGCGCGCGCCATCCAACGTCTAGCAGACTAGCAGACTGTTGAAGAATTCAACAGTCTGTGACATCGCCGAGATGCGATGACAAAATAGCCACGTAAGTCGCTATTTTACGCTTCCGTGCGAAGCTGCCTCGCACTTGGCGCTTGTTGGAAGATGCCACGACGGCGATTTTTCAACAGGCAGCCTGGTAAACGACCGTCGATGCGTCGACTCGATCGTGCGGGCACTTGCCAACGGCCGACACGGGTCCCTAGAATCCCGTCACCAATCGGTATTCCATTTCCTTGGCAGGGATGCGCATGGTGACCGGCAAGCAATCCACGGGCCACTCTCTCGCAAGCGACGCCTTCGATGCGACGTGGCGTCGCGGGTTGCGTCGCCGCCTGCTCGCGTGGTATCGCCGCCACCGCCGCGATCTTCCCTGGCGGCGCACTTCGGATCCCTATGCCGTTTGGGTCAGCGAGATCATGCTGCAGCAGACCCAAGTCGCCACGGTCGTGCCATACTTCGAGCGATTCCTGGCGGCGTTCCCGTCGATCATCGCACTGGCCGAAGCCGACGAACGCGACGTGCTGCGGCTGTGGGAAGGGCTCGGCTACTATCGCCGTGCGCGCCAGATGCACCGGGCCGCGCGCCTGCTGGTCGCCGAGCACCAGGCCGTCTTTCCGCGCGATCTGGCCATCGTGCGCAAGTTGCCGGGCATCGGCCGGTACACCGCGGGCGCGATCGTTTCCATCGCCTTCGACCTGCCGGCGCCGATTCTGGAAGCCAACACGGTGCGGCTGTTGAGCCGATTGATCGGCTTTCGGGGCGACACCTCGAGTGTCGCGGGGCAGAACGTATTGTGGCAAACGGCCGAGTTGCTGCTGCCTCGGCGCGGCTGTGGCGAGCTCAACCAGGCGCTTATGGAGTTGGGCAGCCTGGTGTGCGCGCCGCGCACTCCCGACTGCCAACACTGTCCGCTGATCAGTCTTTGCGCAGCCCGGCGACTGGGTGAGCAAGAGCGGATCCCGCGCTTGCGGGCAAAGCCATGCATCGAGTCGGTGCGCGAGGCGGCTATTGTGTTGTGGCGTGGCGACCGCGTATTGCTGCGCCAGCGCACCGCAGGCGAACGTTGGGCCGGACTGTGGGACTTTCTGCGGTTCCCGCTTGTTTCCAGCAACGAACCCGCGCTGGACCCCGAGTTGTGTGCCGGCATCCGCCGGCAAACCGGATTGCGGGCTCGACCCCATGAGCACATTGCCACACTCAAGCACGGGGTCACCCGGTTCCGCATTACGCTCGATTGTTATCACGCCCGTTGCCAGCCGGGCCGAGCGAAACTGGCCGCCGGCAACTGGCAATGGCTGCGGCCGCATGAACTGGTGGACATTCCATTGAGCGTGACGGGGCGCAAGTTGGCCCGGCTGATCTACCAGCACGAGTGACTCGCCAGCGACGTCGCGCCGCCCTTGCCGCCCGAGTCCTTCAAGGGGCACTTCGCGCGTTACAGCGCCGGCTTGGCTTCGACGGTTTCGGGCACGATGGTCAAGCCGGCCGAGGCTCGCAAATCAACGCGATAGCGCTTGCCCGGCTCGAGACGAATGGAAGGCGCCTCGCCGTGTACGGCGCGCAGGCCGCTGTCCTTTGCCTTGACCGGGTCGTTGGCGTACTCCCAGAAATTCGCCCAGATGTCGCGCTCCAACGCCGACATCTCGTTGCCCTGGCTATACACCGTCGGGCGAGCATCGGCCGAGTCGAGCGCAAATCCTTCGCTCGGCTGCTGGTGCTCGCCAAAGATGCGCCGGAACAGGCACACCGACGTCGAGCGCAGCGGGTCGCCCTGTTCCACCAGCTCGTCGGCATACTTGATCACCCAGGCGTCGATGTAGATCGTGTCGCCATCGACGGTGAATTCTCGTGGTTCGCCGGCAGGTTCGCCATCGGACGTCAACTCGGCAAAGCGAAACCTGGTCCGCATTCGCTGCGGACCTTCCTCCTGATCGAGCACGTCCACCTGCGCCACGCGATGATCGACCTTCATCAGGCGCAAGGCCAGGTTGAGCTTCACATTCTCTTCGGTGAGCTGCCGGTTTTGCTCCGCGAGCTGTTGCTTCTCCTGGGAGAGCCGTTCGACTTCGGCCGACTTGGTCGCCAGATCGAGTTGAAGCCGCTGGCGCGCGTCGTATTCGCGATAGACCGCCCAGCCGCCGGTGCCCAGCAGGCCCAGGATCGCCAGCGCGACGATGCCGCGGACTATGTTGGCAATGTTAGAGATCGTCTGCGACATGACACACTTTCACTCGGTGCCGGCACTCGAAACGGACGCAAACCGGCGAACAACTTGCATTCGTCGGCGAAGGGGAATTATAGGCCCCCTCGGCCCGGAAACGCCAGCACCGCCGTCGCGCCGGGTCAGGTTGTCGTTCAAGATCGGCCTTCCTCGATGCTATGGCGACATCGCCGGGGTACCAGGGGCTTGATTTCAGCTATCATGGACCAAGGACCGTCGCATGCCGGCGAAGCACTGTCTGGGAGAGTCCGCACCTATGGCTTCCGGTTCGAGTTTGGTCGACGCTGAGCGATATCCCGCGGCGCCCCAAGGCTCCAACGTGGCCATTGCACCCCGCGGTCGTCGGCTCTTGGCCGCGTGGCACGCCGTGTCGAGCATCCTGGAGTGGGGGTTCGGCACGCTGACGCTCATCGTCGGGTTGTCCGTGCTGGCCACGATTCCCGTCTTGCAGTTTCTCAGCCTGGGCTATTTGCTGGAGGTCAGCGGCCGCGTGGCGCGCAGCGGCAGTCTGCGCCAGGGGTTTGTCGGCATTCGCCAGGCAGCGCGGCTGGGGCGCATTGCGGTCGGGGTGGGGTTGCTGATGATTCCCCTTTGGTTTGCTTCGTCGCTGGCCGTCTCGGCGCGGTTGATCGATCCAACCAGTCGCGCCACCAGCATCTGGATGCTGGCGACGATCGTACTGGGGGTGCTGGTGCTTGCGCAGACGGCTTCGGCCTGTTTGCGCGGGGGACGTATTCGCAGTTTCCTCATTCCACGCCCGCTCAAGACGCTGCGCCTGGTGCTGGCGCCGGATGCCTACGCGCGGGCGCGCGACGCGGTGTGGCGATTCTGCGTCGATCTGCGTTTGCCGTACTATTTCTGGCTGGGTCTGCGCGGATTTGTTGGCGCCGTGGCGTGGTTGATCGTGCCGGTGACGCTGCTGGCAGCCGCTTCAGGGCTGGCGCGCGGAGGGCCGCTGGTGGGGCTGGTCGGCGGCGCGCTGCTGGCGCTGGTGTTGGTACACTTGCCGTTTTTGCAGGCGCGGTTCGCCGCGGAAGATCGGCTGGGGGCGATGTTCGACGTCGCGGGCCTGCGGCGGCAGTTCACGCGGGCGCCGGTCGCGTTTCTGATCGCCCTGGTGGTTTCGCTGACGTTGGCGCTCCCCTTGTACCTGCTGAAAATCGAGATCGTGCCGCGCGAGGCCGCCTGGCTGCCGAGCTTGTTGTTCGTGGTGTCGATCTTTCCCGCCAGGCTCTTGACCGGTTGGGCATTGGCCCGAGCGGCCGATCGGCGTTCGCCGCGGGCCTGGTTTTGGCGCTGGCCGAGCCGTTTGGCAATGTTGCCGGTGGTGATCGTGTACGTGGGTATCGTGTACTTCACGCAGTACCTGTCCTGGTACGGCGTGTGGAGTCTGTACGAGCAGCACGCGTTCCTGGTGCCGGCGCCGTTTCTGGGCTTATAGCGGGGGCAAGTGAATGGTGAACGTGCTGCCGATGCCCAGCGTGCTGTCGATGGTGACGTGGCCGTGATGGGCTTGGACGATGTGCTTGACGATGGCCAGTCCCAGCCCGGTGCCGCCCAGTTTGCGGCTGCGAGCCCGGTCGACGCGATAGAACCGTTCGAAAATCCGCGGCAAGTGTTCGTCGGCAATGCCGCTGCCGCGGTCGGCGACGTGGATCAGCACTTCGCCGCCGGCACTCTCGGCGCTGACGCGCACTTCGCGACGCGGCTCGCTGTATTTGACCGCGTTGTCCAACAGGTTGACCACCGCCTGTTCCAGCAACATGGGATTGATGCGGGCTTGGATCTCGGCGTCGCACGCCAGGCTGACGGTGATGTCGTGTTCTTCGGCGGCGCTGTGGCAGGCGTGCACGGCCGCCTCCAAGACACCGCATAGGGGCGCCGGCTCCAGCACGATGTCTTCGGCGTCCTCGCTTTGCTCGATCTTCGACAAACTGAGCAGATCCTCGATGATGGCGTGCAGCCGGTCGGCCTGCTTGGCGATGATGCGCAGAAATCGTTCCGCGTCGAGGGGATTCTGGCTGGCGCCGTCGAGCAGTGTTTCGACAAAGCCCTTGATCGACGTGATGGGAGTTTTCAGCTCGTGAGAGACGTTGGCCACGAAGTCGCGGCGAATGTGCTCCAGCCGGCGAAAGTCGGTGACGTCATTGAGCACGATCACCGCGCCGATCGAACGGCCCTCGGAATCGTGCAACGCAGAGCCGTGCGCCTGCATCACGCGCTGGCGATCGCCCAGCAGCATGACGTCGGCTTCGATGGGCTCGCGGCAGGTCAAGGCGCGGCTGATAAAGCGGCTCAAGTCGGCGTTGCGCACCACTTCGCCCAGCGGGCGACCCTGGGCTTGCGCCTGCTCGATCCCCAGCAGCCGCGCCGATGCCTTGTTCATGCTGATCACGTGCTCGTCGCTGTCGACGGCCAATACGCCTTCAGCCATGCTGGCCAGCACGGCCTTTTGCTCGTTGTTGTTTTGAATCAGCACGCCGATCCGTTGTTGAAGCTGATGGGCCATGGCGTTGAAACGTTCGGCAAGTTCGGCCAGCTCGCGCGCGTCGGGTACGGGCGACCGGGCGCTCCATTGGCCGGAGCCCAGTCGGTCGGCGGACTGGCCAACCTGGTCGAGCGGCACGGCAA
>JBGSYQ010000549.1:0-15993 GCA_041750795.1 Pirellulales bacterium | reverse complement strand
CTCGATCCGCGCCGACTTGATACTCGACATGACACGCCTCCTTGGCAATGCGCCTCCTTCAACCCCGGCTGCTCCACAGCCAGCGGCAAAAAAGCTTTGCCCCATCATGCCATATTACCCAGCATGGCGCAATCGCCCTGGATAAAGGGCTACTTGCGCCGCTTTCGCCACCACAACATCAACCCACAACCGACGATCGCCAGCAGTGCCGTACTTGGCTCAGGCACGGTTGCCACGCGGAACCCGACAAAGCCGTCCTCGTCCGTCGGGTCGAAGAGGTGCCCGCCCGAGGACTGCAAGCGGACCGCGCTGCTGTCGAACGAACCGCCCCGCAAGCCCCGAAACGAGCCGCCGATCAAGGCTTCGTTCCACTCCCACACGTTGCCGCCCTGGTCCGACGTGCCGTAGTAGCTCTCGCTCAAGGGGCCAGCGCTGCGGACCGTAGTCACATTGCCGTTCAGGCTGTTCCAGTCGGCGCCAAGATTGTAGTTGGCTACGTTGGCGTCCGGATTGCTGATATCGCCCACGCTGTTGGCCGTGGCAACCGTGGGCGCGCTGTTGCTGGCGGTGGGATAGAGCCAGTAGTCGTCGCTGTCGCCCCTTTGCGCGGCAGGCTGATGATAGGCCGCCTTGTACCATTCGTCTTCGCTGGTGAGGAACCAGATCGCGCCTGGGTTGCGCCTGATGGTCAGGCCGTTACTGGGCTGGGCGTGCCGCCCTCTAGAGCGGTTTCAATTGCTGTGTAGCGTGGATAGCACTGAATGCTATCGCGGTTTTCGCGGACGCTTTTGCACCGTCCGCACTGACTAACCACCGAATACCGCTACAGGGAACGTGAAAGCGCTCTAGCATGTACGCGCCGGTTTCTGTGTCGCCGCTTCCTTGCCCATTGTGCAGCCAGTTGGCGAAGCGGATTGCGTCGTACCAGCTCACATAGTTCACCGGCTTGTCGGCCATGTTCGTCTTGGTGGTGTAGCTGTAGCTGCCGCTGACACCGCTTTGCCTGATCCCGCCGCGGGCATCGCCGCCCATGCTCGTGCTGTACAGGCCCAACGGGTCGCTAGCCGCCTTGAAATTCAAGAATTCGGCATACTGGGCGTTGGTCACCTCGGTCGTTGCGATGCGGTAGTTGTACGCCACACCACCATACAGGTTCCCAGTCGAAGGATCGAGGGCATTCCCCAGGTTGCCGACCGGCACGGTGGGAATGGTGACGGCCTGGGCAGCCGCGGCGAAGGCCGTTACGAGCAGAGTAGACAGCGCGGTAATAGCGCTCAACGAGACGAGGCGACGAGTTGTATTGCGGGTCATGAGCGTTTCCTCACAAGTCTCGCGAGCCGGAGGCAACGCCTCCGGCGAATGATTAAGGGTAAAAGAGAAACAGGATAAAGGGCTACTTGCGCCGCTTGCTCCACCACAGCATCAGCACACAACCAATCATCCCGAGCACTGCTGTACCTGGCTCAGGGACGGTTGCCACACGGAACCCGAAAGCGCTGCCCTCGCTCGTCGGGCTGACGTCGAACCGGCTCGAGGCGAGCAGGTTGCTTGAGTTGTCGAACCACGAACCCCCGCGCAAGCCCCGACCCGAGCCGCTGATCAGCGCTTCATTCCACTCCCAGACGTTGCCGCCCTGGTCCGCTGTGCCGTAGAAACTGTCGCTCAAAGCGCCGGCGCTGCCGACCGTTGTGACGTTGCCGTTCTGGATGTTCCAATCGGCGCCAAGGTTGTAGTTGGCTACGTTGGCGCCCGGATTACTGATGTCGCCCACGCTATTGGCCGTGGCAACCGTGGGGGCCGTGTTGCTCTGCGTCGGGTAGTCCCAGCAATCACCACTGCCGCCAGCCAGCGTCGGATCGTAGTAGGCCCCCTTGTACCATTCGTCTTCGCTGGTGAGGAACCACGTAGCGCCTGAGTTGCGCGTGATGGTCAGGCCATTGCTGGGCGTGGCCGTTCCGCCCTCTAGCGTATACGCGCCGGTTTCCGTGTCGCCCGACCCCTGCCCATTGTGCAACCAGTTGGTAAAGCGAATCGCGTCGTACCAACTCACGAAGTTGACCGGCTTGTCGGCCATGTTCGTCTTGGCGGCGTAGGTGAAGCTGCCGCTGACACCGCTTTGCGTGATCCCGCCGCGAGCATTGCTGCCCATGTTGGTGTTGTAGAGGCCCAGCGGATCGCTGACGGCCTTGGCGCTTAAAAACGCTGCGTATTGGGCGTTGGTCACCTCGGTCGTTGCGATGAGATAATCGTAGGAGACCGCGCCGAACGTGCCTTGCGATTGCACTTCCCCCGCGTTGCCCGCGTTGCCGACCGGGACGGTGGGAATGGTGACGGCCTGGGCAGCCGCGGCGAAGGCCGTTACGAGCAGAGTAGACAGCGCGGTAATAGCGCTCAACGCGACGAGGCGACGAGTTGTTTTGCGGGTCATGAGCGTTTCCTCACAAGTCTCGCGCGCCGGAGGCTAGCGCCTCCGGCGGGAACGAAAAAGAAAAGGGTAAAAGAGAAAAAGGATAAAGGGCTACTTGCGCCTCTTTCTCCACCACCACAAAAACCCACAACCAACAATCGCCAGCACTGCCGTACTTGGCTCGGGGACGGTTGCCACGCGGAACCCGATGCTGCTGAACTCGTCCGACGGGTTGATGCTGTTCCGGAACGAGGACTGCAAGTGGAGCGCGCTGCTGAAGAACGACCCGCCCCGCAAGCCCCGACCCGAGCCGCTGATCAGCGCTTCATTCCACTCCCAGACGTTGCCGCCCTGGTCCGCTGTGCCGTAGAAACTGTCGCTCAAAGCGCCGGCGCTGCCCACCGTCGTGACGTTGCCGTCCAGGCTGTTCCAGTCGGCGCCAAAATCGTAGTTGGCTACGTTGGCCCCCGGGTTGCTGATGTCGCCCACGCTATTGGCCGTGGCAACCGTGGGGTCCGTATTGCTGGCCGTGGGATAGAGCCAGTAGTCGTCGCTGTCGCCTCCCTGCGCGGAGGGCTGATGATAGGCCGCCTTGTACCATTCGTCCTCGCTGGTCAGAAACCAGAGGGCGCCCGAGTTGCGGGTGATGCTGTCGCCATTGCTGGGCGTGGCCGTTCCGCCCAACAGCGTGTACGCCCCGGTTTCCGTGTCGCCCGAGCCTTGGCCGTTGTGCAGCCAGTTGGCGAAGCGGATCGCGTCGTACCAGCTCACAAAGTTCACGGGCTTGTCGCCCATGTTCGTCTTGGGCGCGTAGGTGAAGCCGCCGCTCACACCGCTTTGCGTGATGCCGCCGCGGGCATTGCTGCCCATGTTCGCGTTGTAGAGGCCCAGCGGATCGCTGACGGCCTTGGCGTTTAGGAATTCGGCGTACTGGGCGTTGGTCACTTCCGTCGTGGCGATGAGGTAGTCGTAGCTCACGGCGCCAAAGCCAGTCGTGTCGTTGGCGTTGCCCAGATTGCCGACTGGCACGGTGGGAATGGTGACCGCCTGGGCAGTCGCGGCGAAGAGCGCGATGAGCATTGAAAGCGCGAGAAGGGCGCTACGCGACAAAAGGGAGCGGGTTGGTTTGTGCGTCATTAGCGTTTCCTCTGAAGTCTCGCGCGCCGGAGGCTGCGCCTCCGGCGAAAGGTTAAGGGTAAAAGGGCCAAAGCCCAAAGGGCTACTTGCGCCTTCTCCACCACCAAAGCGTCAACGCAAAACCAATCATCCCGAGCACTGCTGTACCTGGCTCAGGGACGGTTGCCACACGGAACCCGACGACGTCGCTCTCGCCCGACGGGTTGCCGATGAACCGGCTCGAGGCGAGCAGGCTGCTCGAGAGGTTGACCCACGAACCCCCGCGCAAGCCCCGAGACGAGCCGATTAAGGCCTCGTTCCATTCCCAGACGTTGCCGCCCTGATCCGCTGTCCCATAGAAACTGTCGCTCAACGGGCCGGCGCTACCGACCGTCGTCACGTTGCCGTTTTGGCTATTCCAGTCGGCGCCTGAAAGGTAATTGGCGACGTTGGAACCCGGATTACTGATGTCGCCCACGCTGTTAGCCGTGGCGACTGTGGGGGCACTGTTGCTTTGAGTGGGGTAGTCCCAGTAGTCACCACTGCCGCCGGAGAGTGTCGGATCGTAGTAGGCCCCCTTGTACCATTCGTCTTCGCTGGTCAGGAACCACGTAGCGCCTGAGTTGCGCGTGATGGTCAGCCCATTAGAGGGCGTGGCCGTTCCGCCCTCTAGCGTATACGCGCCAGTTTCCGTGTCGCCGCTCCCCTTGCCGTTGTTCAGCCAGTTGGCAAACCGGATCGCGTCGTACCAGCTCACATAGTTCACGGGCTTGTCGCCCATGTTCGTCTTGGGCGCGTAGGTGAAGCCGCCGCTGACACCGCTTTGCGTGATTCCGCCGCGGGCATCGCTGCCCATGTTCGCGTTGTAGAGGCCCAACGGATCGCTGACGGCCTTGAAGTTCAAGAATTCGGTGTACTGCCTGTTGGTCACTTCGGTCGTGGCGATGCGATAATCGTAGGAGACCGCGCCGAACGTGCCTTGCGATTGCACTTCCCCCGCGTTGCCCGCGTTGCCGACCGGCACGGTGGAAATCGTGACGGCGAAGGCGGACGCGGCGCAGAGGACGACGAGCGAGCTAGACAGCGCAAGAATAGCGCTCATGGAGAAAAGGCGGCGAGTTGGTTTGTGCATCATTAGCGTTTCCCCTGCGAAGATCGGTGCGGCACCGTAGCTGCCCCCAGGCTTGGCGGACGGTTGCCAGGTGAAAATAGCGGGATATTCGGGCGGAAACGGGTTTGCGAGTTCCCTCCTCTATTCGACCCGTCGAAATGCCAGCGTCCGGACAGGAATATCTGCTAGAATTTGTAGAATCTGGCGATCCATGAAAAAATGGTCGTCGGTCTGTCCGCCCTTAGAGGCAGACAAAGAACTGTCCCGGCAAGTTGGGAAAGCCGGGAAATTATGTATTTGCGTCCGGTTGTTTGTCAGCCTCTTAACCAGTGTTTGCGGGAAGCGTGCCGGGAAGTTGTCTCACCGAGGGCAAGTGCGATGGGAATCGAAGCGTTGCTCGGCCGGGTCGCAGCCGGCGATACGGCAGCACTTGATCAGCTACTGGCAGATCATCGCGACTACTTGCGGCGATTGCTGAACTTGCAAATGGGCGCCGAGTTACGCCGCCGGGTCGATCCGTCGGACGTGATTCAAGAGACGCACCTGGTGGTGACCCGCCGCATCGACGAGTACCTGGAATCGCGGCCGGTTTCGTTCAAGCTTTGGCTACGCGGCAAGGCGCTTGATCGGCTGGCCGAAGCAAGACGCAAGCACGTCGTGGCACAGAAGCGTTCGGTGCGGCGCGAAGTGGCGTTGTCGCCAGCATCATCGTGGGCGCTGGCTCAGTCCCTTTGCACTCCCCGACCGAGTACATTGCTGCAACGGCAAGAGTTGATCGCTCAAACCCACGAGGTGATGCAGCTCCTGTCCGAGTCAGACCGCGAAATCTTGCTGCTGCGGCACGTAGAGGACTTGACCAATGTGGAAGTTGCGGAGCTGTTGGGCCTCTCAATCGATGCGGCCAGCAAGCGTTATGGACGGGCCATACTAAGACTGCGCAGCAAATTAAATGCGACAGGCCGCGCTTCGGCAAGTTAAGATGGACCAATCGAGTGGCCGAGCCCAGGCACGTCACGGTGGGATCCAGTTCGATGCAAGTTCATTCCATGGACAGCGAGGCCGAGAATGTGATCGGCCGAATCGCCAGCGAGTTTTTCGATCGGGTCCAACGCGGCGATCGACCTCGCATCGACGAGTACACCCGGCGCTATCCCGACTTTGCTCAAATCATCGAAGATGTGTTTCCGGCGTTGGACGTCATCGGAAAATCGGAAGTCAGCGGTTCGCTCAGGCAGCGCCACGGTCTACACGGCCTCGACGACGGTGTGCCGTCAGCTATTGGCGATTTCCGTATCATTCGTGAGATCGGCCGAGGCGGCATGGGCATCGTCTTCGAGGCCGAACAACTCTCGATGGATCGCCATGTGGCGCTTAAGATCCTGCCACTGGCCTGCATGCTCGACGAAAAAAGACTGGCCCGTTTCAAAAATGCAGTCCGCGCCGCGGCCCTGTTCGACCATCCCAATATCGTCTCTATCTACTCAGTCGGCGAGCAACTCGGCGTCCACTACTACGCGATGCAGTTGATCCGCGGTCAGAGCGTGGCCCGCGTAATCGAGCAGCTACGCGCCGCGGATTCGTTGTTGGACGCCGATTCGGTCGGACGAGCCGTCTCCGAGACTTCGCTGCGCGATGAGTCGAGCGACGGCGATTCCTTACCCGCGCGGATGAACACGGGCACTTCCAAGGTCGATTCGGGGCCTTGGATGGCCCCCATGCGCGCCAGTAGCGAGTACTTTCGTACCGTGGCGCGGCTGGGCTGCCAAGCCGCAGAGGCATTGCATCATGCCCATCAGCACGGGGTCGTGCATCGCGACATCAAGCCCGCCAATCTGCTGCTGGACGCCAGCGGCCATCTTTGGGTCACCGATTTTGGACTGGCTCGCATCGAGGCTGACGCCGGACTCACGTTGACCGGCGACCTGCTAGGGACGGTTCGCTATATGTCGCTCGAACAGGCCGCTGGCAGCAGGGCGATCGTCGACCATCGAACAGACATTTACTCCCTCGGCATCACGCTCTATGAATTGGCCGCCCTGCGGCCTGCGTTGGCGGGTAGCGACCATCGGGAATTACTGCGAAGTGTCGCGCACCGCGTGCCGCCCCCGCTCCGGAAGCTGGTTCTCCGCGCCGGTCGAGTTGGAAACGATCATCTCCAAGGCAATCGAGAAGAATCCGGCAGATCGCTACAACACCGCCGAAGCGATGGCCGAAGATCTGCTTCGCTTTCTGGATCACATGCCGATCAAGGCCAAGCCACCAACGGTCGTTGAAAGGGTCGTCAAGTGGTCGAGGCGTCGTAGCGACATGGCTTGGCTGACCGTCATTGTGCTCCTGATAGCCATCGTCGGTTCCACTGCGGCACTACTCGCTATCTCTGCTCTCTATCGAGAAGCGGATCAGCAACGTGGGAGAGCTAACACGCAGCTCGCAGCGACGCAGGCCGCACAGGCCGAAGCCGAGCAGCATCGCGAGGCACTGCGGCGAGAAGTCTACTCGCTGGACATCCAGCAGGCATTCGAGGCATGGGAGGAGAATCGAGTCGACGAAGTGCTCGATATTTTGCACCGCCATCTACCGCGCTCCGGCGAACCCGACCTGCGTACACTTCCTTGGTACACTCTGCAATCTCGGACTTTCCACGCTCCTTTGGCGGCCATGCGTGGGCATACCGGCCCGGTCCGCGAGGTGGCCATTCACCCGGACGATCGGCGCCTCGTGTCCGCGGGTGATGATGGAACCATTCGAACCTGGGACACTGCCACCGGCGACTTGCTGCAGACGATTGAGGCATCGTCGCACCCCTTGCACGCGCTGGCGATCTCTCCCGACGGCAAGTATGTTGTGACGGGCTATAACTCCCTTGAGAAGTGGGAGCTTGACGGTGCACGCAAAACCGAAACTTTGGCAGACTTCGACACAACCATCGAAGAGGCTGTCTTTTCGCCCGATGGTCGATACCTGGTCGCCGGCTCCCGCAATCAGCCGGCAAAACTGATGAGCCTGGAAGATGGAACCTCTCGGATTTTGGAGACGAACACAGGCAACGAGGGTTTCGTCTTCAGCCGCGATGGGAAGCTGGTAACTGCAATCTGCTCGCTCGAGAATGCACGCCGCGTCCGTAGTTGGAGAGTAACGACGGGCGACATATTCCGCGACTTCCCGACCAGCAACGGACCAGCGAATCTGGTCGTGGAAGCCCCGCAACGCGGCTATTTCTTGATTGCTCCCAACGGAACAGGGCGGATCAGCCTGCATCACTCGATGGCAGCAGCGCCCATGGCGTCCACCGCTCGGTTGCGTGCAAAGATCATGGACCTAGCGCTATCTCCAGACGGATACAACCTCGTGGCGGGCTGCAGCGACGGAATGATCGGTTTTTGGAGACTGACCGGCGTCATGTCGCCCCACTTGAGAGATTTCGGTTTCGGCAAGTGTCAGCTAATCGCGGCCCACCAGGGCTCCGTGAATTCGATCGCCTTCATCGACAACGATCGCTTGGCGTCGTGCGGCGATGACGGAGAAATCAAAACCTGGGAGTTGGACGCGCTGCAGACCACAGACCGCCCGCTGGCGCCCGGCACAAGCGGGGTGCAACTCGCACCCGATGCGAGCCACATGCTGGTGTGGAATGAAGCCGATCAACTACAGTCGATCGAGGTGAGCACGGGCGACACAATGTGGAGCATCCCGCGCGGAGTCCGAGATATTGTCATGCTCGCCATTGCCGAAAGCGGCAGCCGATTTGCTACAGTTGACCGGACTGGAGCAATCGATGTGTGGGATGCTCGCGAGCGGCGCGTGTTGCAGTCGTTCTCGCATCCCTACGAGGTGCTCTCGACGATGTTCTCGCCGGACGGCCAATACTTGGCGACAACTGGCGTTGACGGTCATACGTCGGTCTGGAACGTCTCATCATCAAAACAGGTTTTCACGTGCAAGCTCGCGTCCTGGGGGCGGGCTCTCGATTTTTCTGCGGATAAACGGTGGATGGCGCTAGGAGGTCATGCCCCTGAAATTCTGATTGTCGATACCGATCTGTGGAGGATCGTCCGTCGGCTGCCGGTGTTGACTGATGTGCTGCGGCTCAAATTTCATCCCAACAATCAATTCCTGACTTCGGCTCATTTCGACGCGGGAATTCAGGTGTGGGATCTACGGACGGGTGATTTGCAGCGAACTTTGGAGGGACACGGAGCTGGCGCCGTCACCTGCCTTGCCTTTCATCCATCGGGTAGGACTCTACTATCGAGCGGAGGGGATGGTACGATTCGATTTTGGGACTTGGCCACTCGACGACATTTAGGCGCCGACCGCTTGCCTGCTGGTCGCCAGGTGCAGCAGATCGTTTTCTCGGAGGAGGGACGTCAAATGCTGGTCTTAACGCAGAACGCAAAGCAGCAGTTCTTCCTGCAGAAACTCTCCGTCAACTGGCCCGAACCGCCATTGAAGAAATAGCAGCTCGGGAAGGTACCTTAACGGAGGGTGTCGCCTTTGATTCGACCAGTAAGACCGCGGTTCGATACATTTGATCACTAGCGGCCTTTATGCGCCGCCAGGGCTAGTGTGACGTATGCGCTTACCAAGAACCTTGGCGTTGCTCGCACGCAGAAGCAGCACCCGGGCGCCAACGAGCGCCTTCGTTCGCACATTCAGACTACTCAGGGAGGTAGACACCAAGGGCAATGAGGCCCGCTTCAAGTAGACCGATCGCGGCCACTTCGCGGCCAACGGGTAGGCCCCGCACGGGGTTCCGCCCCAACGCCCCACGTCGCAAACGTCGGGGCGTTTTCTCGCGGGCGGCCTCGGTGGCCAAGGCAGGCCACCGGCCGCGACGTGGGCCAAACGTGGCGTTCACGGGCCTACCTTCCCAACCTAGCCGCTCGGTTCTGCGCCCGCAGGGTGCCCGGATGCCGATGCGTTACGGGCCTTCTGACGTGAATCATCGCTACCACCAAAACTCGGTACGGAGGTAGCGAAGTGCGCGGTTGGAGGCGACTGCGCCAATCGGCCGCCGGCCGGTGGAAATGCGCGCGTAGCCACTCATCTCCGGCCGCAACTCGGCATCCATGTTGTCGATTCGACAATAGACCGTGACGGTCCCTTGTACATCTGCACGCGTCGCGCTGGGAGCGATTCGCGTGACCGCGGCATGAAACGACTCAAAGGGCAGCGCCCTGACTTTCAGTTGCACGGGCTGACCCACTTGCAGCCGCGCAACGTCCTGCTCGGCCACTGCGATCTCTGCCTCGAGTTTGTCGGGCTCTGCGACCAGGCAGATCGGGTCGCCCTCGACTAGGAACTGACCGACTTTCTCTTTGAGCCGCGCGGTTGTAATCAATCCCGACACGGGGCTATGGACGAGCAGCTTCGATTCGAGTTGTGCCAGGTAACGGACTTCTTCCTGCAGCCGTGCCAGGTGCGCGCGGGCGGCCTCGATCTCCTCCGGCCGAGAGCCGGCTTCCATCAGTAACAGAGTCCCTTCGGTGTCGGCCAGGTCCTTCTCGCGGCGGGCCAATTCCGCTTCTGCATCGAGCCCGGCGACTGCCTCGCGTGTCCCCAATGCCTGGCGGTGCCGTTTTTGGAATTGAGCTTGCTCGAGCTGGGATTGTGCCACTTGAAGACGGCGCTTGACCTCTCGGTACTGTTCTTCCGAAACAACGCTTTTGCCACGCAGGGCTTCGGTGCGGTCGTAGGCGTCCCGGGCCGCAGTGTATTCGAAGCCGTACTGTGCGGCCTGTTCCTCCAGCCGCGCCAATTCCTCGTCGAGGGCCTGCCGGGCGTGCGCCAGATCCTTTTTGGCCAGATCGCGCCACACGCGAGCCCGTGCGACGCGCTGCCGTTGTTCGGTCAACTCCTGCGGACGTGTGCCCTCTTCGAGCAACTTCAATCTGGCCTGCGCTTCCCGCGACTCAGCATCTTTCTGGGCCATGCGGCTGCTGAGGTCTGGGATCTCCAGCAGCGCGACGGGCGCCCCAGGCGACACGCGATCGCCTTCATCGAAATAGATCTCCTTCACGAAGGCAGCTACAGGCGAGCGTACCTCGGCGCGGACCGTCGGCCGAAGGTGGACGGTGGCGCCAACCCGGTCTTCGACTTCTACCAGGCACAAGCCCGCGGCCAGGCCGGCCAAAACCAGCAGCCAGAGAGATGCGCGCCTACGACGTGTCGCAATCATCATCCGCACCTCCCCGGAAGTAACGCCCCGAAGCAGTCCCCGAGTGCTCACCAGCCCCAGCGCCACTACGGGAAAGACGCCCGGCCAACCCCACTTGCTCCCTAGGAAATGAAACATTCCCCACAACATCAGCCCAATAAACAAAAACGAAAACAGAAGACTTGCGGCGCCATAACCGAGCAAAAGCAAACCGCGCGGATTACGCACAGGCCGCTCGGCGCCCCACAAGAGCCAACGGGCATGCGCCTTTGCATAGCCGAACGCCTGCTGCTGCAAGTTCGGCACTTCCGCCCAATCGCTCAACAAGTAGTAACCGTCGAGCTTGATGAGCGGATTCCAATTAAAAAGCGACCGCACACCGCAGACATTAAGCACGACGAAGGCCAGGTAATGGACCAGTGTGTCCTCGATGGTCAGTCGCCAGACGAATACAGCCAGCGACCAGAGAAATAGCTCGAAGTATCCGCCGGCCAGCGTGACCCACAGGCGTTTCGATTTCTCGCGAAACAGCCACGCATCCGACACGTTGCAGTAGAAGCAGGGCAGGAAAAACATCAGCAAAAAGCCGATTTCGCGCACTTCGCCACCGTAGTGCTTGCAGGTCAGCCCGTGGGCAAACTCGTGCAGCGTGGTGACCAGCATCAGGGTGAGCCAGACGAGCAGCGCCGTTTCCCAGCGGAGCGCGGCTTGGAATGACTGGGCCATGCCCGTCGAATTGGCCCACGAGACCCAGGCGGCCAGTACAATGCTGGCGGCCGAGAACACCATAAAGCCGCGCGTCCAGAAGGAGCGAATCCTGGGCTCCAGCCCGTCGAAGAGCCGATTCGGGTCGAAGATCTTTCTGCGCCAATAGAGGATGTTTTGTCTCTTGCCCTGAGCGACCGTGCTCGAAACGCTGGCCTTCGCCGTCGAGGTGGATCGAGTGGACCCAGGCGTCGCTGGGCCGTCTCGCTCGTCGCTCCCGACCGGGTCTGCCTCGACGAGCGATTGCTGGCGCGCCAGCTCCACGAACGCCTCCAGATCCTCGGCGGTCAGCGGCTCGCCAAACCGCTCGGCGTAGGCCGCACAAATGGCCTCGGCCGGCGTATGGCCATCGAGTTGCATCAGGAGAAAATGTTCCTCGGCCCCCAGGTGAAAGAGCTCGCCGGTCGCCGGGTCCTTGACCACGTGTTGGCCACGCTCGCCAAGCGGGCGAATGGTCAACTCTGCACGGCGCAGCGGCAACGGTTTGGGAGCCGAGGAAATCATGCGGCAATGATGGAGCTCAGTGTCAGGAAATGCCCGGGACGAGATATTCGTCCCGGGCAATGGCGTGTTAACACGCTGAGAACACTCCTAGCAGGGGGTCGAGCTAATTGCTCGGGCGACCCCCTCGCGTCCTGGGTTACTGGGGGGGAGGACTTCGTCGAGCAGGTGATTAAAGACGTCGCATGACGCTGACGGGGCAATCCGTTCCTCCAGTTTGTCGATCCTGAAACGACGTGGTTTGTCAGTCTCACAACGACGCACATCCTTTTGTCGCGGTTCCATGGCGATTCTCCGGTTTGAGAAAAAGGATCAAGCCCCGACAATCCGGGGCAGAAACGCACTGCACAGGTTTCGTCGATCTGGTTTATGAAGGTCAGCCGCAAGTGCCTCTGGTAACTTGAGGGCCGGAATGCGTTCGCGTTCTCAATCATTCAAGTCGGTGCGGATTCATTGACTCATCGCGCCGTGGATCAAATCGGCGGAAGCGGGCAAACCCTGCAAGACGTTGTCGCTGGGACATTCGAACGGCCAGGCCCGCCAAGCCCAGCGCGGCAAGCACCCAGGACGACGGCTCCGGGACGATCGGGTACTGTGCAATCTCGGCGGCCTCTCCCGTCGGCCAAACGTCGACGTCGAGGAAGACTTCGAAGATTTGCTTGTCAATTCTGAGAGCATCGCCGGCTTGGATGAGGGCATGCGGTTCGAAGAAGATCGAGACCGCCTGCCACCCGACGTTGCCGACTCCCATGCCGGGACCCATATAGTCGGTTGCCACCACGTTGTAGTCGACGCCGGCGCTCAGCAGTTGGAAGCCGCCTCCAGCGTCGACGGAAACCATCAGGGAGTTCTCGTCGAAGAGGAAGCCGGGCTGCGGTCCGCTAATCTCCGTTACGGAGATGATCTGTTCATGCCAGCCGGTCCAGGCATCCAGGCCGGTGTTGGTGAAGGTCTCCACAATGTCGACGCGATCGCCGCTCGATATGCCGCCGCCCGAGTTGACCAGTTGCTTGATCCAGTGACCGGCGGATGAATCGAACGCGACATCTTCATTGACGGTGAAGCCGTTTGCCAAGTTTCCATTGTGTTGTGTTACCGTGGGTGTGTTGCCCTGATTCCCGCTGGCGGTGACCGCCGCGTCGGCAACCGGTGAGATTGCCACCAGGCCCACGGAGAGACTCAAAATGATCGTGCGCATTAACGTTCCTCCAAAGTAGACTGTCTGGCAGGATTAGCTCTGGACGGCTGACGCAGCTTTTCGGACCACCGAGAGTCGTCGACGCCGCGTGAGCGATGCACCGCGCAAGGCCGAAACCACTGCGTGTTTGACCGAACGTAACGGTTCGAAGAACGCAGCAAGGTTTTGGTGTTTCTATGCGCATCGGCCGAATCCGCGTTTGGTTCGGCGGCGCGCCGCTGGCATGATAAACGCCAGGCCCAGCGCGGCTAGTGCCACGCTCGACGGCTCGGGGATCACCGTCACTTCCTGGCTCGACGTGTCGTACCGGTAATGAAACGACTGACCAGTGGCCACGTCTGTTCCCTGGATTTCCAGCGGGAAGTTCGCGGCGAGCTTGCCGTTAGTCGTCGGCGTATCGATCGGGCGGTAAGCGTACGTAAGCGAGACGACCGCCAGCCCGCCGGCGTCGGTGGGCAGAAACGCGGCGCTAAAGGTCTCTAAGTCGACCGCGCCCCACGCGCCGTCGCCAAAGGCGAGCGACGACTCGACGACGTCGGCCAGAGTGCCTGCCGCACTCGACAGGGTGAACGAGGCAAACACCGATTCCGGCAGGGCGTCCAGATCGGACGTCAGGGGGCCGCTAAGGATCTGGCCGTCGGTATAGGTGATGCCGATTCGCAGCGGCGCAGCCTGCGCAGCGACTGGAAGGGCCCAGAGAAACAGGAGCACGAATGGCAAGCGGCGCATGTGGCGGTCCTCCCGGTAGTGCTAGTTGCGGGTCGCTTGAAAAGGGGCCAGCCAAGGGCAAACCCCTCGCTGTCCCAACTCTCCATGCGACGTGGACGTCTGAAAACCGTCAGAAAAAAGGAGGAATTAAGAGATATCCGCTCCTTCAAGGAACATGCGGAACCGTGGCCGAGGGTGTTCCGGGGGCGGGTTGCTGTCAGCGGGCTTCCAACCGCGCCAGGTTCCGCTTGGCCAATTGAATGGCCAGTGGAAGTGCCCACTCGCCGAAATCCTGGCTGTAATGAGGATTTGTCGCCTCGAGCTTTTGGACCAGCTTGCGTACCACGTCGAGCTGTTTGGCCAGCGCCTGCTCGTCGTTCGCCTGGTGATATGCCAGCGCCAGGATTGTTTCGCTCGTGAGCCAACTGACGCGGATCTGGTCGAGCTGCCCGGGCGCGGCCAACGCGGCGACGGAGTGGAGCGGCACCGACTTTCTGAGCCTTTCAATCGCCTCTTGAGTCTGGCCGGCGCGGAATTGCGCGGCGCCGAGCCACGATTGGAACGCCGGATTGAGCGGTTCGGAGTCCGCGAGCCGCTGGACGATTTGCACGACCTTGTTCATGTCCTCGACCGCACGGTCGCCAGCGATGCATGCCAGCGCGATGCCGGTGGCCGTGGCGGTGGACGGATGGTCGCCGTGTCGCGCCAGGAGATCGGCACAGGTTGCCGCATAGCCGGCCTCGTTGCCGGCGGCCAGTTCGAGCAAGGCCCATTGGAATTGGGGCCTCCAGGCGTAGTTGGCGGCCACGGTGGCCTTGGCGAAAGCATCCGCGGCCTGTTGCCATTGGCCCAGCAAGGCCAGTGTGTCACCCATGCGCGCGAAGACGTTGACCCTCGGGTCGTGGAGCTCGGCTGCGGCCCCGAATTCGGCGGCCGCGGCCGTCCAGCTTTGAATTGCCTCGCTGCTGCGGCCCGAGGAGCTCTGCAGAAGGCCCAGTTGAAGGTGAGCCCTGGCCAGCCAGTCGTGAGTGAGCGCGTCCGAAGAGTCGTTATGAACGACCATCTCAAAGAGTTGCAGCGCGCGACGGGTGGATGCTTCCGATTCCGCCAGCCGGCCGCCGATGCGCCAGAGCAGCCCCAGATAGTAGTGCGCCGCGGCAGCCTTTTGCCGGTTCGCCGCGCCAATTTGACCGTGGCCCGCGATCTTCTCGTAGGTTGTCAGCGCGCTGCGGAACGACGCCTCGGCCTGGGAGGACCGGTTCATTCGGTGCTGAGCGTATCCAAGATCGTAGGATGCGTCAGCCACGTCCTGCCAATCGTCGCCCCCACCAGGGCTCTTCGAGGCGGTGTCGCCGCCGATTTCCAGCGCGCGGCGGAATGAGTCCTCGGCCTCGCTCGGTCGGTCCGTTTCGGTTTGCAGCAAACCAAGCTTGATATAGATTTGGGGAAGGCGTGGCCAAAGACCGCTGGCACCGGGAATTTCGCGAGCGAGTTTCTCGCGGATGGTAATCGCCCGGCGGTACGATGCCTCGGCCTCGTCGTCCTGGTTGATTTCGTGCTGCGCGCCGGCCAGATCGAATTGGACGCGCGCGAGACTCGCCTGGTGCCTGGCCACGGTTGGATTCTCGCGGACGAGCCGCTCGTAGCCATCGATGCCCTTTTGGAGGGCAGCACGGGCCTCCTCATGGGAGCCAATCATCGTGTGCAGCACCCCCGCGCCGGCATAGGCGTCGGCCAGCTCTGCGCCCAGTGCCGGATCATTGGCGTACTGGTCGATGAACTGGCGGTAGTAGTTCAAGGCCAGCTTCAACATTTCCTCGCGCACCGCCTGCTGGCCCGGCCCATTCAATAGTACGCTCTGTCGCATCGACGTAAAGTAGCTGCCGAACGAGCTCCACGCGTGATGGAAGTTGGCCTCGGTCTGGGCGCGTCGTTCTTCGGCCTCGCCTCGCAGTAGCGCTTCGGCCGCGCGCGCGCCGTCGATCTGGTTGCGTTGGTCCTCGGCGATCTGTCGATGTCGCGCGTCGTCA
>JBGSYQ010000548.1:0-1725 GCA_041750795.1 Pirellulales bacterium | reverse complement strand
GCGGCGACGTTACGCCGAGCGCAAAGACGCGCTGGCCATGCTCGACTTCGACGACTTGCTGGCGCGGGCACGCGCGTTGCTCGTCGATCCGGCCAACGACGACTTGCGGCGGCGGATGTCCGCGCAGATTCAGTTGTTGCTGGTCGACGAGTTTCAGGATACCGACCGCGTCCAGATCGAGCTGGTGAAGGCCCTCTGCGGCGACGCCGTGTCGAGCGGCAAGCTGTTTTTCGTCGGCGACATGAAGCAGTCGATCTATCGCTTTCGCGGCGCCGATCCCGACGTGTTCCGCCGGTTGCGCGACGAAACACCCGCGGCAGGTCAACTCTCGCTGACCACCAACTTCCGCAGCCAGCCGGCCATCCTGGAGTTTGCCAACGCGCTGTTCTGGCACGATCTGGGGGCCGACTACGAAGCGCTGCGTCCGTTTCGTTCGCAATCGACGCCGCAGCCGGCCATCGAGTTTCTGTGGGCGCACGCGGGCGATAATCCGCCCCGCGAAACCGTTGGGACCATGCGCCGCCGCGAGGCCGAGTGGATCGCCCTGCGCATTCGAGAGATGCTCGACGGCGGGGCGCCGCTGGTCGGAGAGCCCGATCCGCAGCATCCAGGCCAACAGCGCGCGCGGACTGCGAAGCCCGGCGACGTTGCGATCCTGTTTCGCGCACTTTCGGACGTGGAGCTCTACGAGGATGCGCTGCGGCGGCACGACGTCGACTATTACCTGGTGGGCGGTCACGCGTTTTATGCCCAGCAGGAGATCTTCGATTTGCTCAACTTGCTGCGCGCGGTCTCCAGACCCAGCGATGGCGTCAGCCTGGCCGGAGTGCTGCGCAGCGCATTCTTTTCACTGCCGGACGAAACGCTGTTCTGGCTGGCCCAGCATCCCGACGGGCTGACCGCCGGCTTGTTCGCCGCGGAGTTGCCGTCGCAGCTCTCGCCGCAACAGCAACAGTTGGTCGTGCGCGCCGCCGAAACGCTGCGCACGCTGCGCGACGCCAAGGACCGGGTGCGAATCTGCGAGCTGATCGAGCTGGCAATGACGCTCACCGGCTACGACGCCTCGCTGTTGGCCGAGTTTCTCGGCGAGCGCAAGCTGGCCAATCTGCGCAAAGTGGTCGAGCAGGCGCGGGGCTTCGAGCGCGACGGTGCGTTCGACCTGGCGGATTTCCTCGCGGAATTGAGCGAGTTCGTCGCGCGGCAGCCCAAGGAGCCGTTGGCCGCTACGTTGTCGGAGGACACCGACGTGGTCCGATTGATGACCATTCATCAGGCCAAGGGGCTGGAGTTTCCCATCGTGTTCGTGCCCGACGTTGGCCGTGCGTCCGATCCGCGCGCCGACCGCGTGCGATTCGATGCCGAGTTGGGCCCGCTCGTGCAATCGTCGGCCGAGGGCGACTCTCAGCGCGCCATCGGCGGCTATGAACTGTGGCGTTTCCTGGAGCAGCAGGAGGATCTGGCCGAGTCGTACCGGCTGTTGTACGTGGCGACGACGCGCGCGGCCGACTACCTGGTGTTGTCGCATGGCGGTACCCACGCGGGCGAGCCGCGCGGGAATTGGATGCGGCTGTTGGCGCGCCGGTTTGATCTGCTCTCGGGACAACTGATCGCAGAGCTACCAGTCGGCGAGCCGCGGCCGAGCATTCGCGTGACGGTCGAGCAGCCATCGGCACACAAGGGCGCCGCCTCGCGTCGCGCGCGCCTCGACGTCGCGGCGCTAACAGA
>JBGSYQ010000547.1:0-29470 GCA_041750795.1 Pirellulales bacterium | reverse complement strand
TGGGGCTTTGGCATGCCGGTCCAGGCGGCGTTGGCCTCGGCCGCCTACGGCGCGTGCTTCGGGCTGCTGCCGATCGGCTGGATCGTGCTGGCGGCCGTGTTTCTCTTTCACCTGACCGTTCGTTCCGGCCAGTTCGAGGTGGTCAAGCAGAGCGTGGCCGCCATCTCGCCCGACCGGCGGATGCAGGCGCTGTTGATCGCCTTCTCGTTCGGCGCGTTCGTCGAGGGCGCCGCAGGTTTTGGCACGCCGGTGGCCATCTCCGCGGCGCTATTGATCGGCCTGGGCTTCTCGCCGCTGTACGCCGCCGGCCTGGCGCTGTTGGCCAACACCTCGCCCGTGGCGTTCGGCGCGCTGGGCACGCCCATCATCACGCTGGCCGAGATCTCCGGGCTGGACGAAATGGCGCTGTCGCAGATGGCCGGCCGGCAGTTGCCGTTTTTCTCGCTGATCGTGCCGGCCTGGCTGGTAGCCACCATGGCGGGCTGGCGTGGCGTGATCGGCTGCTGGCCGGCGATCCTCGTCTGCGGCGGCAGCTTCGCCAGCATCCAGTTCCTCACCTCCAACTTTCACGGGCCGACGCTGGTCGACGTGGTCGGCGGCCTCGGTTCGCTTGTTTCGCTGACCGTGCTCTTGCGGTTCTGGCAACCGAAAGAGGTTTGGCGATTCCCCGATGAAGTCGAGCCGGCCGACGACGTGGCCGAACACAAGCTCACGCGCCGGCAGATCGTGCATGCCTGGATGCCGTGGGTGCTGCTGTCGGTTTTCGTGTTTCTGTGGGGCACCAAGACCGTGCGCACGGCGCTCAACGGCGGCACGCCCGAGCGGCCCAACGCCCTGGCCGGCATCAGCAAATTCTCCTGGGGCGTGCCGGGGCTCGACGGATTGGTGTATCGCACGGCGCCGGTGGCGCCTCTCGCCGAGGGCTCCGATCGCGCCAGCAAGCCCGAGAAGGCCGTCTTCGATCTCAACTGGCTGAGCGCCACCGGCACGGGCATTTTTCTGGCGGCGGTGCTGAGCGCGTTCTGGCTGGGTATTCGGCCGGTGCCGTTCGTCCGCCAGCTTGGCGACACGCTGTGGAAGATGCGCTGGGCGTTGATGACCATCGCCTGCATGTTGGCGCTGGCCTTTGTTACCAAGTACAGCGGCAGCGACGCCACGCTGGGCCTGGCGTTCACTAAAACCGGCGCGTTCTATCCGTTCTTTGCGCCGCTGCTGGGCTGGCTGGGCGTGGCGCTGACCGGCTCGGACACGTCGTCCAACGCGCTGTTCGGCAGCCTGCAGCGCATCACTGCCGAGCAGTTGGGGCTCAACCCGCTGTTGATCGTGGCCTCCAACAGCACGGGCGGTGTGATGGGCAAGATGATCGACGCCCAGAGCATTGTGGTGGCGGCCGTAGCCACCCAGCAGACCGGCGGCGAGGGACGCATCCTCCGGTTCGTATTCCTGCACAGCCTGGTGCTGGCCGCACTGGTGGGCCTGCTGACGCTGGTGCAGGCCTACCTCACGCCCTGGATGATCCCGCCGATCGATTATTGAGCGGGATTCGTGCGCGGCGGCGTCGAGGTTGTGCCACCTCCGCCCGCGCTTGCTCGCGGCCGCCGCGGATCGCACAATTGAGCGTATCTAAACTGAATTCGAGACCACTCGGGGAGATTCCGCACATGCCCACTGTGAACCACTTGCTGAGGACGTCCGGCGCGCTTGCGACGCTGGTCGCGGCCCTGTCGTCGAGCGGATTGGGCGCCGACAAGCCGCGTGCCGACGAGTTTCAGGCAATGGCGCAGGACTCGATCGTGCCGGCGGATTCGCAGTTGGAGCTCGTGTGGAACGAGGGCGAGTTCACCGAAGGCCCGGTGGCGGCCGGCGACGGCGCGATCCTGCTCTCCGATATCGGCGACCGCATCATGCGGTTCGACCCGCGCGGCAAGCAAACGACCGAGTTTCGCGCTCCCAGCGGCAAGTCGAACGGCCTGAAGTTCAATGCCAAGGGAGAGCTCATTGCCTGCGAAGGCGCTGGAGCCGGCGGCAACCGGCGCATCTCGATCACCGACACCAGCGGCAAGGTGCGCACGCTGGCCGATCGCTACCAGGGCAAGCGGTTCAACAGCCCGAACGATCTGGCCATCGCCCCCTCGGGCGACGTGTACTTCACCGATCCGCGTTACGTCGGAGACGAGCCGCGCGAACTGGATTTCGAGGGCGTGTTCCTGGTCAAGCCGAACGGCATGGTGCAGGTGGCCACGCGCGACGTCGAGAAGCCCAACGGCATCATCGTCACGCCGGATGCCAAGACGGTGTACGTCTCCGACAACAACAACCGCGCCGATGGCAATCATCAACTGCTCTCGTTCCGGGTGCAGCCCGACGGCACGTTGGCCGACAAGGGAGTGCTGTTCGACTTCGGTCCGAATCGCCGCGCCATCGACGGCATGACGCTGGACGTCGAAGGCAACATCTACGCCACCGCCGGGCGCGGCAAAGAGGCCGGCGTGTACGTCTTTTCGGCGCACGGCGCGCCGCTGGCGTTCATCGCCACGCCCGGCGACCCGACCAATTGCGTGTTCGGCATTGGCGACGAGGCAACGACGCTCTACATCACCAGCGCCACCATGCAGCCCGAAGCCGCCGGCATGCGCCCGCCCTACGGCCTGTACCGCATCCGCCTCACCAAGCCCGGCTATCGGCTGTTTCCGAAAGGGTAGCTTCTTCTCACAGGAAGAAATCTCATGCCGACTGATTTGCGGATCCTGGCTCAGGCGGCCGATGACGGTGAGGCGTTTTGGTTTCTTGACGCGCTGTCGATCATCAAGCTGTCGGGCAAACAGACTGGCGGCGCGTTTGCGCTGGTGGAAGATCGCTTGCCGGCCGGACGTGGCACGCCGTATCACCGGCACCAGCGCGAGGACGAGACGTTTCACCTGCTCGAGGGCTCGATGACGTTCGTTAGCGGCTCGAACAAGTTCACCGCTGGACCGGGCACGACGGTCTTTCTGCCGCGCGGCATTCCGCACGGCTTTCGCGCCGAGACGGCCGGACGCGTGCTGATCCTCACCACGCCGGCCGGGTTCGACGAGTTCGTCCGCGAGGCGGGCGAGCCGGCCACGTCGCTGGTGATTCCTCAGCCGAAGCAACCCGACGTGCAAAAGCTCACAACCGTGGCCGCGAAATACGGCATCGAGATCCTCGGCCCGCTGCCGGAGTGAGGCTCGTTCGCCCGTCGAGTGCTATTCGTCACTCATTGCCCGCCGCGTCCAGCAGCAGGCGCACTTGCCGCAAATCCATCACGGCCGCGCCGGGCTTGCTGCGCGGCTTGACCGCCAGCGTATAGCGTCCCGGCCGATCGAGTTGTACTTTGCCGATCCGCCGGGCGACGAAATCCTGAAAGCCGCGCGTCGGCTCGACCGTGGTCGTCACCGTCTGGTCGCCGATAGAGAAATCGACCTGGCTGCCGCCGCTCCCTGGGCCGCAACCTTGCAGGATCTCCAGTTCGAACGTGCCGGGCCGATCGATCTGAAAGTCCCAACTGGCCCAATCGTCGGCGCGGGTCCAGAAGCCCAGCGTGTTCTTGTGCGGCAGCGGCTCGAAGCGCAGCATCACGCCGTGAATCACGGCCGTCTTGCCCGGCAACAGGACGTTGCCCTGCTTGTCCTGCGCATCGGGCGTATAGTCGGCGTTGGGACGCGGCATGTCGGCGTCGACGCTCGTGCGCCAGTCGGCCAGGCGCTGGGCCATTTTCGCTGCGCGATTGGGCTCGCGCTCGACCAGGTTAGTGCTTTCGCTGGCATCGTGCGCCAGATCGAATAGCTCGCGCCGGTTGTCCTCGTAGTACTCGATCAACTTGTAGTCGCCGTCCAGAATCGCGCCGCCGGGCTTGCCGCCCTGATTGCTATAGTGCGGATAGTGCCAGAACAGATCGCGCGGCGACAGGTCGGCCGATTGCTCCAGGACCGGCAGCAGCGACACGCCGTCGAGCCGTTTCTCGAAAGGCGCTCCGCAGGCGGCAGCGATCGTCGGGGGCACGTCGATGCTGCTGGTGGGCGCGGCGGAAGTGACGCCCGGCTCGACGCGGCCCGGCCATTTGACGATCAGCGGAATGCGGATGCCGCCTTCGTACAAATAGCCTTTGCCTTCGCGCAAGGGCGCATTGTTCGTGGCCGGCGTGTTGGGCCCTTCGATCGTGGCCAGGCCGCCGTTGTCGCTGGTGAAGATGACCAGCGTGTTGCCGGAAAGGCCCAGCGCGTCGAGCTTGCTGACGATGCGCCCGAGGCTCTCGTCCATGCTCTCGACCATGGCCGCATAGATCGGATTGTTCTGCAATCCCGGCGGCTTGGGGGCGGCGCGATAGTCGGCGATTTTGTCTTCCTTGGCCACCAGCGGCGTGTGGACGGCAAAGTGTGGCAGGTACAGAAAAAACGGGCGCTGGCGATTGGCTTCGATAAATTGCTCGGCCTCGCTGGTGAGCCGGTCGGTGAGATACTCGCCTGGGGGAGCCGATTCGAGGCCGGGAATCGCGCTCCCATCGCGACCCACGTAGGGCGCGAAGTAGCTGCGCGGCGACCCCAGCGCATCGCCCGCGATGGACACGTCGAAGCCTTGCTGTAGCGGACCGTAGCCCTTGCCTCCCAGGTGCCACTTGCCAATTTGCGCCGCGGCATAGCCGGCGGCGCGCAGTTGTTCGGCGATGGTCAGTTCCTCCAGCGGCAACTCCTGGCGGAACTCCGGACGCAGCAATCGCCGCTGCGCAAACTGCCGGTTGCCCGGTATGAAGTCGGTCAGGCGCAACCGCGCAGGGTATTGCCCGCTCATCAACGCTGCGCGCGTGGGCGAGCACACCGGGCACGAGGCGTATGCCCGCGTGAAGCGCATGCCGTCGGCCGCCAGGCGATCGACGTTGGGCGTGCGGTGAAATGCACTGCCATAGCAGCCCACGTCGGCCCAGCCCAGATCGTCGGCAACAAACAGGACCACGTTGGGTGTGCGATCGCCTGCCGCTTCACGCGCCTCCGCGACGCCGCGCACGGCAAGCGCGAGCATGCAACACCCAAGTATCATCGCTGCGTAACGGCTGGCCATCGATCGCCACGTTTGAGAAGTCAGGTGGGGTCCTTTTCCGCCAGCACGAGCGCCGCGCAAATGGTCGAAAAGACGATGAACATCTGCCCCGGACCATAGGTCAGCCAGACCGCCTCGGTGCTGTGCGGAAAGCTGCTGCGGAACAGCCCGAACGCCAGGATCAAGTCGCTGGCCAGAAACAGCGCGGCTCCCAAGGCCAGCCACCCCAGGCGGCGATCTTGCAGGGCCAGGCCCGTGGCCACCCCGGCGGTGCCCGCCAGCAGCAGCGAGTAACCCAGCGACGGCCATACCAGGTCGCGCGACCTGGTCCCCTGCATCACGACGAAGTACCAGCTCACCACGCCCACCAGTTGCCAGAACAGAATCGCGCCGATCATTCGCGTTCGGCTGGTCAACCCCGCGCGGCGCCCCAGATTGACGCAACCGGCGATGTACGCAATGTGCCCGAGCCCAAAGGCGCCGATGCCGCCCAGCGTGGGATTCTCCAGCGGAATGAACGTCAGCAGGTTGGCATTGAAGAAATCGCCGATCGTGCCCAGCGTCATGCCGATGGCGATCCACAGCGCGAAGCGCCCGGCGGGCGAGTGCCGCCAGATGGCATACGCCAGCCAGCCCGTGACCACCAGTGCGACCGACGAGCCCATTCGCGCCGCAGTGGCAGGCGCCTTGCCGTGCCCATCTCCGAAGTTGCCCAACAGCATGGCCGCGGCCAGCAATCCCGCCCACACCAACCACAACACGACGAACGCCGTGGTCAGCCGCGCGGCACGCGCAGCGTTTGAGGCCGGGAGAGAATCTGCCTGGGACATGCGTGGGGTTCCCGATTCTCAAACCCCTCTCCCACAAGGGGCGAGGAGGTTTGCGGAGACGTTGTTTTTCGGTCGAACCTAAGATTGCCGCGAATCGTGGCAGTATACACGAGGCGGCGGCCCCATTCCACGCATTGCACGTGCGTCCGAGATGACGCGCCGGCGCAGACCAACTAAACTGGACCCACCGCGAACCCAAGCCTTCGGACAGGACCCCGTCGGCTTCGCGAAACAGCCTCAGACATTTCGACCTTAGACACCGCGACGCAGCATCATGATCGACAACACACATCCTCGGTCGTTCTCGCGCACTACCCTGCGCATCGTCGGGTTTTCGTTGGTCGTACTGTTGGCCGGCGGGTGGTCGCTTTCGGCGGCTTTGGCCCAGGAGCTGGCGCGCTTGAAGTACAACGATCCCAAGCTGGTCGTCGACTTGGGGGTGGGCTTGTGGGCCTGGCCCGTGCCGTGCGACGCCGATGGCGACGGCGACTACGACCTGATCGTCTCGTGTCCCGACAAGCCGTTCAACGGCGTCTGGCTGTTCGAAAACGTCGACGGCGACACGGCCCAGCACAAGTTTCCCGTCTTCAAGCCGCCGGTGCGCTTGAGCAAGACGATCCATTACGTCCTGCCCAGCTATGTGGACAACCGGTTGCGCGTGCTGACGCCGGGCGTCGAGTACGACGACTTCGTCAGCCATGGACTGCGAAACGCCATCCCGCTTGCCGCGCCCAAGACCATTCACACGCCCACCGGCAACGCGCCGGGTGCCCGCGGCAACAAGATTCGCCACAACCAATGGCGCTATGCCGACTACGACGGCGACGGCGCGCTCGACCTGGTGGTCGGCATCGAGGACTGGGGCGACTATGGCTGGGACGACGCCTGGGATGCCGAGGGCCGCTGGACCAACGGCCCGCTGCACGGCTTCGTCTATGTGCTGCGCAACACGGGCACCAACGAGCAGCCGAAGTATGCCGAGCCCGAGAAGGTGATGGCCGACGGCCAGCCGGTCGACACGTACGGCTGTCCCACGCCCAATTTCGAGGACTTCGACGGCGACGGCGACCTGGATTTGCTGTGCGGCGAGTTTCTCGACAAGTTCACGTATTTCGAGAACATTGGCACACGCACCGAACCGCGTTACGCCGCCGGGCGCCGCCTGCTGCTGGCCGACGGGACACCGCTGGCGATGGACCTGCAGATGATCGTCCCGATCGCCTTCGACTGGGATCGCGACGGGGATATCGACCTCATCGTCGGAGACGAAGACGGACGCGTGGCGCTGGTGGAGAATACCGGCAAGCTGTCGGCCGATCGCACGCCCCTGTTCCTGGCGCCGCGTTACTTCTCGCAACAGGCAGATCTGCTCAAATCGGGCGCGCTGGCCACGCCCGTGGGCGTCGATTGGGACGGCGATGGCGATATCGACATCGTCTCGGGCAACACCGCCGGCTATATCGAGTTCTTCGAGAACCTGAGCGGACCGAACGTGGCCGAGCCGCAATGGGCCGCGCCCGTGCGACTGGAAGCCGGCGGCAGCGTGTTTCGCGTCATGGCCGGACCCAACGGCAGCATCCAGGGCCCGGCCGAAGCCAAGTGGGGTTACACCACGTTCTCGGTGGCCGACTGGGATGGCGACAGTCTGCCCGACATCGTGCTCAACTCGATTCTGGGCCGGGTGGTGTGGCTGCGCAACGTCGGCACGCGCACCGCGCCCAAGCTGGCCGCGCCGGTGCCGGTGGAAGTCGAGTGGGAAAGCGCGCCCCCCAAGCCCGAGTGGACCTGGTGGACTCCGCAAGGCAAAGAATTGGCGACGCAATGGCGCACCACGCCGGTGGTATTCGACTTTACGGGCGATGGTCTGGCCGATCTGGCGATGCTGGACGTGGAAGGCTACCTGGTGCTATTCGAGCGGGCGCGCCGCGGCGACGAGCTGGTATTGCTGCCACCGCGCCGCGCGTTTGTCGACGAAGCGGGGCAGCCGTTGCGGTTGAACGAACGCCGCGCCGGTGGCAGCGGCCGGCGAAAGCTGTGCGTCGTGGATTGGACCGGCGACGGCCGCTTCGATCTCTTGCTCAACTCGACCAACGCCGATTTGTTGGAGCAAGTCGACGCGCGCGATGACAAGTGGTTCTTTCGCAAGGCCGGCTCGATCGCCCAACAGAACATCGAAGGCCACGACGTCAGCCCGACCGTCGTTGACTTCGACGGCAACGGCATCCCCGACTTTTTGGGTGGCGCCGAGGACGGCCACTTTTACTTTCTGGCCAATCCGCGGGCGAACTAGCAGCCGGTTAATGAAGGCCGTGCCGGCGCAGGGCGTCGAGCGCCGCAGCCAGCGCCGCCTCGCGCGATTGCCCCGTGTCGACGGTTTCCAGCGCTCGCATGGTCCACTCGCCCGGATCGTTCCACTGGCGCGCCGCCTGTTGATAGATGGCCCAGTCGGCGTCGGAGGCATCTCCTGAGCGCTGGTCGAGCCGCCTGCGAATGACTTGCTCGTCGGCCTGACAGTGCAGCAGCAGCGACGGCACGCCGGCGTGCGCGGCTGCCTCGAGAAACCGCTTGCGCTGCGCGTCGTCGCGAAAGCTGGCGTCGACGATGACGCGCCGGCCCTCGAACAACCTGGCCAAGGCTTGACGCAGGCACTCTGCATACGTGCGTTCGGTCCACTCGGGCGTGTAGATTCCGCGATCGAACTCGGCGGACTGCGGCGCGTCGACCGCGACGCCGGCCAGTTGCTTGCGCACCACGTCGCTGCGGATCACCTCGCATTCGGCCGCTTGCGCCAGGTCGGCGGCCAACGTGCTCTTGCCAGTACCGGGCAGGCCGCCTACCAATAACAGGCACGGCCGCTTTCCGGGCGACTCGAGCGCCGCCAGCGCCAGCAACCAATAGCCGCGCGCCTTGGAAAGGGCAATTTGGCGGTCTTCCGCAAGAATCTCCTGCCGCATGGCTTGCATGCCATCCACTTTGCCGCGCACCGCCGCGCGATAGCTCACGTAAAGCGGCAGCAGGGTTCGGCCTTCGTCGTCGTTCGCCTGGCGAAAGTATGCCTCCGCGAACGTGTCCGCCAGGCCCGCACGCCCGCAGCGAACCAGCCCCATCGCCAGAAACGCCACGTCGGCCACGGGATCGGCATAGCGAAAGCGCTCGTTGAACTCGATGCAATCGACGACCACCAGGTCGTCCGGCGTCCGGCGATCGGGGAAGTAATACACGTGCCCCAGCCGCAGATCTCCGTGCGTATCGCAGGGCACGCCGCGATCCGCGCGGGCGTCGATCACCGCGTGCCAGCGAGCCAACTCTTCTTCCAATAGCGCTTGCAAGCGATCGAACACTGCGCGGCTGATCGCCGAGCCGATCTGCCCGGCCGCTTGCTCGAGATTCTCGCGCGCGTTTCCCGCGACAACGGCAAAGCGACCATACGGGCTGATCGACGCTCCCCGGGCCGCCGCGGCGTGGAAGGCCGCGATCCGTTTGGCAAGCACCGCCAGTGCCGTGTCGATGCACTCGCCCTGCTGCAATCGGTGTTCCAGCGTGGTGTCGTCGGGCAGCCGGCGCATTTTCACCGCCCATTCGATTGGCTCGCCGGCGCCCTCGACCTGGACGCGGCCATTGCCGGCAGCGACGATGGGCACCACTTCCAGGTAAACGTCGCCCGCCAGGCGGCGATTGAGCCGCAGCTCTTCGTCGCAGAAGCGCCGCCGCAGGGCCAGCGTCGAGAAATCCAGGAAGCCGAGCTCCACCGGCTTCTTGATCTTGTAGGCATGCTCGCCCACCAGAAACACGGCCGAAATATGCGTCTGATGGATTTCGACCACGCCGGCACCCTGCGGATAGGCGGCCGGATCTGCAAGCGCTGCGATCAAGGCGTCGAGTTGCATTCGGGATGCGTCCGTCGGAAAACGTGCGGCCCTGGTTTCACATTCACCTTAACAGGCTGCAGAAGCACGCAACAGGACAAGGCAGCCCGCATCGTACATCGACCCTCTACGTCGACCCTTGCGGGCGGGGCAACAGCCGAGCAGAATAAGCCCAGGCGGACAAGCGGCTCAAGCAGCTCGTGGAAATAGTCGACGGGCGGTTGCCCGATTCCCGCTGGCGTCTTTGCACCGAAAGGCTTCTCGTCGTGGCCGAACCTCGCCCCGTGCCCGTCCGGCGCCCTTCGCGGCTGATCCACGAGCCGATCATCACCGTTCAGCAGCACATCCTGCGCGAGCAGCGCCGCTTTCCCGGCGCGTCGGGCGAGTTCTCCTGGCTGGTCTCGGGCATCACGCTGGCCACCAAGCTGATCGAGGCCAAGGTGCGCCGCGCCGGCTTGTCGGACATCCTGGGCGTGGCCGGCGACGTCAACGTGCAGGGCGAAGTGCAGCAAAAGCTGGACGTGTACGCCAACGAGATGCTGGTACACGCGCTGAGCGTGCGCGAAAGCGTGGCGATGTTGGCCTCGGAAGAAAACGACCAGCCCATGCTGGCCCACGGCGGCTCGCCGGGCGCCAAGTACATCGTGGTGTTCGACCCGCTCGACGGCTCGTCCAACATCGACGTGAACGTCAGCGTCGGCACCACGTTTTCGATATTGCGGCGGACAGCCGAGCGGCTGGATTCCGAGGTATCGGCCGACGAAGTGTTGCAGCCGGGCCACCAGCAGATCGCCGCCGGCTACGTGGTCTACGGCTCGTCGACCGTGCTGGTCTACAGCGCCGGCAACGGCGCGCACGGCTTCACGCTCGATCCGGCCGTGGGAGCGTTCGTGCTGTCGCACCCCAACATCCGCATTCCCCAGCAGGGCACGAACTACTCGATGAACGAGGCCTACCTGGAACGCTGCCCGGCCGCGTATCAGCGGTTCGTGGCGCAGATGCGCCGCGGCGAGTTGGGCGCGCGGTATAGCTCGCGGTACATCGGCTCGATGATCGCCGACGTACACCGCACGCTCATCAAGGGAGGCGTGTTCCTCTATCCGCCCACCGACGAGTATGCCGAAGGAAAGCTGCGCCTGCTGTACGAGGCCAACCCGATCGCGTTTCTGGTCGAGCAGGCCGGCGGCCAGGCGACCAACGGCAAAGAGCGCATCCTGGACATCCAGCCCACCAGCATCCACCAGCGCACCCCGCTGGTGGCCGGCAGCCCGGTGGAGGTGCAAGCGTTTGCCCGAGCGATGGCGGGCGAAGCGAACGCGCGTTGATTCGGCGGCCCTTACACGTCCAGATTCCGCACTTCCAGGGCGTGCTTTTCGATGAACTCGCGGCGGGGTTCGACTTTGTCGCCCATCAGGATGCGGAACAGGTCGTCGGCGGCGCCGGCGTCGCGCATGGTCACCTGGCACAGCGTGCGGTTCTTGGGATCGAGCGTCGTGTCGCGCAGCTCCTCGGCGTTCATTTCGCCCAGGCCTTTGAAGCGGGTGATGGTCAGTCCCTTTTCGCCCGCGGCCCGAATGGCCGGCAACAATCCGCGCAGGTCTTCCAGGCCGGTTTCGTGCTCGCCCCGGCGAATGGTGAAGCGCGAGCCCTCGGTGCCGGTGCGGTCGATCGGAATCAGATCGGCCAGCGAGAAGCCCATCTTGTCCAATTCGGCGAGCATGCTGTTGATGGTGCGGACCTCCTGCAGCTCGACGATGCGCAGCGCGTGGGTCGCCTGGCCGTTGCCCTCCGGGGCGATCTCGCCGGCCAGCGTGTCGGCCACCGGCAATTCTCCGCCCACCTTTTCCTCCTGTTGCTGGCGAAACGTGTCGAGTTGCTCGGCGGTGGTGAACCAGTGCTCCTGGCTGCCCAGGAAGACGTGGTAAATGGGCAGCTTCAGCGTCACCGGATCCTGCCGCAGCGCGTGCGCTCGCAGGCCGACGCCGCGGCGCTCCAGCGCCAAAAGCGAATCTTCCATGGCGGCCAGGATGCGCGCCAGCGTGGCCATTTTCTCGCCTTCCACCAGTCGGCCTTGGCCCGCGTCGAACACCGAATCGCCCAGACCCAACTCCAAGAGTTGCGTCTTCATTTCGTCTTCGGTCTGCACGTAGTAGGTTTCTTTCTTGCTGCGGACGCGAAACAAGGGCGGCTGGGCGACGTAGACGTGTCCCTTGCTCACCAGCTCGTACATCTGCCGGTAGAAGAAGCACAGCAGCAGCGTGCGGATGTGCGAGCCGTCGACGTCGGCGTCGGTCATGATCACGATCTTGTTGTAGCGGCGCTTCGACAGATCGGCGTCCTCGCCGATGCCGGTGCCGATGGCCGAGATCATGCTCTTGACTTCCTCGTTGGCCAGCACCTTGTCTTCGCGCGACTTGTAGGCGTTGATGATCTTGCCGCGCAGCGGCAGGATGGCCTGATACTCGCGCAGCCGGCCCCCTTCGGCGCTGCCGCCGGCCGAATCGCCCTCGACCAGGTACAGCTCGCACTTTTCCACTTCGCGGCTGGTGCAATCGCGGAGCTTGCCGGGCAGATTGTGGCCGGCCAGCACGTTCTTGCGATCGCGGACGATCTCGCGCGCCTTGCGGGCGCTTTCGCGCGCTTCGGCCGCGACCATGGCCTTCTGCAGGATGATCTTGGCGCTCTTGGGATTCTCTTCCAGGTACTTGCCCAGAAACTCGCCCACCGCCGAGGTGACGATGCCCTCCACCTCGCTGTTGCCCAGCTTGGTCTTGGTTTGACCTTCGAACTGCGGCTCGGGCACGCGCAGCGAGATGACCGCGGTTAGCCCCTCGCGAAAATCGTCGCCGATCACCGTCAGGTCTTTGAACAGGCTTTCCTTCTTGCCATAGGTGTTGAGCGTGCGGGTGAGCGCCGCGCGAAAGCCGGACAGGTGCGTGCCGCCTTCGGTGGTGTTGATGTTGTTGACGTAGGTGTGGACGTTCTCGGTGAACTCGCTGGAGTATTGCATGGCGACTTCCAGCCCCACGCCGTCGTACTCGCCAGCGATGTAGATGACGTCGCCATGAATCGGCTCGCTGGCGCGGTTCAAGTATTCGACGAACTCGATGATGCCGCGCTCGAAGAAGAAGCTGTCCTTGTCACCCGAGCGCTCGTCGCTGACGTTGATGCGCACGCCGCGATTCAAGAACGCCAGTTCCTGCAGCCGCTTGTGCAGCGTGTTGTAGGTGAACTTGGTGTTGGGAAAAATCAGCGGATCGGGCTTGAACATCGTGCGCGTGCCGGTCTTGTCGGTGGCGCCGATGCGGCGCACGTCGCCGGTGGGCACGCCCCGCTCGTATTCCTGCTGATAGACGTGGCCGCCGCGGCGCACTTCGACCTCGCACCATTCGGAGAGGAAATTGACCACCGTGACGCCCACGCCGTGCAAGCCGCCGGACGTCTGATAAGCGCCCTTCTGAAACTTGCCGCCGAACTTGAGCACGGTCATCACGCCCTGCAGCGTGGAGAAGCCCAGATCCGAATGCTGCTCGACGGGGATGCCGCGACCGTCGTCCTCGACCACCACCGAGCCGTCGGTCTTGATGGTCACCGACACGTGGTGCGCATGGCCTGCCATGGCCTCGTCGATCGAGTTGTCGACGACCTCGTACACCATGTGGTGCAAGCCGCGCACCGTGGTATCGCCGATGTACATGCTGGGCCGCTCGCGCACGTGCTCCAAGTCGCTCAAGTGCTGCAAGTCTTCGGCCGTATACTCGTTGTCGACGCGGCGATACTCGGGCATCGCCGGATCGGGTCGCTTCTCGCTGGGTTCGTCTTCGGGTGATTTCGGAACGTCGGTCATGATCAATCTCGATTCTGCAAGCAGTTCCCAGAAACGTCCGTGTCGCTCGCCCGCCGCGGTGTTGCAAATGCAACGCCCGTCAACGACGGCGAGCCGCTTTCCTTCTTATTGCGCCAGCGTGGCAGTCCCGGCAGTCATTGCAAGGGTCCCACGCGCAGCTTCCAATCGCGGATCTTCTCGTCGGGCAACAGCTCGGCCAGCCGCGCCAACAGGGCGCGCTTCTGAAAGCCTAGCTCTTGCACCAGCGTCGAATGCGCGACCAGCACTTCCAGCACTCCGCGGCGAACTTGCGTGGCGCGACTGTGGGCCGCGATGGCCTCGCCCACCGCCTCTCGCCAGGCATCGCCGCACGCGCCGCCCGATTGCACCCGCGCATAGCCGCGACGGGCCATCAACTGGGCCAGAATGTCGCCGATCGGCTGCGGTTTTCCCATGGCAATCCAACGAACCTGCCAACATCCAACAAAGGGCCCGCCAACATCCAACAAAGAGTCAGTCCCTTTTCCCTCTAGTGATCGCGGGCCAACGGCATGATCACGTAGCCGTAGCCGTCGTCGGTGGTACACACCGCGGCGCTCTCCGAGTCCTTCAATTCCAGCGTCACCGTCTTCTCGGCGTCGAGCACCTTCAAAAACTCGTTCATGTAGCGCGGATCCAAGCTGATCGAAATCGCGGGGCCGTCGTAGCTGGTGGGTAGCTCGACGCGCGACTG
Organism: Pirellulales bacterium; assembly: GCA_041750795.1. Lineage (GTDB taxonomy): Bacteria > Planctomycetota > Planctomycetia > Pirellulales > PALSA-1355 > JTS-RE94. Next base: position 15,163 of record JBGSYQ010000547.1, on the reverse strand, counting down.
CCCTACCTCGGCTGCCCGGCCCGCCAGCACCAGGGTGCCCGCTTCGAACGTGAAGTCGATGCCGCGGCTCTCCTCGCTGGTGACGATGGCGGCCTGCCGCACGGCCGAATGCAGCGGTCCGACGGTCAAATCGATGCGCACCGCGCCTGTCCGCTGCGGAAACACGTCGCGCCATTTCGGAAACCGCCCTTCGACCAGGCGCGAATAGATCGTTGCACGTGGGCTGCGGACCAATACTTCGTTGGCCCGCGCGGCCACTTGAATTTCGGCGTCGCCATCGGTCAATGCCCTGTCGAGCAAATGCATGGCTTTGGCGGGCACGATCGTCATCTGGTCGCCCGTGCCGTGGCCGCCGACGCTCTGGGCCGGAATCTCCATCTTGGCCAGCCGGCGGCCGTCCGTGCCCACGCCGATGATCTTGCCGTCGGTCATTTCCAGCAGCACGCCCCCCAGGGCATAACGGCTGCTCTCGTTGTCGGTGGCGAAAATCGTACGGCGGATCAATTCGCGAAACGCGCGTGCCGACAACTCGTGATACGAGCGTTCGTTGAATTCGGCCACCGCCGGAAATTCCTGCGGATTCTCGGCCGGCAAATGAAACTCGCTGCGCTCGCCGCGGACCGTCGTCGACTTGCCGTCGGACTCAAGCTGCAACGCCGCGTCCGAACTTTCTCGCAAGATCGAACCAAAACGGTTGAGCGGCAAAATGGCGCTGCCAGGCACGTGCGCTTGAATGCCGGGCACCTGCAGGCGGATGCCAACTTCCAGGTCGGTGGCCAACAGGATCGCACCACTGTCGTTCACTTCGAGCTTGATATTTTGCAGGATGGGCTTGGGGCTCCGCTGCGGAACGACGGCTGAGGCCGTTTGGAACGCCGAGAGCAACGCCTCGCGATCACAGGTGACTTTCATGTCGCTTGCCTTTCGTTCGCCGCGAACACTTCGGGCGAGAGCATGGTGTCCTTACGAGTGAATGGATATTTGTTATCAGTAGTATTAAGATCGTCGACCACTAGTGTCGGTTCAGCGACACCGCGGCGCGGCAAACCGCGAGCAGCCACGGTGTTGCGCCTGCCAAACAGGCAGTCGGTTGTGGTGGATAATTTGTTGGTTGCATGTCGAGGTGGTGTCGATTGCCGTCGATGGCTGGCTGCGCGCAAGCGACCGGCCGGTGGCCGCGTTGACAGAGCCGCATTGGGCCGTCGCCGGCCGACAACGAACGACAGGTTTTCCACAGCGGTCAGGATGCATGCAACCGTCTCCTGACTTCGGCCACGGCCTGCCGCAGGGCGCGGTCGCGCGCCAGCAAGCTCTCGGTCCGCCGGCAGCCGTGCAGCACCGTGGTATGATCGCGGCCGCCGAAAAAAGCCCCGATCTGCTCGAAGCTCTTGTCGGTCAACTGGCGCGCCAGGTACATCGCCACGCCGCGTCCGGCCACCAACGGCTGCCGCCGCTGCGGGCTTTTGAGATCGGCCAGCGAGAGGCCGAAGTGCTTGGCCGTCAGCACGGCGATTTGACGCAGGTTCGGCCGCTGCGAGCTGTCGCGCTGCGTGAGAAACTCGCGCACGCGGCGCGAGGAAACCGGTTGTCCGGTTGTGCCGGCGGCGAGTTCCAACTCCAATAGCGCCGACACCAACGTGGGAACATTCACGGCCAGCGAGTCTGCCAGGCCGTGAATGGCACGCTTCGAAAGCGTCATGCCACGGGCCGACGCCAATCGCTCCAGAATGGCGCGCCGCGTCGCCGGACCAGGCAACGACAACCGCACGACCAGCCCGCCCGATAGCCGGCTGCGCAACGCAGGCAGCAATGCTGCCGATTGCCCGGGCAGCGATCGCGCGGTGACCAGGACCAGCGCTTCGCGATCTGCCAGTTCGTCCAGCAGATGGTGCAGTTCGTGTTGAGCAGGACGCTTGCCCGCTAACTGGCCAAGATCCTCCAGGACGAGTAGCGCCAGTTCGCGCTTCTGTTGCCGCCATTCTTCGAGTCGATGCTGTGCGACAGCCGCCGCATGCTCGCGCGCGAATTCGGCGGCGGGCAGGCAGTCCACGCGCTCGTGTGGATAGCGCTGGGTCCACCAGTTCACCAGCCCATGGGCCAGGTGCGACTTGCCGGCGCCGTGCGGACCATAAAGGACCAAGGGGCTATAACAGGCCGGCTCACGATCCATAAAAGCACGCAGCGCCCGGTCGGCCAGCCGGTTTTCCGCGCCCGCCACGTACTCGGCCAGCGGGTGCGCAAGCGATTCGGCGCCGGCCGAAGTGCCGGATGATCGGCCCCCGAGCGGGATCGTAAGAATGCCATTTAGCACAGCGGGTCCGTCCAGACGACGAGTACTCAGGGGGCCAGGAAAAAGCGGCAATTCGAGAACTCAAATTGTACCGTTTTTGGCCTCCTTCGGGGAGGTCGCAAAAGGCCAATCCCCACAATCTTGGGACCGGCAGAAATCACGGCAATTGCCGGCCGAAACGGGGCTCTGCCCGGATGCCCGCGCGGCAGTTCGAATGGGGCGGAAGCGCGACACGTCCCGGCCGGTAATTCACCCCCAGGCTCCACACCCTTCTCGCTGCCGTGCCTGGCAGGCGGCTACCAGCCTGTTGAAGAATGCCGTCGTGGCATTTTTCAACGTCGCCAAGTGCGAAGCAAAGCTTCGCCCGGCTATCCCAGCCAATCCCAGTCGGCATCGTTGTCCGACGGGTCTTCGTCGCCGTCGTCGAGGCCTTCGGTCATGCCGACGGCTACCGGTACGAGCAGCTCGTCCGAGTCATCTTCCTCCCAGACGAGCGCGTCGGCGGCCTCCAGATCGGCATAGACCGCGTCGACCGCCGGAGCCGATCCCACGCTGCCAGCGGCGCTGGGGGCGGGCTCCAACGACAGGGCAAAGGCCAGCGAAGCATCCCCCAACGAAGCACTGGGCTCGGCTGCCAACGCCGCCACTTCGACGCTCGAACCAGTCGCTAGCGCCGCGGCTGGGCTCGCCATGGCCGGCTCGGCACTCGGGGTGGCCGTGGCCTTGGCCGACTGCTTGATCAGGTAGTTGAACACCTGCAGCACGTCCAGCGGCGTGATTAGGCCGTCGAGATTCGTATCCAGGTACATCTTGGAGTTCGTCGCCACCAGCGGTGTGACCTGCGAACCCGACGTGATCAACTCATTGATGATGCGCAGCGCGTCCAGCGGGCTGACGACACCGTCGCGCGAGGTATCCAACCGGTCGTGGTCGGGAATCTGGTTCGACATGGCGATATTCGCCGTGGCATTGCCCGAGAGCCGCAAGTAGTACGTCCGACCGGCCTCGATGACGCCGTGCATCGACGTCTTGTCGGTGGCCGTCATGCCGCCGGCGCTCAGCATGCGAAAATCGGTATCGTAAAGTCCGGCCGTCACGAGGGCGCCGGGCGTCGTGCTGGTGGCGTCGACCGCGATGACGCCGTCGCGCAGCGACGTGACCGAGTACCAGGTGTTGCCGTTGATGGTTTGCGTTCCCATGGGGACGGTGCCGAAGAGGGTGGGCAAGGCCGTCGGGTTGGGAGTTTGCGGCACGGCCACAGGCGGATCGAAATTGCCCACGATCGGCAGCGCAAACGCATCGCCAAACTGCGAGTAGATGTCGTGCCCCAGCGGGGTCGGCGAGAACGGGTGGTCGAGTGCCGTCACCTGCTGGCCGCCGCGGAAATTCTCTGCGAAGTCATTGGAAATGAGAAATTCCCAGTGGCCCCCTTCCAGCGGCAACACGCCGGTGCGCGCGGGCAGATAGAGCCCGATGTCGGTGATGCCGTCGCCATCCATGTCGGCGGCCACGGGCTTGTCGGCCGTGCCCGGCAGACCCCAGTTGATGGTGGCCTGCACGCCGCCGCTATAGGTCGGCGGGGTGCCGGAGCCGAAGTTGAACGTGAACTGGTCGTTGCGCCAGGTGGCCAGGTCGACGATGCCGTCGCCGTTGAAGTCGCCTACGATCGGCGCGCCGCGCAACCCCAGCGTGAACGAGGCATCGCCGGCGTCGATGACCCAGTTGCGGTTGGTGTCGAAATACCACGTGGTGCCATCGAACAGGCCGATTTCGTCGCCGTTGCTCTCGTCGCCGTCGAAGTTGCCGGCAATGGGGATGCCGTTGATCTGGAAGCCGGGGCCTTGGATCGTGGCGTGATCGCCGGCGGCCGGATCGATGATGCCGTCGTGGTCGGTGTCGATCAGCCAGCGGAACCTGCCGATGGCGTTGTCGAAGCCGTAAGCGGCCAGCTTGTCGTAGCCGTCTGCAAAGACGCCCGCCCCGCCGTTTTCGCCATTGCGCAACAGACCGGAGAAATTACCGGCGAACAGGCCGTCATGTACGTTGAAGGGCGAGACGACGCCTTGCAGCGAAGGCACGATGCCCAGGCCGAACGTCAGATCGCGATTGGTCGTGTCACCGGTGCTGCCTTGCGGGTCATAGTACAGGTTGCCGTTGATATCGATGTAGATGCTGGCCGCGGCATAGACGCCGATTTCGGGCCGGCTGTCCACCGTGAAGCGCGCCACGAAGTCGCCGCCCGGCTGGCCATCGCCGCTGGGAAACAGCGGGAAGTCGTTCGGTTCGACGGCGTTGTTCTCGCCGTCCAGGTTGTTGCCGGCGATGTCCACCAGCGCGTCGTCGATCACCAGCGTGTAGCGATCGTCGGGCAGAGCCGAGTTGAACGACAACACGATGGAGGCCGTGGCCGGCGTGTTGGCCACCGGAGGATCCAGGATCACTTGGATGTTGCGGATGGCGATAAAGCCATTGTGATCGCCCCTGAGGGTGATCAAGCCGGGGGTGGCGGCCACACCGGCTTCGATGGCATCGCGGAGGAAGGCCGCGTGCTGGAAAGGCAGGTCTTGCAGATTGATGGTCAACTTGTAGACCAGCGGCGTGGGGCCTTGCGAAGCGTTGTTCGGCTTCAAGCCAAACAGGTTGAAATCGGGAAAGTCTGTGATGAAAACGTCGGTGACTTGCGGTCCTTGCGTGTCGATGAAGATATCGAGCAATTGGAGGTCCGACTCGTTTCCTGCCACGTCCTCAGCCGTGATCGCCATCTGCCGAAAGCCGTCGAACGAGAAGAACGCCGGATCGTTCATGTCGATGGTCGTCGATATGCTCCAGCGGCCGTCCGGGAAGGCAAAATTGCCGTCCAGCGGGATCGCCTGATCTTGGCCGAAGATGACCGCACCGCCAAAGTCGGTGTTGAACAGCCGGACCAGCGAGTTGGCCTCAGCGCTACCCCAGAACGTGGGCCGGGTGACGTTGGTGATGCGGTCGACGAACGTACCCGGAACGCCTTCGACGCCCGAGTCGCTGTCGGGATCGAGCCCGTCGGTAGCCACTGCCGCAAGGCCGAAGAACACCGGCGGCGGCACGGTGTCGATCGTGATCTGCAGCAAAAAGTCGTTGACGTTGCCCGCGCGGTCCTCCGCCTCGAGCTTGAGGTTGTGCACGCCGTCGGCCAGCACCGGCAACACGTCGGTGAAGAACTTGCTGGTGCTGAAGCCGGGAATCGAGACGAACGAATCGACCAACAGCACGTCGGGTCCGGTGCCGGGACGATCGTAGATGCGGTAGCGGATGTCGTGCGGGAAGGCGTTGAGCGCAGCGCCTTGCACGTCGTCGATGGTGGAAGTGACCGTCGGCGTGTTGTCCCTGGTGATATTGTCGTGGTTGCTGCGGCCGGTGTCGCTGGCGTCGGTCAGGTCGAGATACGGCGTGTTGGGCAACACCGTGTCGACGTAAACCGTCAGGCCAAGTTCCTGCAATGTGATGTTGCCGGCTTGGTCTTCGACTGCGGCTGTGATGGTGTAGGTGCCGTCGGCCAACGGCTCGACCGTGACTTCCCAATGGCCGATTGCCGGTGGATTGCCGGGCAACTGGGCCGGCGGATCGGTCAGATCGGTACCCACGATGCCTTCGCCCACTTGAACGCCGTTGGCAAAGATGCGAACTCTGGCGTTCGCTTCGCCGGTTCCTTGGAAGGCCATGGCCTGGATGTTCGTGACATTGTCATCGTCGAACGTGCCCGAGTCGCTCGAGGCCAACAGGTCGGGAATGGTGGGCAGTGCGGGTGAGATGCTGTCGATCGTGACCAGCAACTCTTCCGATTGATGACTGCGATTGCCGGCGGCGTCGGTGGCTTCGGCCGACAAGGGATGCGGGCCGTTGGCCGGAATGCCGTTGATGCCCTCGAGTATGACGAAATCGAGCGTGCGAATGGTAAAGGGCACGGCCGGCATCACGAACATGTCAATGACCGTGTTGCCATCCTTGATGACCACGTCGCTGCCCGGCTCTGCCGAAACGCGGAAGTCGAGCGTTGTCAAATAGGTCACGTTGTCCTTATCGGACCAGCCGGTGTCGAACGCGTCGACCAGGTCGATCGTCGGCCGTTGCGGCGGCAACGTGTCGATTTCCAGCAGCAAGGACTCGCTGGGGTCGCTGATGTTGCCGGCCAAGTCTTCCAACACGGCGAAGATTTCATATTGGCCGTCGGTTAGTGGCTCGATGGTCACTTCCCAGGCGCCAATGGGAGGATCGTCCGGCAGATCTTCGGGCGGTTCGGTCAAGTCGCTGCCGACGCGTCCCTCGCCCACGAGCTCCGGCACGGCGCCGACCACGTCGAGCCGCAGGGCGAAAATGCGCACGATGGCGTTCGCTTCGCCGGTGCCCTGGAAGGCCGGTGGATTCACGTTGGTGATGCCGTCGCCGATGTCGCCGCTGTCGCTGGCAACGAGCAACTCGGGCGTGCTCGGCGGCGCGGGGGGGGTCGTGTCGATTTCGACCAGCAGCTCTTCCGACTGGTGGCTGCGATTGCCGGCTCCGTCAGTGGCTTCGGCGGACAGCGGGTGCGGCCCCTCGGCCGGGATGCCATTGATGCCCTCGAGCAAGACGAAGTTGAGCGTGCGAATGGTAAACGGCGCCGCGGGCATGAAGAACGTATCGATCACCGTGTTGCCGTCCTTGATCACGACTTCGGAGCCCGGCTCGGCCGAAACGCGGAACTCCAGTTCGGTGAAGTACGTGACGTTGTCGAGGTTGAAGCTGCCCGTGTCGTAGTTGTTCAACAGGTCGATCGTGGGCCGCTGCGGCGCCGTCGAGTCGATGGTGATTTCCAGCTCGATGCTCGCTTCGCTGAGGTTTCCGGCCAGGTCTTCGAGCTGGGCGGTGAAGATGTAGGTGCCATCCGCCAAGGGTTCGACTGTGACTTCCCAGATGCCCAGCCCGTCGCCGGGAACGCCATCGGTATCGTCAGAGCCGACGCGTCCCTCGCCCACCAGCGCGCCGTCGACGTAGATGCGCACGATGGTGTTGGCCTCGCCGCGGCCGCCGAACGCGGGCGGATTGACATTGGTAATGCCGTCGCCGACCACGCCGCTGTCGCTGGAAGCCAGCAGGGCAAAGTCGATCGGCGCCAGCGGGTCGATGTTGTCGAACAACACCTGTTCGGGCACGGATTGCGAGCCGCGGGCGCTATCGGGATCGGGCGCGCCGCCGCCGTCCTCCTGCACGTCGAAGATCCGCACCGCGGCGGTGATCAAGTTGGTGAATCCGGGATAGCCCAGCGGGCCGGCCGCGTTGGGGCCGCCGGCGGAAAACCTCGTCAGGTCGGCATCCAGCTCGATCTCGAAGATCGAATTGTTGGTGTTGATCACCAGCGTGGCAAAGCCAACCGAGATGCCGTTGACAAACACTTCGACCGCGGCGCCGGGCGTCAAGCCCGCGGCCGCTTGCGCTGGCGAAAGAATCGTGACGCCGTCGGCGGCCAGCGCATTCAAATCCGCGTGTACCAGGAAATGCACGTCGGTCGTCTCGAACGTCACGTTGTCCAGGTTGCTCGAGCCGGAGTCGTCCAACGGATCGAGCACGACCACGGTCGGCACCGGCGCGGCGACGTTCTTGGCCAGCAAGCTATAGGCGTTGACGACAGCGCCATCGGCGCCGGCGACACGCGCGTAATAGCTCTTGCCGGCGACCACCGGGAACAGCGTGCGCAGGCCGTCGGGGTTGGCGGCGCCCGTGGCCACGACGTTGCCCAGGTTGTCGCGCACTTCGAGCGTCAACACGCCGTTGCCCGGCAACAGACCGGGCGCGATGGTGCGGAAGAAGATGCTGATGTCCAACGTGCCGGTGACTGCGGCAACGATGCGATAGAAATCGATATCGGCCGGAACGCTGGGAAACTCGGCGCTGTTGGGGAAGATGGCCGCGTGCTCGACTTCGATCGTGGTGCCGGAGCCGAGGAAAGCCGCGGTCCCTTGCGACTCGTTCGGCTCGTACTCGTCCGGGCCCATCACCAGCAGGTTGGGCGCCAGGTCGGTGCCACTGACGTGCGGCGACACGACGTGTACGCTGCGATAGTTGACGTCGGGATTGGCCACCGCGTTCTGATACACGCGCACCGTGCCGGTGTTGGGCGCGGCGTCGCGATTGACGACCACGAAGCTGGTGCCCGGCAACGCGGCGCCGGCAAACGTCGAGGCGACGACCAGGGCGTTGTTGCTGGTTCCCCCGTCGATGTTGATGAGCAGATTGTCCAACGGAAAGGCGCCAACGCCGGCGCCCGGAATGAGTTGGAAGGTGTCTTGCCCGGCCAGGCCCAAGACGGTCAGCGTCTCCATGGTGTTGGCCAGCGTAACGAGCTTCAGCGCGGTCACGTTGTTGGCCAGCACCTGGACGGTACGGGCGCCCTGATCGATTTGGATCGTGTCGCGGGTATTTGTGCCGCGCACGATCAGTTCGTCGGCACTGTCGCCGGCGCCGCCGTCGACGGTGAACGCGCCGGCGACCGAAGAGAAGTTGAACTGGGTGTTGAGGCCGTTGGAAGTGAAGGTGCCGGTGTCGCTTCCGGTCGGCGTGTAAGTGATGACGTCGTCGTTGGTGGTGCCGACGACGGTCAGCGCATTGCCGTTGGCGCTCAGATTGACGACTTCCACGCCGGTGAGCGTGACGTTGGCGCCATAACCCTGCACGGTTGTCAGCGCGCCGATGGTGTTGTCGGCCAACGTCGTGGTGACCGCCCCCACGGCTCCGGAAAAGTTGACGACGTCGCTGGCTGACGGATTGCCGCCCTCGACCTGCAGACTCAATTGCAGGGGGCCGGTGATGTTGAAGGTGTCGTCGCCATCGCCTCCGCGTAGCACCGCGCTGGCGGTGTCGAAGAGCTCCAACCGGGACACGATGGCGCCGTTGACGGTGTTGCGGATATCAGTTCCGCCGCCGTCGCCGATGGCCACGGCGATCAAGTCGTCGCTCGCTGTGCCGTTGAAAATGAGCGTATCGGTGCCGCCGGGATTGAAGAAGTTCACGTCCACGTCATTGCTGGCGGTGTTCACGCCGCGGAAGCTCGTCTCGGTGAGCACGAACGGGCCCACGCCCGTGGCGTTGTTCTGGTCCATCGTGCCGCGGAAGGTGCCGCGATCGGACGTGGCGCCCGGGAAGTAATCGAAGCGGTCGTTGCCGGCGGTACCCTCGATGCGCACGCCGTCGCCGTCGGCCTGCTGGACGACGAGCTCCAGGTGTTCGATGAACGTGAAGTTCACCGGCGGCTGTGCGGCGGAATCGTTCACCACGTTGCCGGCGCCCAGGCCCGTGGGATTGTGCCGCAGGTCGTCGAGCGTTCCCGCGATGCCGTTGACGATCAGCGTGTCGCTGGCGTTGGGATCGCCGCCGTTGACGGTGATGCCCGTCAGCCCGGTCGGCGTAGTGGGGTTGTTGAGGTTGATCGTGTCGCTGCCGGCGCCGGCGTCGATGATCAGCGTGGTCTTGTTGGCGAACTCGATCGACTCGAAATTGTCGATGGTCACCAGGCCGCGGGTGGCCAGGCTGCCTTGCGAGTAGTTGATGGCATTGTCGGCGGCGGTGCCGTTGATGGTCAACGTGGCGGCGGCCACCAGGTCGATGACCGGTTCGAGATTCTGAAAGTGGACGGTCTGTGTGCCGCCGGCGAACACGATCGTGCTGGTGCCGGAACCTGCTTCCGGACCCACGGTGTACGTGTCGGACAGCGCGGTTCCGCCGCTGAGTACCAGCGTATCGTTGCCTTGCCCGCCGTCGAACAGGATGGGCACCAGCACCGGGCCAGCGGTGCTGTCGACGGTGAGCGTGTCGTTGCCCGCGCCTCCGGCGATCAGCAGTGATTGCACGCTGGTGGCGGGGAATTGCGCGGTCTTCAAGCCGGCAATGGCCACGCTCACGATGCCACCGGTTTGGCTGACCGTGATCGCGTCGTTGGAGCTGGTGCCGTGGATGACGATGCTGTTGTTGCCGGTTCCGGGATCGATGCTGAATGCGCCGGCGACGTTGGTGAAGTTGAAAACCGTGTTGAGTCCCGCCTGCGTGAACGTGCCGGCCTCTGCGCCGCTGGGGATATAGTCGATCTGGTTGTTGCTGGTCGTGCCGGTGACGGAGAGCTCGTTTGCGTTCGTATCCAAATTGGCGACTTCCACGCCCGAGAGCGTGACCGGCGCGCCGTAGCCGCTGACGATCGTGTCGGCAGACAGCGCGCTGTTGGCCAGCGCCACGCCAACGGCGCCGATAGCGCCGCTGAGGTTGACGACGTCGCTGGCCGAGGGATTTCCGCCGTCGATCAATACCGAGTCGAACGGCAGTCCGTTAGGTCCGGCAACCAGCTCGAACGTGTCGTCGCCGTCCAAGCCCGCCAACGTGACTTGGATCATGTCGGAGACTTCGACAGGAATCCGATTGTCGAGTGTGATACGGCCGGTGAAGGCGTCGAGGCCCTCCAGCAAGAAGCTATTGGAGAGATCCGTACCCCGATAGACGAAGTTGTCACGCCGTCCGAGGCCGCCGGGCACGCCATCGACCGAGGTGAAACTGCCGCCGCTGCCCAGTCCGAGAAACGCGAGCGGTGTGGCGATGAAATTCGACAAGTTGTTGTTCTGGAACTCGAGCAATCCGGCGTCGATGGCGGTGCCTGGCGTGAATATTTGCGTGCCGTCAATGTTAAAGGAATCGACGGTAAGGCTGTCGTCGCCCCCCTGGCCGTTGATGATCAGATGCTCGGTCGTGGCGAAGTTCACGGTTGGCAAACCGCCGATCGAGATCGAACCATTGCCGACGCCCGACGGCATGTACTCAATGGTATCGCTGCCGGCGGTGCCGTTGACGATCAGCGTGTCGCTGGCGGTGGGATCGCCGCCGTTGACGGTGATGCCCGTCAGCCCGGTCGGCGTGGTCGGATTGTTGAGGTTGATCGTGTCGCTGCCGGCGCCGGCGTTGATCACCAGCGCAGTCTTGTTGGAAAACTCGATTGACTCGTGGTCATCGACGGTGACCAGCCCGCGCGTCGGAAAGCTGCCTTGCGAGTAATTGATGGCGTTGTCGGCGGCGTTGCCGTTGACGGTGAGCGTGGCGGCCGGCACAAGATCGACAACAGGCGCGAGGTTCGCGAAGCCGATCGACATCAGCAGCGCATTCGCGGCGTCTTCGTAGCGAAGTTGGCCCGAGCCCAGTGCAGGGCCAGCTGTGTAAATGGACTCATCAATAGCGACGATGGGAGTGCCCGAGACGGTCAGCAGGTCGTTACCGGTACCGCCATCGAAGAAAATTGGCGTGGCGATCAGACCTGTAGCGTCGACGTCGACGGTAACCCTGTCGTCGCCGCCCAGGCCATTGATTCGCAGCACACCCAAATCGGTGGAGATATTGGTCACGGTTCTCGGAGCACCGTTGTGGGTCACGACCGTTTGCCCGGCGACGTTTTCGATCGAGAACAGATCGGTGCTCCCGTCCGCGCCCTCGATAACCAGCGTGTCAAAGGCGCCGAGGTTCGTTTGGTAGGTCAGAGCGCCGATCAGATTCAGTGTTGCGAACGTGACAACGTCGGTGCCTACCGAAATCGGATCGATCGTAAATGTGTTGAGACTGTCGAAGCGAATCTCCGGAATCGAATCGGAGACGACTCGATCGCGAAATCCGTCGTAGCCGTCAATTCGCAATTGGTGGTCGCCGGCTCCTGGATCGACGATGAGCTCGTCGTTGTCGCCCGCGCCTTGGAACAGGAACAGTTCGGTCCCGTTGGCGATCAGGTTGACCGTGTTGCCGCTGCCGGTGTCTTCCAGTTCGATGTTGGTGTTCAGCGGGTTGCCGCTATCGGGCGAAATCGTGGCGTCGTAGGCGAACGTTTGCAAATTCCAACTCAGTGCGTCGTTGCCGGCGCCGAGTTGCACGACGATCTCGGTGATGTCGGCGAAGGTGGCGCTTTGCGTGCCGCCGGCCGGATCGAGATCGTTCGAGAACGCGCCGTCGTTGACGGCCCATTCCAGCTCGTTGGTGCCGGCGTTCACTTGCAGCCGCAATGTGTTGTCGAGCAGGCCCGTGCCGTCGTCGACAAACGTGACCACGAAGTTGGGCGCGGCGCCTGAGAGCGTCGGCGAAACCGACAAGGCCAGCCGCTGCTCCAAGGGCTCCAGCCGAAGGCCGGACCGACGGCGGCTTTCATAACCCGCCGAGCCGCGCCAGCCACGACGGCCTGTTGGCGCTTGACTGCGGGACGTGGGGCGGCGATGGAAGGGAAATCTCAAGGTGCCGTCTCCGAAGATATCGCGTATGTCGAGCGGGCCATTGTCTTAACAGCCAGCCGACCGTGGCAGCCGCAGGCGCCATTCTTGACACGCCTGCCGAGTCCAGACGCGGGGCCATCTCATTGCGCGGAGGCCTCCACGACTGGCTATAAAATAGCGGAACTAGGTAGACACGGTATTCCAACATGAGTTTCATGTCAAATGAATTCGCCCTGATATGGGTTAATATGGAATAAGTGGCGACTCTGGGATGGCCGTTTTTCGGCCCCAGGAAAAGTCGCCGTGTCCCGAAATGGGCCGCCACCGCCCGTATCGAATCGCGGCGGCGTGCGGCCGGATCGGCCGGCCGATTTTGGGGGCTACCCACGAAGAAAGCCAGGGCTGGCGGGGAACCAGCCCTGGCGGCGGGGTGGGAGAGATTTCAGCGGCGACACGCGCCGAGATTAGAAGCGGAACTCGAGGCGGGAGACAAAACCGTCAAAAGCGACGGTCTCGCCCAGATCGACGAAGTTGGCGTTCTGCACGGCCTGCACATACTGAGGCGTGCTGATGATGTTGAACCAGAAGGCCGTGTAGTAGCCAGACGAGAACCGCCAGTGGCCGTTGCGACTGGTCCAGTTCACGCCGATTTCATAGTCCAGGATCGGCACCACGCGCTGGTCGATCCAGTTCGACGCGGCCTCGACCGACTCGGTCGTCTCGTTGAACTGCAAATAATTCGAGTTGAACCGGCCGAACACCAGGCTCAGAAAACTCTTGCCATAGACACCGAAGCCGGTGCAGCCCAGGCGCTGCATGCCGTCGAGTCCGAAGCGTAGTCCGCCGCCGTTGAAGTTGATGTCGGTAGTGGTGTTGACCGTGCCGGTCGGCGGCGCGAAGTTGCCGATCTGCCCGAACTCCTGCGTCAACTGTCCGTACCGCGCACCGACGGCATAGTTCAAGGCAAAGCGCGGGCCCGCCGTCAACAACCGGCGATACATCAGGTCCACCACGCGGAAATCGATGTCGTTAAAGGCCTGCACCTGCGAACTGGTCGAGCCTTCGTGGATCGATTCCGGATGGAGCACCAGCGATCCGACCGTGCCGCCCGAAACGTTCGGAGCGTTCAGCGTGTCGGTGTTGTGGCTATAAAAGTCCATGTAGCTGACGTCGACGCTGGCGCAAGGGCTCAACGCGACACCAAAGCCGACAGCGTAGGCCGACGTGTAGGCCTGATCCACGACACCGACGCGTCCTTCGGGTGTAGTGCCTGCGCCGCCGACGCCGTTTTGCTGGATGGCGTGCGCAATGTCGATGCCGGTGGGCTGCAGATAGACGTACTGGCCGAAAATGTACGAGCGATGCGCCCACCAGGGCAGGCCACACGGATCGTCGCAACAAAAGTCGCCGCAGATGTCGCCGCAGAAACCGCCGCAACTGTCGCCGCAAAAGGCGCCGCAACCATCGCTGCAACCCCCGGCCGATTCATCCAGAAACGTCCGCGTCTCGGGCTCGCTTTCGTTCCAGGCCGCTGCGCTGCGCGAGCCGCGCGGCGACGGCGGCATGTCGGCCGGATCGTCGTCCTGATAGTGGGCGGACGCCAACGTGGGCGTGTTGCCGTGCCACACGGCCACCCGCCGCGGCGAACTGGTAAGGACTCCTCGTCGAGGCGTGCGATAACTCGCTTGCTCGACTCCTTTGTCGTACTCGCCGGCCAGCGCAGGCATGGCAACCAGTGCCAGCGCCACCACCATCCAGGCGAGCTGTGTTTTCTTCCCCGTGATCATGACTGTTCTCCCCCCAAGAAACCTAACTGCCCGTTGAAGAATGCCATCGTGGCATCCTTCAACCTCGCCAAGTGCGGAACCAAGCTCTGCACGGAAGCGCAAACCAGCGACTTGCGTCGCGATCTTGTCATTGCATCCGTGCGACGTTGCAGCCCGCCGAGGTCTTCAACGGGCCTGGAACTTTCCACCTAATTGCGATAACGCCTATCGCCCGCACAACAGTCATCGACGGAGAAACCGGCACTCTGCAAAAAGTGCCCGCCCCGCGCTACAATCCGTACAAGCGGATGGGTTTTCCCAGATTCTCCAGTAGTGCCCCGCCACTGCGGTTTTTCGACGCCGTTGCCCCCGAAGCCGCAAGTTGCGGCGACTTTGCCGCAAGCGCATGGGGCGGGCTTCGCTCAAGCCCTGCCGGTCGTGCGGCCGATATCGATTGTGCGGGGCCGTCGCGCGGTGTGCGGTCGTTCGATCGGGCGCCTGCGCCAGTTGCCGCGCACGGGGGGAAGGGCTGATGAACCGATCCGACAACCTGCGGCCGGGCGCCGCCGCGGCGATCGCTTGGGGCCTGCTCGCTGCTAGCATCGCCGGCTGCACCGGCATGAAAACGTCGCAGTCGCAATTGTTCGGCGCGCAAGGCGACTATCAGAGCGCCTCGATCACTTACCGCATCGAGCAGAACGCACCAGCGCGCGGCGGCGGACTGGCTTGGGCCAAAGCCCGGCTGGGAGGCGCCGACCAACCGCCCGAGCGACGCATCACCATGCTGGCCGTGCGCTATCCGCATCCGACCGGACGCGCCGGCTATGCCCGGCTGGAGTGTATTGTCGCGGTCGCGCCCGGCGATGCGGCCG
>JBGSYQ010000546.1:0-12492 GCA_041750795.1 Pirellulales bacterium | reverse complement strand
CTGGCGAAGGCCGTGGCCTTGCCCCTTGCTCCGACCGATTCTGCTCGACTTGATAGGCTTTCTGGAACAAGTGGTCCGAAAAGCTTCTCTCTTCACCTCGTAAGCCGACTGCGTCAGTAGCCACCCATGTCCGGTAGGACTAAGTGCAGTATACAGATTTGCGGCCCATCACCAAGCGAAAGTCAGCCACCCCGAGGGAGAGGGGGAGGGGGTAATTTTGGATTTTCGAGGATTGGCATTCAGCTGCAGGTCGTGATCGCAGACATTTCGATTGTCGCCAGCGCAATCGCCGACAAAGCGATAGAGCTCGTCGAGGAGGATGGGCATATGCGTAAACTGGCACAGGGACGAATCATCGTTCAACCTTTGTCCAAATGTCTTTTTGAGGAATCGTAGTCCCACCCCAGCTACAATGCCGGAATGAGCGACGAACGCGAATCGCAAACACCGAATAGAGAATCGTGGGGGCTGCTGCTTAGCGGCCTTGCGGTAGGCTTGATGACTGCCGACCGAGTAACCGAACCTGCACGCCTTGCACTCGCTGCTTTTGCGGCAGTTGCAGGGCTGTCGTTGACATGGCGACATGGTAAACGTCGCACATGGTGGGGTGCCTGGGTCGCTGCTGCGGCACTGCTTACGTTTTTGGGCTGGCTTCTGATTCGGGAACTCCATGACCGCCGCCCCTAAGCGCCGCTGGCTATCTTTTTCGCTGCGGACGCTGTTTGTCGTGGTGACTGTAGTCGCATGCTGGTTGGGATGGAACCTTTACACGGTGCGAGAGCGATCCAGAATTGCTATTGCCGCCAGCGAAGGTGGTGGCGGCGTCGTCTTTCAGCATGAGAGTCGATCGCGTCGCGTAGTGAAAAAAGACATTCCCTGGTCGTGGAAACTTCTCGGTGCCGAGCCGGCGCTTTGGGTTTGGATTCCTAGTGGGATGGATGAAGACTTGGCTTACGTTAGAGGCATTTACCCGGAAGCCGAAGTATTTCTCGGCGTTCCAGTTGATTGATGTCACCGGTAACTGACCGCTTGCCGACCAACACACTAACCACCCAGTATCCAGTTTTGGATTTTGGCTTCCGGCTCAAGTTGTGTCGGAATACTTGGTTGGCTTCGACCGTGAGGCAATGAGCAGCAGCGTCAAGATTCTTGAAGAGGCATTTTTTTCTTGCGCCGTTCAGTATCCACGCGGCTGCAATCGCGGCAGAGCTTCGACGTGACAAGGAGTTGCTAGATAGCATTCGAGAAGAGTTTAGCGTTCAGCGGCAGGTCGTCATCGCAGACATTTCGATTGTCGCCTGCGTAATCGCCGACAAAGCGACAAAGCTCGTCGCTGAGGATGGGCATCTGCGTAAACTGGCACAGGGACGAATCATCGTTTTTGTCCAAATGTCTTTTTGAGGAATCGTAGTCCCGCCCCCTGCTAGAATGAAGCTATGAGCGTTCGACCGAAGCTTTCGACTACGAACATTGTCGCCTACGCCTTGCTCGCAGGCGTGGTGGGTGCGGCGATGGATTGGCTAGTGAGCAATGCCGACAGTCCACCTCAGACTGTCAGGATTTTTGCATATGGCGTTGTCGGAACTGCGTCCACGTTCTTGGTTATCGCCATGATTGAGAGGTTTAGACATGACCCCCGCCCCTAGCCGCCCATGCTAGAATGTCGGTATGAGCAACAAGCGAAAGCGCGAAGTACTCGCGGCAACGAAACGCCGTCGGAAACTCCGTCGTTTGGCCAAAGACGGCCGAATCGCCAATGGAATCGTCATCCCAGAGGGCGCTATCCCGGCAGACCTTACAAAGCATGCGAGCCACAACTCATATTCGCCGCCGCTTTTTTACGTCGATCTGCCCTTCACCTGCGTCGACTGCGGTGTGCAGGAAGTTTGGACTGCCAAGCAGCAGCAATGGTATTACGAGGTTGCAAAAGGCCCGATCCAGGCACGGGCTATTCGCTGCCGTGCGTGTCGAAAGGGACACCGCGAAATGCAGGAGCGAAGTCGAGCCGGGCCACGGAAATCACCATGACCCCCGCCCCTAAGCGCCGCTGGTCGAGGCATGAGCGCCAAATAGCCAAGTTACTTGCTTGGGAGGGGGCAATGATCGGGCTTTCCATCGCAGCAATATTTGTTGGCATCGTTAAGTGGTGGCCACTCACGGTTGTGTCCCTAGCGCTAATGACCGTTTCCTTAGCGCAAGCTCGCTCGATCGTTCAATGTGTTTCCGTCCGAAGGAAGTGGGCACGCGAGCTATTTACACACAGGTCCGCTCGGCGACCAACACACTATTAAAACAGCACCCGATTTTGGATTTTGGAGGAAACACTAGCCCGAAGCGCGAGCGAGGGAGCGTCACCAAATGCTTTTCAATGCAACGCGCCGGCGAGTAGCAGCGGCGGAGCGTTGTGTCTCCCTCGCTGGCGCTTCGGGCTAGTGTGATTGGGTTTAGGGGTGATTGGTATGGTGTCGACGTTGGGGCCGGGGTTGGAAAACCTTCCCGTCCCCGTTTTTCAATTCGGTCGCCCCGTTGGGGCTCGGGGAAAATCGCGGGGGGCATCGGTTCCCAGGGCGTTGCCGGCGTTGCCCTGGGCTGGTATGGGTTGGGCCTTTGGCCCTTAGGTGTGAGTTGCGTGGAGTTGGCGCGGTGCGGCTTGGGGACGGCTAAGGGCTGGAAGAGATTCGCTCGCAAGGGCGAGCAGGGTGTGGAGCGGGTGCGTGAACCGGCGCTGGGGACGATGCAACGGCCGTTGGCGCGAT
The DNA here is from genome assembly GCA_041750795.1 of Pirellulales bacterium. Lineage (GTDB taxonomy): Bacteria > Planctomycetota > Planctomycetia > Pirellulales > PALSA-1355 > JTS-RE94. The sequence goes on along the minus strand of JBGSYQ010000546.1, from coordinate 9,736 downwards.
CGCACCCTCACCTGGCTTGCTGCGCAAGCCTTCCTCGCCCATCGAGGGAGAGGAACTGTGTGTCAATCGACTTTGCGGACGACGCCGACGACGACGCCGAGGACTTTGGCGTGCTTGACGTAGATGGGTTTCATGGTGGGGTTGGCCGGTTCGAGGCGGATGCGGTTCTTTTCCAGGTAGAAGCGCTTGAGGGTGGCTTCGCCTTCGTCGGACTGCACGACGGCGATCTGCCCGTCGCGTGCGGTGCGCTGCTTGCGGACGATCACGTAATCGCCATCGGCGATCTGGGCGTCGATCATCGACTCGCCGCTGACCTTCAGCGCGAACTGGCTTTTGTGCTTGGGCTGGAACAGGGCGTCGAGATCGAGGCGCTCGTCGGTCTCGATGGCCTCGTGCATCACGCCGGCGGCGATGCGGCCGGCCAGCGGCATGCCGCGTTCTTCGATCGGCTCGGCCGAAAGCTGGATGGCGCGCGACATGTGGGGCTCGCGGGTGATGAGGCCCTTCTTTTCCAGAGCCTTCAGATGGCACACCACGCCGTTGGGCGAGCTGATGCCGAACTCGTCGCCGATCTCGCGGACCGTGGGACCATAGCCGCGGTTGCGGATCTTGTCGCGCACGAACTCGTAAACTTCCTTCTGGCGATCGGTCAGTTGATCCATTTGCGACATGTCGCAGCTTCCTTTTCGGATGGCACGTGGGGTCGAGCAGCCTGTTGAAAACGACCCTCCTGGCATTTTTCAACTTCGCACGGCTCACAAAGCAACGACCAGCGTCGCTGTTTTGTCAACGCATCCCTGCGAGCCTGCTGCTATCGTAATATACGCCTGTACATTGAGCAAGGGGAGGCTGGGGGAAGAGGCTGGAGGCTGGAGGCTGGAGGCGGGAGGAAGAGGACGGGGGGAAGGACGCGGGGGGAAGCACGCGGGGGGAAGGGCGCGGGGGGAAAGTTGACCTTGTCACTGCGCGATGTCCGCGGGCTCGACCGGGGCGCAACTGGGACTTTGCTTGACGGTTGGTGCGCGCTGGACGGAGAATACTGGCGTTGATGCAACCAGACAGCGTCGGCTCGTGCGCCGCTGGGGGGCTTTTCTCGGCCTCCTACGGCCTTCAGCCTACTGCCTACCGCCTATTCCTTACCCCACGAGGTTTCCCATGCGTTGCGCGCGAATCCTGCTAGCTGCGAGTCTCGTTTGCCTGACGTTGGTTCCGTTGGGGGCCGTGGATGCTCGGGCGGATGAGGAAGCCAAGGCGGCGGTCAAGAAAGTGTCGCTGGCCACGATCGTGGTCAAGAACGACTATCCGGAGGAGGCGTCGCTGATGCTCTTCGGCGAGACGCGGCCCATGCTGCGCGAGCTGATCGAGCGGCTGGACGCGGCGGCCAAGGACGACAAGCTGTCTGGGGTGGTGCTGCGGCTGCGCTCGCCGCAGATCGGGCTGGCCAAGGCCGGCGAAGTGCGGTCGGCCATCGCGCGGGTGCGCTCGAGCGGCAAGAAGGTCTATGCCGACGTTCACTCGATCGACAGCCTGCGCGACTACCTGGTGGCCTCGGCGTGCGACGAGATCATCATGCCGGAGTCGGGTTCGCTGACGATTCCCGGCGTGGAGGCGCAGGTGATTTTCTTCAAGGGGTTGTTCGACAAGCTGGGCATCGCGGCCGACTTCATCCAGATCGGCGACTTCAAGGGGGCCAGCGAGCCGTTCACGCGGACCAGCATGAGCCCGGAGTTTCGCCAGCAGTACGAAGCGGTGATCGACGACTACTACGAGTATCTGGCCGCGACGATCGCCGAAGATCGGCAGCTCGACGTGGAGTCCGTGAAGAAGCTGATCGACCAGGGGCTGTTCACGGCCGCGGCGGCGCGCGAGGCGAAGTTGATCGATCGCATCGCCTACGAAGCGCAATGGAACGCGGAGCTGACCAAGGCGCTGGGCGCCGACGAGATCGCGTGGAAAAAGAGCTACGGCAAAAAGCAGGACGCGCTGGCGTTGGGGGGCATGGGGGGCATGATGAAGTTCATGGAAATGCTGATGGGGGGCGACTCCAGCAAGACCTCGAGCAAGAACGACAAGGTGGCGGTCGTCTATATCGTGGGGCCCATCATGACCGGCGAAAGCTCGATGAGCCTGTTCGGCGGCTCGACGGTCGGCTCCGACACGATCGTGCGCGCCCTGCAGCAAGCCAAGAACGACACGAAGGTCAAGGGGATCGTGCTGCGGGTGGATAGCCCTGGCGGCTCGGCGCTGGCCAGCGACCTGATCTGGCGCGAGGTGGTGACTTGTGAGAAGCCGATCGTGGCGAGCATGGGGGACGTGGCGGCCAGCGGCGGGTATTACGTGTCGATGGGGGCGAAGAAGATCTTCGTCGAGCCGGGCACGCTGACCGGATCGATCGGCGTGGTCGGCGGCAAGCTGGCTTTGGGCGGGCTGTTCGACAAGATCGGCGTCAGCACCGAAACCATCTCGCGCGGCAAGAACGCCGGCGCGTACTCCTTGACCGAGGGCTTTACCGACAGCCAGCGCGAAGTGATCAAGTCGCTGATGCTGGACATCTACACGCAGTTCACCAGCAAGGCGGCCGAAGGACGGCAGATGGACGTCGAAAAGCTGGAATCGCTGGCGGGCGGGCGGTTGTACAGCGGGCGGATGGCGGTGGCCAACGGGCTGGCCGACAAACTGGGCACGCTGGACGACGCCGTGGCGGAAGTGAAGTCGCTGGCGGGCGTGGCGTCGGACCAGAAGATCGACGTTCAAGTGCTGCCCAAGCCGAAGAGCATCTTCGAGCAATTGTTTGGCGATTCGAGCATCGAGGCCGAGGTGCGCGCCCTTGCGCCCGAGCTGGTGGAAGCCGCCCGCATGACCGCCACGCTGCGCAAGTTGTTCACCGAGCCGGCGATTACGCTGATGCCGCACGTGGTGAGGATTCGGTGAGGCTGTAGGCGGTAGGCGGTAGGCGGTAGGCTATAGGCGGTAGGCTGGAGGCTGGAGGACGAAGGGGCGCGAAATACAGCAGCCCGAAGCGCTAGCGTCCATGAGTTGGTTGGGTTTGCCGTGGATTTCCCTCGCTGGCGCTTCGGGCTAGTGTTGTCTGTCTTGCGGCTTGGCCATCGTGCTGGCGCGAGCGATCCTCGTTTTCTTCCTCCCGCCTGCAGCCTCCAGCCTCCCGCCTGTTCCCTCCAGCCTGTTCACAGCGGCTGGCCGTTCCAGCGGACGAAGCCTTCGAGGGCGTAGTATTCGGGCAGGCCGATCTGGTTGTAGACGGCGGCCGTGTTGCGATTGCGGTCTTCGGCGCGCTGCCAGAATTCGCGCGGGTCGTCGGGGCCGGGGAACAGGGCCGAGTCTTTTTGCGACTCGTGGCGGAAGATGGCGGCGCGTTTGACTTGCAGGTCGCGGGGGCTCAAGGGGACGGCGACGTCGATTTCGTGCGGCGCCCATTCCTGCCAGGCGCCGCGATAGAGCATGACCTCGGGGCGCTGGCGGCCGTCGCGCTCGATCGGTTCCAACGCGCGGAAGATGGCCTGGGCGCAGACGCGGTGCGTGCCGTGCGGATCCGACAGGTCGCCGGCCACGTAGATCTGCGCCGGCTGCACGCGGTCGATCAGCTCGCGCACGATGTGGGCGTCGTCGTCGGAGAGCGGTTTTTTGGCGATCGTGCCGGTGCGATAGAAGGGCAGATCGAGAAAGTGCAGGTTTTCTTCGCGGCAGCCGGCCACGATGGCGCCGGCCTTGGCCTCGCTCCAGCGGATGAGCGACTTGATGGCCAGCACTTCCGGGCTGTCGCTGTCGCCGGGGCCTTTGCTCTGCAGCGCTTGCGCGACGCGCTCTTCCAGCTCGCGCGATCTGGCCGAGTCGATGCCGAACAGCCGGTTGAACTCGGTGACCAGGTCGGCCACTTGCCGGGCGTCGTGATCGAACACGGCGATGTTGCCGCTGGTCATGTAGGCCACGTGGACTTCGTGGCCGTCCTCGACCAGGCGGATGAGCGTGCCGCCCATGCTGATCACGTCGTCGTCGGGATGGGGGCTGAAGCAGATGACGCGCCGGGGGTCGCGGCCGGCCGGATGATACTCGATGGTGTCCATCATCCAGCGGAAGACGTGATGGGCGATGCGCTGGGCCGGCCCGTGATGGCGCAGCAGTTGGTGCAGGTTGTGCTGGCGAAAGTCGTCGTCGTCGAGCTTGAGCAGGGCCTTGCCGCTCTTTTCGCTCAGCCAGAGCAGGGCGCGCTTGATGAGCGGGTCGGTCCATTCGATTTTGCCCAGCAGCCAGGGCGTGACCACGGCGGTGAGCTTGCTGGCGGCGGCCGAATCGAGCAAGAGCGTGGCGCCGGCGTGCTCTCGCAAGTAGCAGGCGGGCACGCGCGGCGTGGCGGGGCCTTCGGCCGCTTCGAGAATGATGCGCGATTTGTGCTCGCCCAGCGCGATCAGCACGATCTTGCGTGCGTCGAAGATCGTGCCCAGGCCCATGGTGATGGCTTGGGTGGGGACGCTCTCTTCGCTGAAGAAGTCGCTGGCGGCGTCGCGCCGCGTGACCGGGTCGAGCGTGCAGACGCGGGTGCGGCTGTCGGGGGCGCTGAACGGCTCGTTGAAGCCGATGTGGCCGTTGCGGCCGATGCCCAGCAGTTGCAGGTCGATGCCGCCGGCGGCGCGGATGGCCGCTTCGTACTGGCGGCAGTGCTCGTCGAGCGCCTCGGGCGGGGTCAGGCCGTCGGGAATGTGAATGTTTTCGGGCGGGACGTTGACGTCCTTGAACAGGTGCTCGTGCATCCAGCGGCGATAGCTTTGCAGGCGGTCGGCGCCGAGACCCAGGTACTCGTCGAGGTTGAAGGTGACGACGTTGGAGAAGTCGAGGCCATCGTCGCGGTGCAGGCGGATCAGCTCGCGATAGACGCCCACGGGCGTGCTGCCGGTGGGCAGGCCGAGCACGGCCTTCTGGCCCTGGGCGGCCCGTTCACGAACGACTTGCGCGATGAGAGCGGCCACGTGGCGAGCCAGATGCTCGTGAGAATCGAAGACGTAGCAGGGGAAGGACGTGCCAGGCAAAGGACCCAGCGGAGGAGCGTCAGTCATCGTCGGCGGAGAGGGTGTCGAGGGTTCGCGTTGCATAGAACCCGTCAGTATAGCAGGGGGAGGGGGGAGTGGAGAGGGGCAGGGGTTGAGCGGGTAGGGGATCGGGGGGATTTTGGATTCTCGGTACTGTCTTAACAGTGTGTTGGTCGAACGGGAACCAGCATCAGTTTGCTGCTGGGCCTTCGGACGCGAGGATCATTTGCTCGAATTCTGCTTCTGAGACAAAGCACGGCCACGGTTCACCGGGCGACATTGCCAGCCACTTCCGGTAACCCGTGGCGACCAGAGGCAACACTAGTGCGAGCGCCGTAACGACCGCGAACAGCGTTCGCAACGAGAAGCGTAGCCAGCGGCGCTTAGGGGCGGGAGTCATTGGGCGTTCTGCCTAGGGGTTGTCGCCTGCGGCACCAGGTCCTAGTAATGAGCGAGCCGATGCCGGCGCCATTGACCAGCGAGCCCATGACAAATGACCGCTGGGGATCAGCTTCCATGACTGGAGCTAGGCATAGCCAATTCATCGTTGGACACAACAGGCAGTCAATGAGAGCGCTTAGCGCGCCTGAGCCGATCGTGACAAAGGCAATCCAGGCGGCGGTTGTCTGACCTTCGCTCATTCCGGCATTGTAGCTAGGAGATCAGTGACGCGACAAACGCGACAACCACCACACAGGCAAAGGCAAATAACGCCGCAAGCAGCCACTTCGGTGGATCACCGTCGTAGATCATACCGGCATTCTAGCAGGGTCTACGGGTTCTTTCGTCGCTGCATGATCGACGATAGTGTCTTAAAATCGCCTGCAGGCCGGTTCAAAGACGACGACCGAAAAGATTCCAAGCTACCCAAGCGAACCATGCAGCAGCCAATCCGAGCGTCAAAAAGAACGCTGCCGACTCTTTTGGATTCGGCGCTCTATCGTCGCGCACGTAGAAAAGGCACGACAATCCGATGGCGGCTATTGCTTCACCGCATTGGACCCTGATAGCAAGCTGCTGATTACGTGGCACGTCGGCAAGCGCTGCGAACAGGACACCTACTGGTTCTGCGAAAAGCTGGCGCGGACGGTCGAGGGAGAATGCCAAGTCACAACCGATGGCTGGACGCACTACGCTCACGCGATGGTCGAGGGCTTCAATCGCCGGGCCGCGTTCGCTCAGCTAATCAAGATATTCTCCAAGCCCAGCAGCCAAGACCAGCGGACCTACAGCCCGTCCACGATAAAGAGTACACGCCGCCGGGTCGTTGCTGGCAACCCCGATCCCAAGCACGTCAGCACGTCGATGGTCGAGCGCTCGAATCTGACTTGGCGGATGCGCTGCCGTCGCATGACGCGCCTGACTAACGCCCACAGCAAGACGTGGTATAATCACGAAGCCGCGTTGGCGATGACCTTCATTGCCTACAACTTCGTGACGGTCCACAGCACACTCAAGACCACGCCTGCCGTTGCCCACGGGCTGACGGACCACGTATGGACCCTGGAAGAACTGCTGACGGAACTGACGGCCCACGCGTAGAACAGAACCGGTGGGCCGCGATCGATCTGCCAGACGACTCAAGGCCGCGGTGGAAACGTTACTGGAGTCGATATTGGCCGCTCGCCACGGTGCTTGTCATCATTGCCCTGCAGGTCGGATTCATTGCATTCGTCAGGCACGACAATGAGTGGATTCGTCAGCGTAAAGAATTCGGCTCAACCCATCCAGTTGCATATCTCTCAGGCCCGCCATGGCCATTGCGTCCGTTCGGTGACTGCAGAGCCGTGTCGGTCCTATTGGGGCCGAATGATCCGCAATCCGATTTCGAGCGATCCAGAACCCTATTCCCGGAAGCGTCAATTGGTCGTGTTACGTCGATTCACGAATTCGACAAGGCACAACGCAACCTACCGTTCGAACGCAACGGAATCACTTGGTACACAGATCCGCCAGAATGGGCGACCCGCAGCAAATGATCGCCTCGCGACCAACACACTATTAAGACAGCACCCGATTTCGGATTTTGGAGGAGGTGGCAATCAAGGCGCTGGTGGCGGCTGTTGTTCGGCGCGTGGGCGACGGGGGGTTGTTGGAGGGCGGGCTTTGGCCTGCGGAGTTGTGGCGTTGACGTGACGAGGGGGCTAGTTCGTCGGGGGCTCGGCTGGTTCGCCGCCGTTGGCGGTTAGCAGGGCGCGGAGGAGGTCGGGCGGGATGTCGTTTTGCAGGTAATGGACGGATGCGTCGAACAACAGGACGTTGGCGCCGTCGGTGTGATTGCTGGAAATGCACGCGGTTGCGCCGCGTGGATTGATGCCCTGGGCGGCCTGTTCGAAGGTGAGATCGCGCGGCTCCATCCAGTGGATGCCGGCGTTGGCGACTTCGACGACGGCGATGGTGTTGGAGGTGCCGTCGGCGACGTCTCGCGCATTGATGCCATGCGTGCCCGGCCAACCGGTCTGGGGACCAACCACGGCGGCGTAGTTGGCTTGCGTGGTGTTTGACTCGTCGCTGGGGCAGCGATAGACGGCGGGCATTGCGCCGGCCAGCGCGCGGTTATGCGGACTGTTCCACGGTTCATCGAAGTTGTATTGCTCGGCAAGTTGGCGAGTCGAATCATCCTCGAAGTATGGCAAGAGCACTACGCGCCAACTGTGCATCGGCTTGCCTTGGGCATCGGCGATGTAAGCCGGCGGAAAGACCTTGTGTGAGCCGTGGTAGTTGTAGAGCGCGATGCCGATCTGCTTGAGATTGTTGACGCAGGCGGAACGCCGATGGACCTCAAGGTGGCCGCGCGTATTTAGCGAGGACAGCGTAGCGTAGAGAAAAAGTATCACGATCCCAACGCCGCCGACGGCCGCGTATAGTTGCCCATTGAACTTGACGTCGGACTTTTGATTCATGGCGACCGCTCGATTTTCTCTCCGCCGTTGGCGGTTAGCAGGGCTCGCAGCCTTTCTGGCGGCGTGTCGTTGGGGAGGAACTCGACTCGGCCGTCGAGGAACAGGACGTTGACGCCGCCTGCGTGAGGCCCGGAGATGCCGTTGGGGCCTTCGACCTGGTTGATACCTCGGGCGGCTTCCTCGAACGTGAGGTCACGCGGATCGGCCCAAGGAACGCCGGGTGAGGCGATCTCGACGACGGCGATGGTGTTGGAAAGCCCGTCGGTGATCTTGTCGATGTCCAAGGCCTCGCCGCCCGGCCACGCCGTATCGGGCCCGACCACCGCGACGTAGTTTGCGTTGGGAACGGGCATGCCCTGCCGGTCGCTGTGTTCGCAGCGGAACACTGGAATTAGGGTTGCTATGACTTGTGGATGCTGACGATCCCAGGGTTCTTTAGCGTTGTAGAGACCGCGGAGGCCTTCGTCCTCGAAGTACGGCAAGAGCACGGCCCGCCAACTGTGAGTTTTGCGACCCTCGTCATCGACGATATAGGCGGGCGGGATCGCGTGGTGGGCGTCGATGTAGTTCTGCAGCGCGATGCCGAATTGCTTGAGATTGTTCGTGCAAGCGTGTTTGCGCGCAGGTCCGAGAGTCCCGCCCGTAACGCCGAAATAGATAGCGAGCACGCTCGCTCCGACAAGCGTTCCGACAAGTACTCTGCCAATGTAGCGGCTTTCTTGTTCTTGGCGTGCGTCAGTACTCATGTAGACATCCTCGTCGTGCCAATGACAGTCGGAGATGCGAGGCGTCGAAGAAAGGAGGTGGGTTTTGCCATCTGCTCACTCGGCTAAGCTGCAAGCGATATGGTGCGCCGGGAATTGTTCACAGCCCGATCGCGCGAGCCCTGGTTGCGAAGAGATGAAGTTCAACGCCCACCGCTACTCGCGGGTTTTGGCCATGTTGTCGCGGTGGATGACTTCATCATATGGGCAATGGCCCAGAAGGGGGGCAATATTTTCCGTTCGTTGGCCTTTTATTTTCGCCAGGTCGTCGGACGAGTAGTTCGTCAGGCCGCGGGCGAACTCCTGGCCGCCGGCGTCGACCAGCGAAACGACGTCGCCCTTGTGAAACTCGCCACGAACTTCCACTACGCCGATGGCTAGCAGGCTTTTGCCCTTTCGTTCCACGGCCTCGCGCGCTCCGGCGTCGATCACGACGGTGCCGCGCGGGCGGACGGTGAGGCCGAGCCAGCGCTTGTAGGACCGGAGCGTTTGTCCTTGGGCCAGGAACAGCGTGCCGACGGTTTCGCCGGCCAGGATGCGCGCCAGGTTGCCGGGCGTGCGGCCGTTGGCGATCACGACGTTTTCGCCGGCGGCGGTCGTGATGCGCGCCGCTTCCAGCTTGCTGGCCATGCCCCCTTTGCTCAGTCCGGTGGTCTTGTCGCGCACCAGGTTGAGGATCGAGGCGTCGAGCCTTGCGACCGTGGGGATCAGCTTTGCGTCGGCGTCGCTCGGGTCGCCATCGTACAGGCCGTCGACGTCGGATAGCAGCACCAGCAGCGGCGCCCGTAACAGGTTGGTGACCATGGCGGCCAGGCGATCGTTGTCGCCGAAGGTGGATTTCAGCTCGTCAACGCTGACGGTGTCGTTTTCGTTGATGATGGGGACGGCGCCGTACTCGAACAGCGCGTGAATGGTGTTGCGCACGTTGAGATAGCCGGTGCGGCTGTCGAGATCGTGGGCCGTGAGCAGCAGTTGCGCGGCGTGGCGCCCGTGGGCGCGCAGGCCGCGATCGTAGACCTCGACGAGG
>JBGSYQ010000545.1:0-2879 GCA_041750795.1 Pirellulales bacterium | reverse complement strand
CCGATCTGCAACTGGCGCAGGTCATGCCCTCGATGTCCAGCAGCAAGGTTTCGTCGTGCGCCGCGTGACGTGCGGGCGACGCCGCATCGGCGGCATGCTGCGCATCGTGATGGAGGCTGCCTTGAGGGTGACCAGCGTGCGAGGTGTTGGCGGGCGACGTGGCGATTTGCACCGGCTCGGGTACGCGATAGCCGGCCTTTTCGACGGCGGCGGCCAGTTGCTCGCGCCCGGCCGCACCATCGTCCACTTCGACGACGGCACGCTTCTGCTCGAGGCTGACCTGGGCGCGCTTGACGCCCCTGACCGCTTCGAGCGCCTCGGTTACGTGGCGGACGCAGTTGTTGCAGGTCATGCCCTCGACGGGCAGTTCGACGCGTGTCATGGTTGGGTCCCCTTGGTGAGGAAAGTATAGCAGTCCCTGTCAAGAGGCGCCGCAGTTGGCACGTGGGCCAACGGCCCGCGATGCGGCATTTGTTGGCAGACGCGTCCGGCAGCCAATTGGCCCGCTGGTCGCCGCATGGCACAATGGTGCGGCTTGACCGATGAACAACGTCCTGATTCTCGAACCCCTCACCCTACCCTCTCCCACAAGGGGCGAGGGGAGATGCGGAGAAGTTATTTTTCGGTCGACCCTGCGAGTCGTTTTCTGTTCCTTGGGGAGCGGTCCATGCCCGACATGATTGCCGAAGTGATTTCGATTGGCGATGAACTCACCAGCGGCCAGCGGCTGGACACCAACTGCCAGTGGCTGAGCCAGCGGCTGGGAGAGTTGGGCGTGCAGGTGATGTATCACACCACGGTGGCCGACGACCTGGCTGCCAACGTGGCCGTGTTCCGCGCCGCGGTCGATCGCGCCGACGTGGTGGTGGCCACTGGCGGCTTGGGGCCCACGGCCGACGACCTGACGCGCGAGGCGCTGGCGTCGGTGGCCGGCGTGCCGCTGGTGCTCGATGAGGCGTCGCTCGACTATATCGCCGGCCTGTTTGCACGCTTCAAGCGCGATATGCCCGAGTCGAACCGCGTGCAGGCCCTGTTTCCCGAAGGGAGCCGCGTCATCCCCAACAAGAACGGCACCGCGCCGGGCATCTGGACGCAGATCGCGCGCAGCGGCGGCGGCACGTGCCACGTGTTTGCCTTGCCGGGCGTGCCGGCCGAGATGTTCGAAATGTTTTCGCATACGATCGTGCCGGCGGTCACGTCGTTGACGGGCGCGGCGCGGGTGATTCGTCATCGGCGGATCAAGTGTTTCGGCGCGGGCGAGAGTCACGTGGAACAGATGCTGCCCGACTTGATTCGCCGCGGCCGGCAACCTTCGGTCGGCATCACGGTTCACGCGGCCACGATTACGCTGCGGATTACGGCGATGGGCGCCACGCCGGAGGAGTGCCGGATATTCATGGAGCCGACGGCCGCTACGATTTGCCAGTGCCTGGGCTCGCTGGTATTTGGCGAAGAGGACGACGAGCTGGAGGACGCTGTCGTGCGGCTGTTGGAGCAGACGGGCCGCACGCTGGTGACGGTCGAAGTGGGCACCGCCGGGGCAGTGGCCGAGTGGCTCAGCCGGGCGGCCGGCGGCAGGCACCACTATCTGGGCGGACAGGTGCTGCACAGTCCGGCGATGCTGGTGCAATCGTTGGGCGCATCGCGGGACTTGCTCGAGCAATTTGGCCCCACTTCGCGCGAAGTGGCCGAAGCGCTGGCCGCGAGCGTGCGGCGGCAGAGCGACGCCGACTATGCGCTGGTGATCGGTCCGTTTCCGGAAGCAGGCGCAAGCAACGCCGACGTGCCGTTCCACTTTGCACTGGCCGGACCCGACAAAGTGACGGTCAAGGCGGCGTCGCTGCTGGGGCATCCCTCGATCTGGATTCCGCGGGCGGGCAAGGCGGCGCTCAACCTGTTGCGGCTGACGCTGCTGGGAGAAGTGTGATTGGCGGAGTCCGTCGCCCCGTGCGGGAGTGGGACCGCTTGCGTTAGCAAGCAGGGTGAGGGGAATGCCCGCGTGAAGGCAGCGGATCATGTGTTGCCGCCCCCTCACCCGGCTCGTGGACCAACGCTTCGCGTCGGTGCCCCTCTCCCACCAGGGGCGAGGGCACGAATGTCACCCGCCGGTGGCTTGGGCGGTTTGCGCTTGGGTTTCGGCGGGCTGGGGGGCAGGGAGCGTGCGCAGCAGTTGGCCGTCGTCGACGAGCCACTCGAAGAGCGTGCTGGCCTGCCCGCCGGAGATCACGCGCTTGCCGTCGGCGCTGACGCCGGTGGCGTACATGAAATCGGTCGGGCCGGAGTAGCTGCGCTCGATCTTGCCGTTGTCGACGTTCACCAGCCGCACGGTCTGATCGCCGGAGCTGGCCAACACGCGCGGCGTCATGGCGACGAACGTGAGCGAGGTGATCTCCTTGTTGAAACCGGCGATGGTGCGGCGCTGGTCGCCGGTGATGAAATCCCAGATCTTAATCACGTTGTCGGCGCCGCAACTGGCCAGCACCTTGCCGTCCCATTGCCAGGCAACGCCCAGTACGTGGTGGGTGTGGCCTTCGAACGACTTGACGTGCTTGCCGGTGGCGGCATCGAACACCTTGACGAAGCGATCGGCAGCGGACGAAGCCAGGTGCCGATCGTCCGGCGAGAATGCCAGCGAAAAGACCGTGTCGCTGTGCGCGTCGGGAATTTCGAGCGCCAGCGCGCCGTCGGCCACGTTGAAGATTTTCAGTTGGCCGCTGCGCGAGGGCTCGCCGCCGCCGGTGGCCAGGCGCGTGCCGTCGCGGTTGAACGCCAGCGCCGTCACGCGGTCGACGAACGTAGCGGCGTCAGCGGCGTTGCCGATGGTGCGCTCGAGCGTCCATTCGGGCGCGGGGTTCCAAAGATGCGTGGCATGGTCGGCG
>JBGSYQ010000544.1:0-5513 GCA_041750795.1 Pirellulales bacterium | reverse complement strand
CGTGATCTTCGTACGACCGGGTGATGAGCCGCTGCGCGATGCCCTCGACGCGGCGATCGACAAGCTGATTGCCGATGGCCGATTGCAAAAGCTCTACCAGCGCTATGGAATCTGGGACGATTCGCAATCGGCATTGGCGTCGCTGGGTGGTCAGGGGGACGCCGCGCTCGGCATCCATGCCACCGAACTGCGCGGCTGGGCCGTGATTCGCAGCCGCGGCTGGCTGCTGGTCGAGGCGGCGGGCATGACGATCCTGCTGGCCAACGTCTCGATGCCGTTGGCGATGTTGGTGGGGCTGCTGGTGGCGGTGGGACGGATGTACGGGCCGCCGCCGCTGCGCTGGCTGATGGTGGCCTATATTGAAGTGTTGCGCGGCACGCCGCTGTTGTTGCAGCTTTACGTGGTGTTCTACCTGCTGCCGGAAGTTGGCATCGCGATCCCGGCCTTCTACGCGGCGGTGGCGGGGCTGACCATCAATTACTCGGCGTACGAGGCGGAGATTTATCGCGCGGGCTTGCAGGCCGTGCCACGCGGTCAGATGGAAGCGGCCCTGTCGCTCGGTATGTCGCGCGGCATGGCGCTGCGCCGCGTCATCATTCCGCAGGCGATGCGGATCGTGATTCCACCGGTCACCAACGATTTCATCGCCATGTTCAAGGACACCTCGGTGTGTTCGGTGATAACGGTGATGGAATTGACCAAGCAGTACAGCGTGCAGCAGAACAACACCGGCGCGACGTTGGAACTGGCGGCGCTGACCGCGGCGCTGTACTTGATGATGAGCATTCCCTTGGCACGGCTCACCACGGTTTTGGAGCAGCGGCTGGCACAGCGGCCGCGTTTGTCGCCATGAGCGCTGCGAGCAACCACGTGGCCGTAAGCGTGCAGGGGCTGTCGAAGCAGTTCGGCGCGACGGTCATCCTGCGCGACGTTTCGCTGAGCGTGCGACGCGGCGAGGTGTGCGCGGTGCTGGGGCCCTCGGGCGGAGGCAAGACCACGTTCCTGCGCTGCTTGAACGGGCTGGAGGACTTTCAAGCTGGCCAGGTCGACGTGGCCGGCGTGTCGCTGCGCGCCGATCTTGCGCCGGGCGAGCGGCAGCGGCGCGTGCAGTCCGTTCGCCGCCGCACGGGCATGGTGTTTCAGCAGTTCAACCTGTTTCCGCATCGCTCGGCGCTCGACAACGTGGTGGAGGCGCCCATTCACGTGCTCGGCTATGCGCGCGAGCGTGCCGTAGCGGAAGCGCGGCAACTGCTGGCGCGTGTCGGGTTGGAGGACAAAATGCACCAGATGCCCGACACGCTCTCCGGCGGGCAGCAGCAGCGGGTGGCGATTGCGCGGGCTTTGGCCATGAAGCCGGAAGTGCTGTTGTTCGACGAGCCGACCAGTGCACTCGATCCGCGCATGGCCGGCGAGGTGGAGCGCGTGATCGCCGACCTGGCCGCCAGCGAACAAACGATGATCGTGGTGACCCATTCGCTGCGCCTGGCGCGGCGTACGGCGCAGACGGTACACGTGTTCGAGGAGGGGCGCGTGCTCGAATCGGGCCCCTCGGAGCAAGTGTTTCGTGAGCCGGCGCAGGAAGCAACCCGGCGGTTTCTGCACGAGGCGGGCGACAAATAGGGCGGCCTCGCTTGGCGTCAGATTTCTGATCGAGCGGGCTGAATCCTCGTCAATTCAACTACAGGCGGATGTCGAGCGGTACGCTCTGGCGGCCGTGCCCTTCACTCGGGCGGGCCTGCTGCGATAATATGGGCTCGCAGCCAGTCGTGGGACGGTTGTCGCCGGGCTCTTGCCCGTGGCTTTCCGCGCACCCGTTCGTTCACACTTGATGCAGCCCACCGAGCCCCAACCACCTTCCGCATCTGCTGCGATCGCGTTGCACGATCCGTACGCGGCGGTGCGCTTTGACAACTTTCGCCGTTACTGGATCGGCAACGTCGTCTCGATTCTCGGGACGCAAATGCAAACGGCGACCATCGTGTGGGAGGTGTTTCACCGCACCAAGGATCCCTTCATGGTGGGCCTGGTCGACCTGGTGCTGGTCGTGCCGATGTTGTCCCTGGTGCTGCTGGCCGGGCACGTGGCCGATCGGCACGATCGGCGCAAGGTGCTGATCGCGTCGCTCTCGCTGAGCGCATGCGCGTCGGCCGGGCTGGCCTTCGTTTCGTTTCGCCAGGTGCCGATCGTGGCGATGTTCGCATGCGTGTTCTTGATTGGCGTGGCGCGAGCGTTTCAACAGCCGACCAAGAGCTCGCTGTTGCCGCAGTTGGTGCCTCGTGCGATTTTCTCGAACGCGGTCGCTTGGAACCTCAGCGGCTTTCAACTGGCCAGCGTCGTGGGGCCGGCGTTGGGCGGTTGGATGCTGGCACTGTTCAATTATGCTTACGTCGTCTATCTGCTGCAGGTGGCTGCTTGCGCGACTTTCATCGTGCAACTGCTGCGCGTCAGGCAGACGGTCTCGACCGAGCAGCACCAGGCGGCGACGCTCAAGAGCCTGGGCGAGGGCATCAACTTCGTGTTGGGTAAGAAGGCCGTCTTGGGCGCCATGGCGCTCGATATGTTCGCGGTGTTGCTGGGTGGCGCCACGGCGCTGTTGCCCATTTTCGCGGCCGACATCCTGCACGTCGGCAAGCTGGGTTACGGATTCCTGTGGTCGGCGCCGGCCGCCGGGGCGCTGGTCATGTCGCTGCTGCTGGTGCATCGCCGCCCGATGGCCAAGGCAGGGCAGACGTTGCTGTGGACTGTGGCGGGCTTCGGCGCGTCGATCATCGTGTTCGGACTATCGACGTCGTTTTACGTTTCGCTGTTTGCGTTGTTCATGGCCGGCATGTTCGATTGCGTCAGCGTGGTGGTCCGCCACACGCTGGTGCAGATGCTCACGCCCGACCGCATGCGCGGACGCGTGTCTGCCATCAGCGGCATGTTCATCAGCGCCTCGAACGAGTTGGGCGGCTTCGAGAGCGGCACGGTCGCCAAGCTGTTCTCGCCGGTGATCTCGGTCGTTTCGGGCGGCATCGGCACGCTGATCGTGGTGGCCACGGCCGCCGTGGTCGTGCCGGATCTGCGCAACTATGGACGGCTCGACGGGCACGGCCAGCCGGAGTCGGAACCGCCGCAAGAACCGGAACCACGATCGCCGCGCGACGTCGAAGCAGTGATCGCGCCGGCGGCCGACGCAAGCTAGAACGGAAACTTGTCGTCGAGCCTGGCGTTGGACAGCTCGACGAGAAACGGCGCGAGGCGCTCGACCACGATGTCGAGCATGCGGCGGCCTTTTTCGGCCGTGGCGGCGTGCGGATAGCCCGCTCCGGAATTGGTGGTCAGCAAGTGCCAGGGGCGCGTGATGGAGACCCAGCCTTGGTTGACGGCGTCAAAGCGCGTTTTGGCGATCGCGCCGTCGTCGGCGATCAGGCTGCCATCGGGATTGCGGCCCACCAGTTCCGGGAAGTAGGCCAGCCCGAAGGACGTTTCCATTTCGCCGGCGTGATCCTCGGGATGGTCGAACAATTGCTCTTCGACGTCGCGGATGGTGCTGTACCAACTGCACAGAAAGACGTGGGCCTGCGTCTTGCCGTATAGCTCGCGCAACAGCGGTTTCAGGTCGTTGCCGCCGTGGCTGTTGAGCAGCACCACCTTGCGCACGCCGTGATGGGCCAACGATGCAACCAGGTCGGTGATGACCGCAAACAGCGTGGAGGGGTTCAAGTTCATGGCCATGGGGAAGGCCATCTGGTTGGTTTCGGTGCCGTAGGGAATGGTCGGCAGCAGCGCAACCTTGGCGCCCTGCTCGTGGGCCGCGGCGCAGATCCGCTCGCCGACGATCGTGCCCTCGAACAGATCGGTGCCGTAGGGCAGGTGCAGGTTGTGCGGCTCGGTGGCGCCGCAGGGCAGCACGGCCACTTCATAGCGATGCTCTTTGAGATAGCCGTAATTGACTTCAGCCAGGTTCCAAGGTCGCACGAGGCACGCTCCTCCAGATTGGGAAAGTGTGCATGATACCCCTTGGGACGCGGGGGCGGTAGCGGCGCAGTATCGGTCAGGGGCTGGCAGTGGTTGCCCGCTCATCGTCGCGCACGGCCACGGGCGGTGTCTCCTGGCTCATGAACTGGGCGTACTGCCGATCGAGCGTGGAATAGTCGACGCCCGAGACTTCCGCCAGCGTGCCGGCGTTGGCCTTGCCCGCGTAAACGGCGACGAGATACTCGACCAGCGGCTCGCGGTAGCGCCCGCCGTGTGCGTGCATCAGGAAGTCGGCCAGGCCGGACGATTGACTGTAGATGCGCGGCAGACGCTCGTCGCGCTGCAGGTCTTGCATGCCCAGTTGCACCAATTCTTGCAGCGGCACGTAAAACTGGTCGACCAGTAGTCGGTGGCGTGCCGCGGGCATTCGTCCGGCGTTGTCGCCGCCGAGCGTGAAGTAGCCGCTGCAATCGGTCAGCCCCTCCATGTAGCAGGCGATGCCTTCGATGATCCAGAAGTTGTCGCGACGTCCGGCGCTTGCTGCGACAGGACGAGACTCCTGAAACAACTGGTGCGTGGCTTCGTGGTAGAGCGTGCCGGCATCTTGTTCCTCACCGGCGAAGAAGTAGGCCGTGCGTTGACGGTCGAGGTAGATGCCCAGCGTGATGTCGATTTGGGGCTGCACGTCCCGCAGATGATGGTTGTACTCCTGGCGCGTGCGGAAGTAGGTCACCTGGTGCGGCTTTTGCGCGGCGCGCGGCGGTTGCCCTTCGAAGCGACGGCGCAGTTCGGTCTCACCGGCTCCATAGCCGGCGAAGGCCTGTTGCCAGACGGCGTACAGCGTTTCCAACTGCTGCGACAACCGCACGCCCTCTTCGAGGCTGTGGTTGGTGGTAACGACGTAGTGCGTGCTTTCGATGCGCCAGCCGCGCTTCAGGTCGGCGCGCAGATGGGCTTCTTGCTCGGCGGAGATCCAGCGGCCCAGGTAGTGGCGCTCGCCCTGCTCGTAGCGTTCGACATGCTCGGCGGGCAACCAACCGAACTTGTCGTGCCACCGCTTGCCGCTGCCGAGTTGCTTGATTTCGAAGGGCGTGTACCAGGCGTCGCGGAACTTGACGTAGCCCAGCAGGCGCCGGCCGGCTTCGTGATCGGGGTTCTCGCGCACCGCTTCGGTGACGAGCTGACAGGCCAGCGACGGCTGGTGGTTGTCGACGGCGCGTTGGGCCAGTTCGAAGAGCGTCGCGGCCTGCGCGTCGCGCAGCTTCCGCCAACGGACTTGCCATTCGGCCGGTTCGGCGTCGTTTGCGGCGGGCAATGCGACTGCCGAGGGGAGCACGAATAGCGTGAGCTTGTCGGCTTCGCGCGGCGGCAGCCACGCTTGCAGTTGGTCGGCCGCGGCGGGCAATTGCTGTTGGCGGCACCAGGCGGCCAGCTCGTCGAGTTGCTCGGCGTAGGCGGCCAGCAATGCTTCGTGCGCCGATGCAACAACATCGGCGCACGCCCGCGCAACGTCGGGCAACAGAAGGATCAAAAGCGCGCCAGCGGTGAAACGC
>JBGSYQ010000543.1:0-3374 GCA_041750795.1 Pirellulales bacterium | reverse complement strand
GGCCGCGGTGCGCAGATTGCCGAACGTCGCCGCGGCACCGGCGGCACGGGCCAACTGGTCGAACAACGGCAAGTGGAAATCGCGCGCCAGCTCGATACCCTGGCGAACGTGGTCTTCGTCGTCGTTGGCGAGCAATCGTGCTGCCAGTTGTGCGGCCCATTGAATTGCGCTTTCTCGCAAGGGGAGTCCGCGTTCCTGCGCTCCGCGTCCCAGCGCGCGAATGACTGCGGCCTGCTGGCCAACGTCCGCATCTTGCAATCCCAGGGCAAAATCGTAGACGGCGTCCAACCGCTCTTCGTTCGCGTGGCGAGCGACGTGGTGCAGATACGCATCGCGATTGCCGATTTGTGGATTCGCCTGCAACTGCGAAAGGACAAACGCAGCCGCGTCGGTGCTGGGCACGCCCAGGCTCACCTCGGCCAGCCGTTCGAGCCGATCGCGGTCGTTGCCGACGATTGCCGGCAGCACCGCATAGACACCCGGCACGAGCAACTGATCGCGCAGCGCCATCCGGGCGACGTGAATCAAGTGCGTATCGGCCCCATCGGCCGCCTGCCACAAGGACAACAGCGGCTGCACGTTCCGGCTCGCTGGGTGGCGCGACAATGCATCGGCCGCGGCCCGGCGCACGAACGGATCGCTGTCGGACAGTGCGGCGTCGACCAACGGCGACTCGTCCCACTCGCGCTCGGCCAGCAGCTTCATCACATGCGTGCGGACCGCACGGTCGTCGTCGCGCGCAAGCGCCGCGAGTCGTTCATCATCGAGACCGCCCAGCCGCTCCAGGGCCCACATCGCGTGAACGCGCTGCTGGGGTGAAGTGTCACTCGCCGCCAACAGCGTTTGCAGCGGACCAATGGCCGATGGCCCGAATCGGTCGACGATCTCGTGCGTCGCCAGCGTGCGCTGCACGAGATTGGCGTCGCCCAACAACTCAAGCAGGCGCTTGATCGGCGCCTGGCTGACGACCGGCGCCATCGGCGGCGCTGTCCGGGCCGGCTCGGCAACGTTTTTGCCCGTATAAATCACGCGCCAAATGCGGCCCCGCTGGCGGTCGCGGCCGGGATGTGTCAGCGGAACCTCGTAGTGGCCGATGATGCGGTTGTAGAAGTCGGCAATGTACAGAGCGCCGTCGGGACCCACTTGCAAGTTTACCGGGCGGAACCAGGGATCGTCGCAAGTGATAAAGTCAGGCTGCTCGATCGCCTCATACGTCGAGCCGTGCGCGGCCAGCGTGTCGTGATTGACGCGGCCGGTCACCGGATTGCCGATGAACAACGTGTCGCGATACTCGGGCGGAAAGTGTTCGGCCGCATAGTAGGCGATGCCGCCGATGCCGGTCGAGCCGTGATCGTGCTTGATCATCGTGGGGCCAAAACCCAGTCCGTCGTGCGCCTTGCCAAAGCTCGGGTAGTACGCTCCCCGCAGCAGCATATAGACGGGCATGGTGTGGCAGTCGGCCGTATAGAAATTGCCCAAGGGGTCGACGGTCATGCCGAACGGATTCACCTGGCCGTGCGTAATTTGTTCCACGCGCGAGCCGTCGAAGCGCATGCGAAAGGTGTTGCCCGAGTTCATTTTGATCTGATGGCCATCGCTGCCTTTCGGCGCCGAGTCGTTGGCAAACCCATGGCACGCGTAAAGCCAGCCATCGAGCCCGCGCGTGAACGAGTTGACCATGCCATGCGTGTCGCGGTGGCCGAAGTTAGCATACAGCACGTCGCGCGTATCGGCTCGGCCGTCGCCGTCGGTGTCCATGCAGCGCATCACTGCCGGAATGCCGTAGACGACGACTCCATTGGGAATGGGCATCACTCCCAGCGGGATATTCAGCTTGTCCACGAACGTGGTGATCTCGTCGGCGCGGCCGTCGAGATTGCGGTCGACCAGGATCTTGACGCTGTCGCGCGGCACGGCGCCCTCGGCAGCCGGATAGGGATACTCCAGCGTGTCGGTTACGAACAGCCGCCCGGCCGAGTCGAACGTAATGTTCATCGGCTTGTGCAGCTCGGGCTCGTGCGCAAACAGTTGAATCTCGAACCCCGGCGGCAAGTGAAACAGCTTCTGCTGCTCCTCGGGCGTGAGCGCTTCGGTCGGCGCGACCAGCAGTGGAGCGTCGGCACCCACGGCGGCGGCAAGCCACCAGGGCGCCAAGCCGGCGCAGACCAACAGACATCCGAGAGACAGGCGAAACATCGCAATTCCTCGCGTTGGGAGGGCGTGGGCTGGACGCGGCCGGGTTGGTGCATCGGGAGGGCGCGATGCCGTGGCCGCACACGCCTATGATAGTTGGCGCGGCATTGCGCTTTCAAGCCGCTCGTAGGACCGGCGGCTCGCCGCGGCGCGCCTCAATAGTCGATGCCCGCGCGCAACATGATCGTGTCGCTGGGGAAATAGTTGGGCGTGCCGCTGCGATAGAGTATCTGGCGGTTGAACGCATAGGCAACTTCGAAGAATCCGTGTACTCCGCGATAGCCGAACGTTTCCAATCCGGCGCCGAAGCGGATGTCGTTGTAGTCGAATTGGTCGTTGAAGCCGACGCGCTGGATGGTCCACGAGCCGCCGCCGTATTCGCCCCAGCCGTAGAGCCACAGGTCGGTGTTACCCAGCGTGGTCATCCGCCGCGCCAGCTTGGGATTCGGGAACAGAAACTCGTATTTCGCATCGGGGTTGGGCGTCCAGATGATGCCGCCGGCCGGAAACATCTTGATCAGCAGGCGGTCGATGTAGACGATGCCCGCCGCAACCTGCAGCGTGGGCGTCAGACTGACGACACCCAGGCCGCGGCCCATGTAACGAATGCTGTTGGTGTTGAACGTGTTGAAGTCCGTGTAGGCACCGATGCGCACGCCGATCTGCGCGCTTAACCAGGGCGTGATCGTCGGATACCAGGCCGTGTCGAGATACGCGTCGTAGGTGCGCGCCGGCAGATCGGCAAACGCCGGAGCCTCGGTCACCGGGCCCTGCCAGAAGTGCATGCCGAAGCCCGGCGTGATCACCAGCGGGCTGGACGTTTTCATGAATGGCACGGCGAACGACGCGGACGTGTCGATGTCGTTGATGCCCAACGAATCCGAGCCAATCGGCGCCAGCCAGGTCCAACGCAGACGCAAGTCTTGCAGAAACCGCAGCGGCTGGCCGAACGACGATCCCTGCGGCATGATCGGCACCGGCTCAAAGCCCTGCGGGTAGAGCGCGCCGGGGGCGCCGGCATACGGATCGACGTAAGGGGCGGTATAGGGCGCCGCGCCGGGCGCGGGGGCATACGGCGATGGAGCATAGGGCGAGTACTGCGCAGGCGCCGGAGTCGACAACGGCGCTGCATATGGATCGAACGTGGGAGGGGTCGCGGCCGCGGGCGCCGCGTTGGGTGC
>JBGSYQ010000542.1:0-10119 GCA_041750795.1 Pirellulales bacterium | reverse complement strand
GACCGCGCTGGCCGCCGGCGGCACACGGCTGGTGGCGCTGCGCTGTGCGGGGTTCAACAACGTCGATCTGGCGGCCGCGGCCGAGCTGGGCCTCGTCGTGGTGCGCGTGCCGGCGTATTCGCCTTATGCCGTCGGCGAGTACACCGTGGGATTGATGCTGGCGCTCAATCGCAAGATTCACCGCGCGGCCATGCGCGTGCGCGAGAACAACTTCGCTCTCGAAGGCCTGCTCGGCTTCGATTTCCACGGGCGCACGCTGGGCATCGTCGGCACCGGCCAGATCGGCCGCGTCGTCGCTCGGATCATGCACGGCTTCGGCTGTCGGCTGTTGGCCCACGACCTGTACCCGCACGCCGATTGCCAGCAATGGGGCGTCCAATACGTGACTCTCCCCGAGCTTTTCAAGCAGTGCGACGTCATCACGCTGCACTGCCCGCTGACGCCCGAAACGCACCACTTGATCGACGAAGAAGCGATGGCGCTGATGAAGCCCGGCGCCATGCTGATCAACACCAGCCGCGGTGCGGTGGTCGATACTCGGGCGGTGATCGAAGCGCTGAAGTCCGGGCAGCTCGGCTCGCTGGGCATCGACGTCTACGAGGAAGAGGCCGACTTGTTTTTCCAGGATCTGTCCGACCGCGTGCTGCAGGACGACGTCTTGGCGCGGCTGATGACGTTTCCCAACGTGATCGTCACCGGGCACCAGGCTTTTTTCACGCGCGACGCTTTGGCCAAAATCGCCGAAACAACCGTGGCGAACGTCTCCGACGTCGACGCCGGCCACGCATGCCCCAACGCGATCGACGTCAGCCGCGCAGTCGCTGGGCCGCGGAAGTGAGAGATTGAGCCCATCTCTTATGGACTCCTTGGCGCGCTACGAACTGATCGTCGTCGGGGCCGGTGCGGCCGGCCTTGTGGCCGCGGCCACCGCGGCAGAGCGCGGCGTGCGCACGCTGCTGGTCGAGAAGAACCGCAAGCCGGGCGTCAAGATCCTGATGTCCGGCGGCACGCGCTGCAACATCACACAAGCCACGGACAACCGTGGCATCGTCGAAGCCTTCGGGCCGCCGGGACGTTTTCTGCACTCCGCGCTGGCGGCGCTCGGCGTCGACGATACGATCCGGCTGTTCGAGCGCGAAGGCGTGCCCACCAAAACGGAGCCGACCGGCAAGATCTTTCCGAAAAGCGACAAGGCCACCGACGTGCTGGAGGCGCTACTGCGCCGCTTGCACCGTAGCGGGTGCGTGTTGGCGCTCGACGAGGGCGTACTCGACGTCGAGCGTGACGGCGACGGCTTTCAACTACGCACCTCGCAGCGCGGGCTGCACGCGGCCAAGCTTCTCATCACCACCGGCGGGCAGTCGTATCCCGGCTGCGGCACCATCGGCGAGGGTTATCGCTGGGCCGCCAACTTTGGCCACACGATCGTGCCGCCGCGACCGGCACTGGTACCCATTACGAGCAACGCCGCCTGGGTGGCCTCGCTCAAGGGCATAACGATTCCGGACGTGGCCCTGTCGGTCGTCGATGCGGGCGATGACACCGCGGGCAATCAGCGCCCGCTGGCCACGCGGCGCGGTTCATTCCTGTTCACGCACTTCGGACTCTCCGGCCCGGTGGTGCTCGACGTCAGCCGCGCCGTCAGCGCGCATCCGCGGCCCAACGCGCTGGCGCTGGTTTGCGACTTCTTGCCCGAGGCGAACCGCGATGCCCTTGCGCAGCTACTTCGCCAGCAAGCGGCCACAGCCGGCAAGAAACAACTGGTGAGCTTGCTGCCCGAGGTGTTGCCGAAGCGATTGTTGGAAACGCTGCTGGCGGTCGCGGGCATCCCGCCGGATCGCAGAGCGGCGGAAATCAGCGGCCGCGATTGGGCGCGCGTGGTCGAAGCGCTCAAGCATGCCGTGATTCCGATCAGCGGTACGCGCGGCTTCAAGCAGGCCGAAGTCACGGCCGGCGGCGTGGCACTCGGCGAAGTCGATTCCAGCACGCTACAGAGCAAGCTCGCGCCGAACCTGTACCTGGCCGGCGAGGTGCTCGATCTCGACGGCCCCATCGGCGGCTACAATTTCCAAGCCGCCTGGAGCACAGGCTACCTGGCGGGGCAGTGCGTGTAGACGCCGCGGCGTCTCGCGTGGTCAGCGACGCGGCCTTTTGGTAGGCTGGGCGGCGGGATGTTGCTGGACATGTGGGGAACTTGCGCGATGTGGGTTTATGCCGTGGATCGTGCCGAGGTGCCGCCGCTGCAAATGCCGGCGCGTTTCGGACACGATATCGCCTACTTCATGACCCCGCCTGGGGAACGGGGCGCGCCGCAACTGCCCACCGGCGAATACTGGATCGACGCCGGCGAAGCGCGGCGCTGGCTGGACGAGGGCGTGCTGCTGTTGGTCTCCCCCTTGGACAGCGAGAACCAAGCCGAAGTGGAACTGAGCGAAGAACAAGAAGCCTGGCTGGAATGGCTGTTGGCCCACGGCATTCAGCACGTGCGGCTGACGCCCTAGCTGCAACCGTTTGCCCGGGACGCGCCGGCAACTCACACCGGAACATTTCACCCGCGAGAACCACCTGCGACATGCGGCAAGCCGGCACCATTTCGACGAAACAGGACGCAGAGCGTTTTGCCAACTATCTGCTCACGCTGGGCATCAGCAGCAAGGTCGATCCGGCCGGCGAGGCCTGGGCCATCTGGATTCACGACGAGAACCAGTTGGATCGCAGCCGCCAGGAGCTCGAACAGTTCGAACGCGAGCCGCAAGACGCGCGCTATCAGGCGGCGGAGCACGCCGCCAGGCTGGCGCGGCGCGAAGCGGCCGAGAAGCTCCGCCAAGCGCGGCGCAACTACGTCGACATGCGCAACGAGTGGGCCAGCCCCTGGCGCCGCCGGCCGGTGACGGTGGTACTGATCGCCGCGTGCCTGTTGATGCAACTGCAAGTGTTCGGCCTTCAGAGCGAAGACCTGTTCTTCTCGACCGTGCCCGGCTCAATGGAGCAGATCGCCGGCGGGCAGGTGTGGAGGCTGGTGACGCCCATCTTTCTGCACTTCGGACTGATGCACCTGGCGTTCAACATGTGGTGGCTGTACGACCTGGGTACGCTGATCGAGCGGCGGCTGGGTCCGTTCTTGTATGTGTTGCTGTTGCTGACGATCGCCGTGCCGTCGAACTACGCGCAGTTCGCGATGGTGGGACCGTTTTTTGGCGGCATGTCGGGCGTGGTGTACGGACTGTTCGGCTATGCCTGGGTGCGCGGCCGGCTCGATCCGACCAGCGGACTCTACTTGCGGCCCGACGTGGCGCTGTGGATGATGGGCTGGTTCGTGTTCTGCCTGGTGACTCCGGCGCTCAACGTGGCCAACTGGGCCCACGGCGGCGGGTTACTGATCGGCGGCGGCCTCGGATACCTGGCGACGCTGTTCAAGCCGCGGCGCTAAAATTCTTGACGCCGGTACGCTCGGGCGGATAGCGTAGAGGGCACCTGCAAGGGCGAAAATCGTTTCGCCTCCTCACTCCAAGCGTGCATCCTTGATTCGGAGGTTTCCTGATATGGCTCGCTGTGCGCTGTTCGGCCGTGTGTGGTGGATGTCGCTGGTGGCGGTGCTGGCCGCGGCGCGGCTGTGTCCGGGCTTCGGCGAAATCGAACGCAAGGATCCGCGCTTCGACAAGCTGGTGGCCAAGGACGCCAAGATGGAGAAGCTGGCCGAGGGCTTCGACTGGACCGAGGGGCCCGTGTGGGTGGCCGACGGAAACTACTTGCTGTTCTCCGACATTCCGCGCAACTCGATCATGAAGTGGAAGGACGGCGAAGGTGTCTCGCTGTTTATGAAGCCTTCGGGCTATACCGGCGTGGTCGACTACGGCGCGGAGCCGGGCAGCAACGGCTTGAACCTGGACGACCAGGGGCGGCTGATCTTCTGCGAGCACGGCGATCGGCGCGTGTCGCGGTTGGAACCAAACGGCGGCAAAAAAACGCTGGCCGACAGCTATCAAGGCAAGCGGCTCAACAGCCCTAACGATTCGACGATCAAGTCGAACGGCGACATTTACTTCACCGATCCGCCCTACGGACTGCCCAAGCGCGAAAACGACGAGCGCCGCGAGCTGGACTTCTTCGGCGTGTATCGAATCGCAAAAGACGGAACGCTGACGCTGTTGACCAAGGAGCTGACGCGGCCCAACGGTATCGCCTTCTCGCCCGACGAAAAAACGCTGTACGTGGCGCAGTCCGATCCGAGCGCGGCGATCTGGAAAGCGTTCGAGGTAAACTCCGACGGCACGCTGGGCAAAAGCCGCGTGTTCTTCGATTCGACCGCCTGGGTCAAAGAAGGCCGAAAGGGATTGCCCGACGGGATGAAGGTCGACGTGGCCGGCAATCTGTTCGCCACGGGGCCCGGCGGCGTCCACGTGTTCGCGCCGGACGGCACGCTGCTGGGCACGTTCGCCACCGGCGAAGCCACGGCCAACTGCGCCTTCGGCGACGACGGCAAAACACTCTATATCACGGCCGACATGTACCTGGTGCGCGTGCCGCTATTGACCAAGGGGCTGGGCTTTTAAGTCGACGCACGATGGCAAGCCGACAGCGGCTCTTCCGCCACGTACAGAATGCCGGCCGCTTTGCGGAAGCCGAGCTTCTCTGCCAGCCGCAGCGAAGCGCGATTGCTCTCGACGGCGCCCCACACCGGCGTCTTGCACGCGGCGATGACTTCGTCGATCATCGCCGCCGCCACGGCCGTGGCGATGCCGCGATTGCGAAAGGTTTCCAGCGTGTCGATCGACATGTCGGCGTGCGCGGTGGATGCCACCACATAAGCAAAGCTCACCGGCTCTGCGTCGATGAACCCGGCGAGAATGCGCGTGCGCGGCCGCGCATATTCCAGTTCCTCGCGCAGCTCGTCAGGCAGATGGTCGATCGCATCGCCAGCGGCCAGCGGGCGAATCGACAGCTCTGGCACTTGCAGTTGTGGTCGCTGCCAGGGACCATCGAGCGTTTGGATGACGGCGCGCTCCAGCGCAAACCCGTCGCAAAGCCGCTCGTAGGCCGTTGGGTCGGCAACCAGGTCGCCGTCGAAGCCCGGCCGCGTCAGCAGCGTTTGCACGTCGCCGGGAATCACTTGCCCCATGGCGCCGAGCATGCGTCCTTCGTTATTGGCCAACAGCAAGCCGGCGTCGGAGCGATACGCCGTCAGCTCGGCATCCTCGGCCATCTGCCGAAATTCGACCGTGGCGGGCGAATCGGGAATCTCCGCGAGTGCAGCGTCGCGCGAGATCATGGTGAGTGAGTGCATGAGAAGGGGCGCCGGTGATTGGTTCTATAGCCTGCAGTCACTGACCGGGGGGCCAATGGCGCAGTCGATGCGTCGCGTGCGCGACGTCATGCGCTGGCGACTTGCTTGAGCAACTCGAGCGCCGTCTGGCGGATCTTCTGCTCGGCGGCGACCTCCAGGAAGCTGGAGCGGGCGCGCCACGTTTCATAGCCGCCCAGCGCGTGCTGCTCGGCCGTGGGCAGATAACCGCAGTAGTCATTGGCCAGTTCGATGGTGAAGGTGGGCTTGAGCGGACTGGCTTCCTTAATGGCCAGCCCGGTTTCCACGAACGTCTCGCAGGGCGACGTAGCGATGCCCAGCTCGCCGATCTTTAGCGCCTGCACCAGCGTCTCGACGTAGGGTGGATACTCGTTGAGCAGGACGGTTTCGCGCGCGTAGATTTGCTCCACGCCGCGCAGCTCCATGCCCTCGACTTGCGAGAGAACGAACTTCGCGCGGGCCACCTCGTCTTTCGGCGTGGGACGGCGCGCCAGCCGCAGATTGGCTTCGCGCATGGCCAGCGATGCGCGATCGCGATACTCGATTTCGCCGGCCACCCGGGCCGCTTCGCGCGCCAGCGCGTCGGCCACCAGTCTGATCTGGGCAAACGGGGGCTGGCTCTGTGCGGCCGCGCGGAAATCGATGTTGTTGATGTTGCCGCTGGTGCCATTGGACATGATGCCGACGAAAGGCGGATCGAGCCGGTCGGCGCCCAGCAGTTGCTGCACGCGATCGGCGAACGCGCCGTAGTAGTCGGCCGAAATGTCGCCGCCGGGCACCCCTCCCACGTAGTGCAGCGAATAGTTGGCCAACATAGCCAGTGGTCGACCGTCGGCCGTGCGCACACTCAACACGCCCACTTCGGGGTCGATCGGACCGGCGGGCTCGACCAGGTCGGCGCTGGCCCGCGGCGGATTCATCCTTACGTGATCGGTTCGCCCGAACGGATCGGCCAGTGCCACCGTCTCCTTCATTTTCCAACGGCGATGGAACACCTGGTTCGGCTCGCGTCCCATGCCCCAGCCGACCTGGGCAGGCGCCAGGTTGTGATGCGCGCGGCGAATGCCATCGGCAATACGAACCGAGAGGAACTCGAGGTAGGCCGGATCCGGCTCGCTTTGAAAGACGGGCGCCGCCGACGGCGCCGAGTGCGTGTGCGTGGCCGAAATGAGCATGTGCGCCAGCGGAATGCCGGTGTGGCCGTGGGCCAGGTGCTTCGCGCGATCCAACACCGACCGCGGGATCATGCAACTGTCGCAGACTGTGATGGCCAGCGTCGTCCGCCCGTCGTCGAGCACCAGCGAGCGGGCGTGCAACTCGTCGTGAACGTGGCTTGCCGTGCGATCGGACATGCCGCCGTTGATCGAAACGCCCAAGGGGGGCGTGATGTTGCTGGTGGCGGCGCCGGCGCGGAATACCTGGTCGGCCATGGGTGGGCATCTCCGTCGATAGTGAAACTGGCGAGGGTTTTGATTCTACACCCGCCGGCACCACAAATCACCCGGCACGCAGTGGCACGTCGAACGCTTCGCCAGGCTGAATTCTTGCGAATCCAGCTACTTGCCAGCGACGGGGCTGGATCCGTGCGAAGCGTTGGTTGGCACTTGGCGATTGCCGTGAAATGCGACGACGAAACTCTTCAATGGATTGATAGCCCCGCGTGCTGAAGTTCTCACTTCTTCCAAAAAGTGGGCGACAGCAACACGAGCACGGTAAAGACTTCCAGCCGGCCCAGCAGCATCACGCCGCACAACACCAGCTTGGCGAAGTAGGGCAGCGCGGCGTAATTGTCCATGGGGCCGACCGTGCCCAAGCCCGGACCGACGGTGCTCAAACAGGCGATGACGCCGGTGCCGGCGGTGAGCAGATCAACCCCGCTGGCGGTCAGCAGCAGCGCGCCGACGAGAAACACTCCGAAGAACAACACGGTGAAGCCGAGCACGCCCTCCATGATGTCGGGCGAGACGGGCCGATGGTCGAGCTTCAGGACGATTACTTGCCGCGGATGCACCAGTCGCACCGTCTGCATGATGGCGTGCTTCAGCAGCAGCACGAACCGCACCTGCTTCAGCCCGCCCGACGTCGAGCCGGCGCAGCCGCCGAGAAACATCGCGGCAAACAGCAGCCCCTGCGCTAGCATAGGCCAGCGCTCGTAGTCGGCCGTGGCGAAGCCGGTCGTGCTTACAATGGACGTGACAGTGAATGCCGAGTCTCGCAAGTTATTCAGCGGGTTGTCATAGTCGGGCCAATTGAACAACACGATGACGACGATGACGATGGCCAGAAAACACAAGTACCAGCGCAGTTCATCGCTGGTCCAGTACTTGCGAACGTCGCCGCGCAGGGCGTAATAGTGCAGCGAAAAGCTAATGCTGCCCAGCAGCATGATCGCGATGCTCACTACCTGGGAATAGCTGCCGAAGGCGCCCAGGCTGGCGTTGCGCGTCGAGAAGCCGCCGGTGGCCACTGCCGTGAATGTGTGGCACACAGCATCGAAGAGATCCATCTCGCCCAGCCACAACAGGAGGGTGCCGGCGACGGTGATCGCGACGTAGACGCCCCACAGATAGCGCGCCGTATCTTGAATGCGCGGCGTAAGCCGATCGGCGGACGGTCCGGCCGACTCCGCTTGAAACAGTTGCATGCCGCCCACGCCCAGCAGCGGCAGAATGGCCACGCCCAGCACGATGAAGCCCATGCCGCCCAGCCACTGGGTCAGCGCCCGCCAGAAGAGCACGCTCTTGGCGTTGGCTTCGATATTGGTCATGACCGACGCGCCGGCGGTCGTGAAGCCCGACATCGACTCGAAGTACGCATCGACTGGGTTCGGCAGGCTGCCGGAGAAGAGGTAGGGCAGGCCGCCGAACACGGCGAAGCCCACCCACGCGAACGTGACGACCGCGAACGCCTCGCGCAGCGTGATCTCGTCGCGACGGCGATAGCGCCGGAACAGAAAACCGCCCACGCCCAGCGTCACCGCCGCCGACAGCACGAACGCCAGCAGTTGCCCGTCGCCGTAGTACAGCGAGACCGGCATGGGCACCATCAGCGTCGCTCCCAGAAACAGGAGCAAGCCGCCCAGGACGTGCAAAGTGAGGCGAAAATTCATGCTCAGGAAAAGAAGCGTTCGACCCGAGCAATGGCCTCGGGCAGTGCAAAAACGACGACGTGATCGTCCGGTTCCAGATGGTCGTCGCCGCTGGGTATCACCACGTCCTCTCCCCGCACGATCACGCCGATGATGGCGCCGGTGGGCACCTCGATGTCCTTCAGAGGTTTGCCTACCACGTGGCTGTCGGCAGGCAACACGACCTCCAGCACTTCGGCGTCGCAGTATTCGACGGTTGCCAGCGACGCCACGCCCGACGGGCGAACGTACTTCAACACGGCGCTGGCGGTGGCCAGCCGCGGGCTGACGCAGGCGTCCACACCCAGGCTGGGCGCCAGCGTGATGAACTCGTGGCGGTCGACCAGCGCGATCGCGCGCTTGGCGCCGTAGTGCTTGGCCAGCAGCGAGCCGAGTATGTTGGTCTCTTCGTTGTCGGTCACGGCCACATAAACGTCGCAGTCGGCGATCCCCTCGTGCTTCAGCGTGTCGACGTCGGTGGCATTGGTGTTGAGCACCGTGACGTCGTCCAGCTCTTCGGCCAGGCGCTGACAGCGCTCGGCGTCTCGTTCGACGAGTTTTACGCGTAAGCCCAGCGCCACGAGCTTGCGTGCCAGCGATTCGCCCACGCGGTCGCCTCCCAGGATGAACACCGTTTTGGATGCCTGCTTCTCGAACTCGAACAGGTAGTTCACCGCGGGCAGATCTCGCTTGTGGCAAACGAAGTAAACGATGTCCCCCTCTTCGATCACGTCGTCGCCGCGCGGGATCACGGTCTCCTGCCGGCGAGAGATGGCGGTGATCACCATCCGATAGATGCCCCGCACACCGGCCAGTTCCTTGAGCTTGATGCCGGCCATCGGGCTGCCGCGTCCGATCGTATAGCCGAGAAACACCACGCGTCCGTCGGCGAACTCGGCCGCTTCGCTGGCGGCGGTGTAGGAGACAATGCGGTTGAGCTCCTCGGCGACAACGCTCTGCGGGTTGATCAACAGGTCGATGCCCAGCCGGCGCGCGTTGCGCGCCCAATCGGCCGTGGTGTATTCCAGGCTTTTGATGCGCGCGATGATCCGCCGCGTGCCACATTCGTGGGCCAGCAGGCAGGCCACCAGGTTAACTTCATCCTGGTCGGTGACAGCGATGAAGAGATCGGCTTTGCCGATGCCGGCTTTTTCGAGCACTTCGGCGTTGGCGCCGTTGCCGCGGACGACCATCGCGTTGAGCTTGGCCCGCAAGCGCGATTCCTTCTCGCCGCTCTTTTCGATCACGGTCACGTCGTGGCCTTCCTTCGAAAGCCGCTGCGCGATGTGATAGCCGACCTCGCCGGCGCCGACAACGATCACGTACATGAGAGAAAGGCGTTGGGGTTGGGGATCGAACGGCCGCGGCTGCGGGCCGGCCCTTGCCAGAACGAGCACCGCCACGCCGGCCGCCAGCGACCGAGCGATTCTACAGCGGCCACCAGCGGCTCGCCAGGGCATAAATGGCCGCATCCGGCGGCCGCATTCTGCGCAACTTGCATCGCCGCAAGTGCGGCTGGTAAGCTAGTCGAAAGCCTTCCTGCCCAGCTTCCCCAGCGCGAAAGACCGTTGCCATGAGCCACTCCTCCTCACGCCGCGCGTTTTTGCAGCAATCGGCGCTTTCGGCCGGCGCCTTGGCCCTCTCGACCGTCGCGCGGCGCGCCGCCGCGGCCGACAGCCCCAGTGAGTCG
>JBGSYQ010000541.1:0-22069 GCA_041750795.1 Pirellulales bacterium | reverse complement strand
GAACGTTGAAATGCCGGAAATCCAAGCGTTTTGTCATGTCGCGGGAATATTCGCATGTCTCGCGGTGTGCGGCGACATGCGAAAACGCTGTGAAGTCCGAGAAAGACGCAGATTCAATCATCAAAGTCCTAGAAACTACTGCTTAGCTGTCCGTTGAAAAATGCCAGCGTGGCATTTTACAACCTCGCCAAGTGCAGAGCACAGCTCTGCACGGCTCGCAGAATAACGACTTACGTCGCTATTCTGTCATCGCATCCCTGCGATGTCGCAGCCCGTTGATTATTTCAACGGGCTGCTAGCCGACAAGCTGCCGCAGGTGGAAGTGGAATTTGCCGAGCTTGCCGCCGTAGTTGCCGGCCGAGATGACGACCACGCCTGGTCCGGCCGCGGCGCGAATGCCGGCCGCCATGGCGGCGCCGATGCTGGGCTCGTCGATGCCGTCGATCACGATCTCGTAGGCCGCATTTGCGCCGTCGGCCAGTTTGGTCGCAACTTCGGGCCGGCCGCGCAAGCTGGGGCAATACGCTTCAGCGGTTGAGGCTTTGAGCGCCTTGTAGCGGGAGCCCACTTTACTGCCGCTGCGCGCCACGCCGCCCGGAAACGGCGTGATGACGCCCCTCAGCGGCGCGATGGCTGCCACGGCTCTGCGCGCCGCGGACAGCGCCGTGGCTTGCGACTCGGCCTGCAGGATCAGATTACCGCCGCCGATGCCTTTGCCGACGTGGAGGGTGCTCTCGATCAAGAATTCGCCGTCCATGACCGGGATACGCCAGTAGCGGCGTCCGGCGATCAGCTTGCTCTTTTGAAATCCGTCGCCGAAGTAGCGAATCGTCTTGCCCAGGGGGATGCGTTTTTCGCCCTCTGTCAGGCCGTCGAAAACCGCCGTGGTGGGGCAGGTCATCAAGCATTGGCCCACCCGATTGGGCACGACCTTCGCCAGCGTCTCGGCCGAGAAGCCAAACACGAGCACGGCGGCGCCTGGCCGTCCGTCGGGCGTTTCGAGGGCCGGCAGCAGGCGTTCCACGCCCGTCTCGCTGTCGCAGGAGATGATCGACGAGCTATAGCCGGTGAATTCCCGCAGGCCGGCGTCGAGCCAATGATCATCTGCGGCGGTGACCAACAGCCTGACGAACCGCATGCGGAACGCCTCGGCAAAGGTGTCTTCGATTCGCGTGCCGTCGATTTCCACCTTGTGCTCCGGCGACTGCTTGCACTTTTGGAACAGGTGCCCGGCGACCATCATGGCTCGCGGCGTTTGGCATGCCAAGGGCACGTGCTGGTGGAAGTGCGCCCATTCGAGTCATTCCTCCTCTTGTGGTGCGTCGCACGACCCCACGGTTGTCGCGGGAGTGTGGCCGATATTTTCCTGTGGAAATCCGCCTCGACCGTTGCACGCAGCGGCGCATTGAAGGATACTTGAGGCTCTGGTGCTTGGAACGACCCCTGCGTTGAGGAGAGGATCCATGCGAACTGCCACCGGCCCTTCGACCGATTCCAGCCACGCCACGCAATCCAGCGGTGCGACGTTTTCGTCGACCGGTGGCGTCGCGCTGGACGGCCTGCCGGGTTTCGATGCGCAAAGCCTGGTGGTGACGTTGATCGGGGTCGCCGGCAGCATGTTCGTCTTCGCCGCTTGGAACGCCCTCAATCGTGCCGCGACCGTAAAGGTTCGCAATCGCCGGGCATGACGCTTGCCGCACGCACCTGAGGAATCACCTCGTTGCACGCGCAGCTCCGCTGCGCGAGGCCTCCCGTTGGGCGTTGCTTTCCTGCTATCC
Organism: Pirellulales bacterium; assembly: GCA_041750795.1. Lineage (GTDB taxonomy): Bacteria > Planctomycetota > Planctomycetia > Pirellulales > PALSA-1355 > JTS-RE94. The sequence goes on along the minus strand of JBGSYQ010000541.1, from coordinate 20,291 downwards.
GCCGTTTACGGCGGTCCACGTCCAATGGCGGTCGCTCGTGGCGCTGACGGTCGACGGTTGGAATCCCAACTCGACAGCCAGTGCCCGCATCTCACCGACCGAGAGCGCCGCGCGCAGCGAGTCCTCGAACAATTGGCGCTGGTGGGCGTTGCACTGCCCCGCGTAGAGTTCGACCAGTCGCGTCACTTCCGCATCGTCGAGCGGCCGCGCCAGATCGCGCACGAAGACGAGCGCGCCGCGTGCGGTCACACGCACGGCTTCGGCCAGCGCGGCGCGCGGTTGCGGAATGTGATGTACGATGCTGTTGGACATGACCGCACGGAAGCGGCCATCGACGTATGGCAGCCCCTTGGCGTCGACGCATTCTAGGCGAATGCGATCGGCAAGTGTGGCGCGGCGGACGTTGTCGCCGGCCACGGCGAGCATGTGCCGTGCCAGGTCGACGCCTACAACGCGAGCGGCCGGATTCCGGCTGCACAGTTCGATGGGAATCTGCGCCGTGCCCGTGCCCAAGTCGAGCACTTCGGCGTGCGGGTCGATGCCGGCGGCGGCGGAAGCGGCGAGAAAATCACCGACGAAGCGGTGATTTACTTCGGCATGATCCATCGCGTCGTAATCGCGCGCGTCATCGGGCGTGTCCATCGCCTCGGGCTCGAGCACGCGCGTCAGCCGCGAGTTTTCGCAGGCCAGGGACATGGGCGTCGCACTTTGGCTATTTCGATGCGCCGGCCACGTCGTTCACCTTGACGTCGACTCCCAGCGCCGCCTTGGCCACGCGCGCCAGCGCCAGCGCGTCGCCCACGATGTGAAACGTGGTTTGCGTGTGGGAGATCGATTTGCCGGTGGGCAACTGCGCTGCCGGCGACAGCGACTCCAGTTCGAAGAAACCGCCCAGCGCGGGTCCGCCGGTCTCCGGCGGGCCGTCGTTGTAGCTGTTGAACACGTCGCCCCGGTAGGGTTCCGCCTGTCGCCCCCACTGATTGTTCACGTAAGAAAACCCGCTGGGGTCGGACGGCGCGGAAAAGTGTACCAGCGTCAGCACGCCGCCGGCCATGTCCAACGCGCCGGCCATCGGTTTGACGCGGGACTGCGAGATGCCGATTTTCGAGCGATAGCGTCCGTCGGCCAGGAACCATACGGCTTGCGGATTCACACGCAGTCGGTCGTTGGGAATGGTGCCGAAATAGTCGGAGTTGACGATCGGCCCCAGCTTGGCCTCATCGCCGGCGACGTAGGGCACGATCACCAGCGTGCGCGCCCCGGCCGGAAACTGGCCCAGGCTCCAGATCGAGACTAATCCTTTCTCGCGGGTCATGGCGGCGCTGCGATTGGTGACGGTGTTGTTCGTTTGAAAGCCCACCAGCTTCAAGCGCCCGGCCGACAGGGCGCTGTGCGCGTCGGAGCCGAATACTTCGGCGAAGTGATGCGCTTTTTGCAGGCGGATCTCGCGGCTCACTTCCAAATGGAACTGCGTCTTGGCTGCGTTGCCAAACTTCATCTCGCGCGTCAGGCGGTAGTAGGGATCCTCTTTCGACGAGACGACCTTGAACGCTCCGTCGTTGAGCGCCGCAGGCGTGATCCAGTTGACGAGGTCTTGCTCGGCGCCCGGCGCGAACCACAAGCTGAACGGGCCGCCTTCGGGCCCCAGCCACAAGCGGTCCTCGCCGCCGTAGTTGTTGAAGTGTTTGTCCGGCGCGCCCTTTTCGATAAACGACTTGTTGATCCAGCCCAGGCTGCCGCCCTGCAGATCGCCGGTCGTCGACGTCATGACTCGGCCCTGATAGTCGGGACAAATGGCGACCCGTTCGCCGTCTTCGCCGGTGAGCTCGACGACCGAAGTATGCGCGGCCAGAAAATCGCGCGCTTGCCCGTAGCTGCTGAAGTCGCCCGCCTGGCTTGTGCCGGCGGCGACGACCAACCAGACTAGGGCCGATTGGGAGCAGGTTTTGATCGCGCCAACGGCGGTGCGGTGCGTCCTGTGCGGATTCATCACGTCTCCTTCCTGTGGCGTGGTTGCAGGGCGGCCGGCGCGTACGGGGCCGGCCGATTGAGGTTGCGAGAGCTGGTCGATGTCTAGCATTCGGTTCTAGCAGCCTGCGCGACTCGGGGCACGCCACGGCGCGAGCCCGGGGAGTCCACACTCGGGGATGCATCCGGCGAGCGGCGCGATTATAACGAATTGTCCAAACTTGTGCAGAGCGACCGTAACTCGACGGCGTAGAGCAGGTTGAGACTCGTGGAATGCATTCTTCCCGGGCCGGCGCTGGGACAGGTGGCCGGGTCGAGTCTTTGTTACAATGCGATGGGTTCGGGCAAGCCGCGGTGGGATTTGCCTCAGAGCCATAATTTTCGATCCAAGCCAGCGAACTTGTCCGCCCAGCGGCCCGTAATGTCCAATGAACAAGGCCACGCGACATCCGCCAGTACCGGCCGCAAGTCCTGATCGGGCAAGCATGTCCGACGAGGAACTGCTGTCGGCCTACCGCGATCGTGCTGATCGGCTGGCATTCGAGGAGCTGGTGCGCCGCTATGAGCGGGAACTCTACAGCTATCTGCGACGCTATTTGGGTGATGCCGCTTTGGCCGAAGACACCTTTCAGGCGGCGTTCTTGCAGGTTCACCTGAAATGCGACCAGTTTGACGAGGGTCGGAAGTTCCGGCCGTGGCTATACACCGTTGCAACCAACCAGGCCATCGACGCGCAACGCCGCAACAAGCGGCATAAGAGCGTCAGCCTGGACCGAAATACTCGCCCTCAGAAGAACGACGAGCTTGGATCGTTGATGAGCCTGCTGGAGAGCAGGGAGCCCAACCCCGAGGAGAGCGTCGCAGCGGCTCAGCAAAGCCAATGGATTCGCGAGGCCGTCGAGGAATTGCCCGACGGGCTGCGCGACGCCGTGAACCTGGTGTACTACCAGGGACTGAAATACCGCGAGGCGGCCGACATTTTGAGCATCCCGGTGGGAACCGTGAAGAGCCGATTGCACTCCGCGATTCTCAAGTTGAATGAAGCTTGGACCGAGCGCGAAAACAACTCCCAGCCGTAGTCTAACAACCGTCGAACTGAAGCGATTTGAGACAATGAGAGACCAACTCATCGGTTACTTGCTCGATGCCTTGGAGCCCGCAGAGCATGAGCAGGTTCAGGCGCAACTGAATCAAGACGCCGGGCTCAAACGCGAGTTGGAAGTGCTCTCGCGCAGTTTGCTGCCATTGGCGGCGGATCGAGCACACTGTGAGCCGCCGGCCGGACTTGCCGAGCGCACCTGTGCGTTCGTGGCGCTGCGTGCCGGGCGCGTCTCGGTGGCGCAGCCGCCTGTGCCGGTCGCCCGGCAGTGGTCGATGGCCGACATGGTGGTGGCAGCCGGCGTTTTTCTGGCCGCGTCGCTGCTGTTCTTTCCGGCGATGAGTCAAAGCCGATTTGCCGCTCGCGTGACGCAGTGTCAGAACAACCTGCGCCATTTCGGCATGGCGCTGAACAGCTACTCCGATTATCACCGTGGCTTTTTCCCCAACGTGCCTCTCGAAGGGCGTTGCTCGGCTGCCGGAGTCGTGGCCGTGCGGTTGCGCGATTTGGGCTTTCTTGAGGGAGGCAACGTGGTGATTTGCCCGGCTTCGTCGTTGGCCGACGAGATGGCCGTGTTCGAGATTCCCAGCGCCGCGGAGTTGGAATCCGCCAGCGACGAGGCGTTGCCGGTGCTGCACCGCCGCATGGGCGGCAGCTATGGCTTCAACTTGGGATACGTGCAAGACGGCCGCTATTTCTCGCCGCGCAATCTGCACCGCGCACGGTTTGCCGTCATGGCGGATGCTCCGAGCGCAAAGCCTCCGTACCATTCGGGCAATCACGGCGGGTGCGGCCAGAACGTGTTGTTCGAGGACGGGCACGTGCAGTACCTGACCACCTGCCGGGCGCACGGTTGCCGCGATGATTTCTACACCAACGACAATGGCGTCGTCGGTCCGGGGCTGCACATGTACGATGCCGTGATCGGTTCGAGCGACACCAAGCCTTGCCTGGAGACGGTGCTGATCGAGATCAGCAAGCCCGGTGCCAAATAACGCGATCGCCGGGCATCGATCCGCGATCTCATTCGCACACGCGGATCGGCTCGTGACGCGGGCGATCACCCGCAGCCCAATATCGGCAATTGCCGTCCCGAGAGTACCTGCTCGGTGGCGGTTTTTTTTCGTCGCCGTTGCGAAAATACAACGTCGCGATCTGCCGCGCGGTGCACGCGGACGGATGTTTTCCCGCGCAATCTGTTGCTCTGACAGCGGTTAGCGGCAGCCACTCGGACGCAGCTCGATGCTTGGCATCGAGTTTGCTCTAACTCTTCCAGGCACGCGACGCCCAGCTTCATGTGGCGGCCGGGGCCCTGGTCCCCTCGGGCCCCGGCCGCCAACTCCCTTCGCCGAGCGCGTGGCGCCACTGGTCTGGTTTCCTTTCCCGCACTCGCCCCGTTCGGGGCCGCTCCAAAAATCGTTGTTGCCTATGCATGCGCGCGAACTCGTCGACGTCGCCGGGCTGGTGGCCCTCAATGGTCCGCTGTTGATTTGCGGCCCGCACCAGCCCGCTACGGCGCCGCTCGAACAATACTGGTCGACTTCGAAGTTTCGCTTCGAGAGCTGGACGCGTGTGCTGAAGGTCTACTCGGGTCTGTCGTTTGAGGCGGCAGAGGCGGATTTCGAGTGCTGGGTGGAGATTCGCGCGGCATTGGACGAGATCTTCGCCAGCGAGATTCTTGCCCGCGTGTGGTCGGCAGTCCTGGTGGCGTCAGACCGCCGCAACAAGACGAACCATGCCGAGCCCGTGGCGCGCAGCGTATTGACGTCGCACATGGAAGCGCGGCACCGGGCCATGGCGCTGCTGGTACACGGCGGCGGCCTGGGGGTCAAGCAAGCGGCGGCCGTCAATCGCCTCCGTCGCCGGGCGGAGCGCTGGGTGGATGTGCTGATCGGCGGTCTGTTGCACCTGTGCGACGCGCGCGAGTTTGCCGTCGAGGTCGAACGTGCCGAGGACTTCGCGCTCGACCTGGCTCGACACCGTAGCGGCACCCGCTCGCAGCAAGCCTGGCGGTTGACGCTGGTGTCGATGCGCAACGCCTTTCACACCGGCATGTCGGCCGTGGCGGCCAATCCCGACGCCAACGCGCGCATCACCGCCAGCATCCTGGGATGCTTTCCCGGCGAGCTGTTCGACTCGACGGGCATGTTTCAATCGCTATGGATGACGCGGCTGACGGCCAATGCCAGCGACGCCCAGGGAATGATCCGCGAGCTACTCGAACCGGCTGCGCCCATCGGCGCGCGGCAGCGCGAACTTCGGCCCCGGCGCCGGATGTAGGACGCAGTTGGCCTCCGGATGCCCTCTGCCAGCGGCACTTGCGTGCCGTTGCCCCGCGACGTTCGTCGCGCTGGAGTGCCAGCAAGCGGGCGCCAGCACCCGCCCAAGGGCTTGCCGCGCCTGCCATACCTCTGTTGAACTGCCAAACCTCTGTTGAGTGGTTTGTGCTGTCTCGCTACTCTATGGCCCCTTGTTTGTCGTTCCGGGCGTGACTGGCCGGAATGACGGGGAGTAGTTTCGAGACCGGCTCGGAAAAGGGGGACAGTCCCCATTTTTCTCCGAGGCCCGTTTTTCTCCGACGACATTGGAAAAATCGCGGCAGTCCCCGCCGGTTTCGAAGCTGGTAATAGGAGTATCTCACGAGCGGCCACCAACTCGTTTCCTGCGATTTGAGGATTGCCATGCGAAAGCTCTCCAAGGCGCGACCGAGCGCCGTTGCGCGTGTTGTCGCGCTGGGTCTGAGTCTGCTTGCCGCGATCGGCTGCACGCTCGCCGCCGAGGGGGCGTCGGCCCGGGAAGCGGAATGGATCTGGTCGCCGGCCTACGAGAAGGAAGCGGCGCCCACCGGCACTTGTTACTTTCGCAAGTCGTTCCACTTGGGCGCTCCGGAACACGGGCTGGTTCAAATCGCCTGCGACGACAGCTATGAACTGTACGTCAACGGTCAACACGTAGGTGGCGGCAAGAACTGGAAAGTCCTCGACGAGTACGACATAACCAAGTATCTCGAGATCGGCCAAAACACCGTGGCCGTCAAGGCCGAGAACAGCGAAGGCAACTCGGCGGGACTGGTGGCGCGGGTGGCCGTGAAGGAAAAGGGCAATACGCACGTCGACCATTCGACCGGCGACTCATGGAAAACGGCGCTCAAAGAGTTTCCCCAATGGCAAAAAACGCGCTTCGCCGATGCGCAATGGCTTGCCGCGCGCAGCTTCGGAGCGATGGGCGTCACCTTGCCGTGGGGCAACGAGGTGACCTTGGCCGGCGCCGAAGGACGCTTTCGCGTCACGCCTGAGTTTCACGTCGAATGGGTCGTCGATCCGGAGGAAACCGGTTCGCTGATCTGCATGGCGTTCGACGAATTCGGGCAACTGATCGCGTCGCGCGAGAACGGTCCGCTGGTCGTCATTCGCGACGACGACAAGGACGGCCTGATCGACACGGTCGCTCCCTACTGCGACACGATGAAGAACTGCCAGGGCTTGTTGCCCATCAGCGGCAAGGTGTTTGCCGTGGGCGAAGGACCGCAGGGTCCGGGATTGTATTGCCTGTCCGATGAGGACCACGATGGCCGCATCGATCGCACCGACGTCGTGCTGAAGTTTCCGGGCGAGATTCGCGAGCACGGCCCCCACGCGTTGGCGCTGGGGCCCGACGGGCTGCTCTATATGATCGTGGGCAACTTTTCGCAAGTTGCCGAGCAATTCGCCGACTCTAGCCCCTATCACGATTTCTACGAAGGCGACCTGGTCACCCCGCGCTACGAGGACGCCAGCGGGCACGCCGTGGGCATTAAGGCGCCGGGCGGCGCGATTATCCGCACCGACACCGCCGGCACCGCCGTCGAGCTGTTCGCCGGTGGCATGCAAAACCCGTACGACCTGGCGTTCAACGCGCACGGAGACCTGTTTACCTGCGACTCCGACATGGAATGGGACATGGGCATGACGTGGTATCGCCCGACGCGGCTGTTGCACGTGTCTGCCGGGGCCGAGTTCGGCTGGCGCAGCGGTTGGTCGAAATGGCCGAACTATTTCGTCGACAGCTTGCCCCCCACGCTCGAGTTGGGTCGCGGATCGCCGGCCGGCATCGAGGCCTACAATCACGTGATGTTTCCGCGCCGCTACCACGACACGCTGTTCGTGTGCGACTGGTCGCGCGGCCGCATCCTCTGCGTTCGCCCCAAACAGCACGGCGCCACGTACCGGGCCGCCGCCGAGGTGTTCGTGGAAGGCCAACCGCTGAACGTTACCGACATCGCGGTGGGCCCCGACGGCTGGCTGTACTTCTGCACCGGCGGGCGCGACACCGAAGGCGGCGTCTACCGCGTGGTGTGGGACGGTAACGTGCCGCCCAGCGTCACCAATCGTGGCAAGGGGATCAACGCCGCGATCAACCAGCCGCAATTGCAAAGCGCTTGGGGCCGTCAACAGGTCGCTCTGGTCAAGCAACAACTGGGTTCTCAGTGGGACACCGACCTTGACGGCGTGGCCAAAGACCCCAAAGCGCCGCCGCACGTGCGCGTCCGAGCGCTTGAACTGATGCAGCTCTACGGTCCCCAACCGACCGCCGAGTTGCTGGTGACCTTGTCGCGCGATCGAGCGCCGGCCGTGCGCGCCAAATGCGCGCGGTTGATGGGCATCAACGCGGAGGAGGCATCGCACGCGCGGCTGATCGAGTTGCTCGGCGATGCCGACCTGGCCGTGCAACGCGCCGCCTGTGAGGCCGTTCAACGCGGAGCCGTGGTCGTGCCGACCGCCAAGCTTCTGCCGCTGCTCAACTCGCCGGACCGTTACGTATCCTGGGCCGCCGGCCGCGCCTTGCAACAATCGCCGCACGAGGATTGGGCAGACGCCGTGATCAAGGAGAAACGCGCGCGGGCATTCGTCAACGGCGCCACGGCCTTGCTGGGCGACGGCGACGTGGATCGACCCACTGCCGAAGGACTGCTGAACCAGAGCGGCGCGTTGATGGAAGGCTACCTGACGGACGCCGAATTCATCGATCTGTTGCGCGTCGTCCAGTTGGCGCTGATCAAGGGGCAGATCGCCGGCGACGACGTTCCCGCGCTGCGCGCGCAAGTCGCCGAGGAGTATCCCTCGCGCGACCATCACATCAATCGCGAGCTGGTGCGCTTGCTGGTGTACTTGCAGGAACCCACGTTCGCCGAGCGTTTGGTCGAGCAATTACGCGGGGACTCGCCGAGCGTGGAAAAAATGCACCTGGTCATGCACGCCCGCTTTCTGCAAACGGGTTGGACGTTGCCGCTCAAGCTGCAAGTGTTGCTGGCGTATGAAGAGGCGCGTGCGATCGAAGGCGGGCACAGCTTTGAAGGTTACGTTGAAATCGCGGCCCGAGAATTCTTCGCCACCTTCGACGAGCAGGAATGCCAACAAGTGCTGGCCGAAGGCGCCAAGTGGCCCAGCTCGGCCTTGAGCGTGCTGGCCAAGCTGCCCGAGAACCCGACGGATGAAACGCTCGAGCAGATATGCAACCTGGATCGGCAAGTGAAGCGGCTCGACACCAACGCCGCCAAGAAATTGCGCGTGGGCATCTGCGCCGTGCTGGGCGCCAGTGGCACGCCCGAGTCGATGGCGTATCTGCGAGAACTGTACGACGAGGAACCCGACCGGCGCGTGACGATCGCGATCGGATTGGCGCAACAGCCCGAGGGCGAGAACTGGCAGTACCTGGTGCGCTCTCTGTCGATCGTCGAGGGAGCGGCAGCGCAGGAGGTGCTAGCGCAACTGGCAACGGTCGACCGGACCAGCGACGATCCGGAGGTTCTGAGGCAAGTGATCCTCCGCGGCTTGATGCTGCGACAAAACGGCAGCCGCCGTGCGGTGGCGCTGTTGGAAAAATGGACCGGCCAGTCGCTGGGCTCCGCCGACGAGCCGTGGGATCAGACTCTGACGCGTTGGCAGCAGTGGTTCGTCGAAAAACACCCCTCGCTTCCCGAGCCGAATCTGCCGGTGGAGAGCGAGCAAAGCCAGTGGACGTACCAGGAGTTGCTCAGCTTTCTCAACGGACCGCGGGTCCACGAAGCCGTGGCGGCACGCGGCGCCGCGCTGTTCGAAAAGGCCCAGTGCATCAAGTGCCACCGCTTCGGCGATCGCGGCGATACGGTTGGCCCGGATCTGACCAACATCAGCAAGCGCTTCCAGAAGAAGGAAATCCTCGAGTCGATCGTATTCCCCTCGCAGGTCATCTCCGACCAGTACGCCACCCAGACGGTCGTCACCACGGACGGCAAGTCGTATACCGGCATGGTGGCACCCACGGGGGACGACTCGCTGACGATCCTGCAAATCAGCGGCGAGAAGGTCGTGGTGCCCCGAGCCAAGGTCGAGCAGATGTCGCGGACCAAAGTGTCCGCCATGCCCGAGGGCTTGTTGAACACGCTGAGCCTGGAAGAAATCGCCGACTTGTTCCGCTATCTGACCTCGCCGCCGGCCCAGGATCTGGCGGGCAAGCCCGCGGATACCCGCCAGCGTTAGCAACGAACTCGCGTTGACGTTGGAGATGGACTTCGAGCAAACCGGCCTCCGCCTGGCGATCCTGGGGCTGGAATCGCATCGCCAGCTTTCGGCGCATCCACACGCAGCGCGGACGCGCGCACTGACGAGAATCAGGCGCGTGACGATCGTGGCGGATGCCGAGTTGGAATCGCAGTTGACCGAACACGTCGTCGCACTGGGTGCATCCGGTTATACGTCGATCCCCTGTCGTCGCGCCGGCGGAAATCGCTGAGCGGATTCTCGACGACATCCACCGCGAGATCTCGCTGCACCACGCCGTCACCGCGTGTCTCGAAACGGTCGAAGTCTTGCGGCGCGAGCAGTTTTAGCAGATCGCGCCCGGCCGCGCGCGGCTGCTCCCCTCCCCATCGCCGCCCGCGGCTGATATAATCGTGCATTCCACACGATTCGAACTTTCATCGCAGCAGGCCGTCATGGACAAAGAATTGACCGATCGGGCAGAGTCGATCCAACAGCGCATCGTCCAACTGCGAGACTCTCTTTGACTATGCGGCAAAGAAACAACAGGCCGCCAGTATTGAAGACCAGATGGCCGCCCCGGGCTTCTGGGACAACCAGGAGAAGGCTCAGGCCACCATCGCCGAGCTGAAGGCGCTCAATGCGCTGCTGAAGCCGCTGGACGAGGCCGTCAGCGGCGCCGCCGATCTGGAAGCGCTGGTGGAGATGGCCGCCGAGGACGATGCGCTGGCCGGCGAGCTATCGCCGGAAATCGAGCGTCTGGAGAAGCTGGTCGGCCAGTTGGAACTGAAGGGTTTGCTCAACGGCCCCTTCGATTCCAAGGGGGCGATCCTCACGTTTCACGCCCGCGACGGCGGCACCGACGCCAACGACTGGGCCGACATGCTGCTGCGGATGTACATCCAATGGGCGCAAAAGAACGACTACGACGTTGAGTTGCTCGACCGCCAGGACGATATCGTGGCCGGCATCCAAAGCGCCGCGCTGGCGATTCGCGGTCCGATGGCATACGGCTATCTGAAGGGCGAGACGGGCATGCACCGGCTGGTGCGCATCAGCCCGTTCAATTCCGAAGGCAAGCGCCAAACCAGCTTTGCCGCGGTCGACGTGTCGCCCGAGGTGAGCGATTCGGTCGACGTCGAGCTCAACGACGACGACATTCGCGAGGACGTGTTTCGCGCCAGCGGCGCCGGGGGCCAGCACGTGAACAAGACGTCCAGCGCCATCCGGCTGACGCACCTGCCGACCGGCATCGTCGTGCAGTGCCAGAACGAGCGCTCGCAGCACAAGAATCGGGCCACGGCGCTCAAGATGCTGCGGGCGAGGCTGGCGCGGCTCGAGGAGGAAAAGCGCGAGGCCGCACAGGCGGCCAAGTATCAGGAGAAGGCCAAGACCGGATTTGGATCGCAGATTCGCAGTTATTTCCTGCACCCCGATCAGCGCGTCAAAGACACTCGCACCGGCTATCAGGTGGGCAGTTTTCAAAGCGTGCTGGACGGCAACATCCAGGGTTTTTTGGACGCCTTCTTGCAGTGGCGGGTGAACTAGTGCTTCGTCAACGCCTGAAGTTCGGGTCAGCGCGTCTTGCAGGGCACTAGGTAGCGTCAGAAACCGCACCCCAACAACGAGAATTGCCTTCGTGAACCGCTTGCCTTCTCGCAGTGCCACTACGTCCGGCGGTCCGGCAACCGCCGACCGCGTGTTGGAGTGCGGCCAACTGCGGCTGCGATTCGATTGGCAAGGCGACCGCTTCGGCCACGCGATATTCGTGGTGGACTCGGGGCATGAATGCGAACTGCTTCGTTCGGTGGAAGGCTCGGCCAGCGACGCCTGGCCCGCCAGCCCCCCGCTGCAGTCGGTACACGTGGAGCAGCAACCGGACGGGCGGCAGGTGGCGCTGCTGGTGGGGATGGCCGGCAAGAGTCACTGGTCGGTCGCGGTCGAATTGTTTCCCGACTGGTCCCGCCTGCGTTGGGACGTTGCCTGCCGGGTGCGCGGCGGAAAGTGCGACGGGTTGGGCAGTCGGTATGGCGCGGCCGGCCTCGTGCGGCAGATCGACGCGAGCCGTGTGCTTGTCGGCGGTCGTGAGCCGGCCGGCGGTTTGATCGTGCGGCTGGACGATGCCGAACCTCTCCCTGGCGCAACGTCGCCGCGTTTGTTGGCAAGCGGCAGCGATCGACTTGCGATCGTGGCCGAGTCGAACCATGCCGGCGACAACGGGGCCACCATTCGCTGGAGCTACGTGATTGAACCGGCAAGGACGTGACGTCGGGGGACGTGACGTCGGGCAGACGCCGGCATGCCGACGGTCACGAGTACGCGTCGCGCCGCTGGTCATGCGCCGCGGGGTTTGTTAATCTGTCGGCGTGCGGCTTGGTCGCCGCAACTGAAATCGCCGTAGCGAAAGGAACGATCGTGTCATTGCCGAGTCTGCGAACCAAATTGCGCCGGGAGGATCTTCCTGCCGGCGAGTGCCTGTGTGACTATTGTTCGGCGAAATGCTGCCGGTACTTTGCCTTGCCGATCGAGACGCCGACGGAGCCGCGCGATTGGGAGTTCGTCCGCTGGTACCTGATGCACGAAGCGGCCACGATCTTTAAGGAGGATGACACCTGGTATTTGCTCGTGCATACCAGGTGCAAGCACTTGCAGGACGACAATCGCTGCGGCGTGTATTTCACGCGGCCCACGATTTGCCGCGAGTATTCGACCAACAACTGCGAGTACGAGGACGAATGGCTTTACGAGCAGTACCTGGAGACGTCCGAGCAAGTGGTCGAATATGCCGAGGCGGTGCTGCCGCGGAAAAGGGGACAAAGCATCCGCAGCGCCAAGCCGCCGGCCCTGCCCTTGCTGGTCGGCTGAGCAGGCTTACGCTGCCAAGGCTGACGCTGCCAGGGCCTGGTTTAGTTCGTTGCCGCCGCCCGCTGCCTTTCGAGAGCCACCGAACGTCAACTGCCGACGCCCCATCGCTATTCGCTTTTTGCAAAGTTGCTCTGCCGTGACTGACGCTCCTCGCATCGAACCGCGCACGCTCAAGGGCTTTCGCGACTATCTGCCCGAGGCGATGCTGCCGCGCGAGTGGCTGATCGACACGGCGCGGCGCGTCTATCGCTCGTACGGCTTTAGCCCCATCGACACTCCGGCGCTCGAATACCTGGAGGTGCTGACCGGCAAGGGGAGCGAAGAGACCGACAAACAGCTCTACAAGTTTCAGGACCACGGCCAGCGTTGGGTCGGCATGCGCTTCGACCTCACGGTGCCGCTGGCCCGTTTCGCGGCGCAGCACATCGGCCAGTTGGGCACGCCGTTCAAGCGGTATCACATTGCCACCGTGTGGCGCGGCGAAAACACGCAGCGCGGCCGCTATCGCGAGTTCATGCAGTGCGACTTCGACACGATCGGCACCAAGGCCCTGTCGGCCGACGTCGAGACGGCGCTGGTCATCCACGATCTGTTTCAGGCGCTGGGGATTCCCGACTTCACCATCCACGTCAACCATCGCCAGGTGCTCAGCGGGCTGCTCGAGCGATGCGATCTGTCCGGCCAGTCCGCGCCGATTTTGCGGGCCCTCGACAAGCTGGCCAAAGTCGGCCGCGAGAACGTCGCCCAGGAGATGATCGCCGTCGCCGGCGCGACGCCCGAGCAGGCCGACAGCGTGCTCCGCCTGGCGGAGATCAGCGGCACGAACGACCATGTCCTGGCCGAGTTGGAGGCGCTGGTCCGCGGCAGTGAAAAGGGCGCCGAGGGCGTGGCCAAACTGGCAGGCCTGGTGGGCGCGGCGACCGCCGCCGGCGTCGAGCCCGCACGCTTGCGGCTGGCGCCGTCCATCGCACGCGGACTCGACTATTATACGGGCACCGTGTTCGAGACCTTCCTGGACCGCTTGCCGGGCATCGGCAGCGTTTGTTCCGGCGGTCGTTACGACAACCTGGCCGGCTTGTACACCAAGCAAGAGTTGCCGGGCATCGGCGCGTCGCTGGGGCTCGATCGGCTGCTGGCGGCGCTGGAGGAGTTGCAACTCCTCCGGAAAATCCGCACGCCCGCCCCGGTTTTCATCCCGTTTTTCGACGCCGATCGGCTGCACGACTACCTGCGATTGGCCGCCGCGATTCGCCGGCAGGGCATTGGGGTCGAGTTTTATCCCGAGCCCAGGAAGCTGGCGCAGCAGCTCAAGTACGCCGACCGGCGTGGCTTCGATCTGGCCGTCATCGTCGGGCCCGATGAATGGTCGGCCAACACTTGCCAGATCAAGGATCTGGCGACCGGGCAAAGCATGGGCGTTCCCTTGGCTGACGCCCCGCTGACGATCGCCGATCGATTGCGCGACAAGCCATAGCACGTCTCCCGGGGTGGTCGATACTCTTGGCGCGCTCCACCCAAAGGTGGTAGGCTACGAGCGCGCCTTGAGGCCGGTGGCCGGCGCGCCACGTTGCTTTGGAGCTCGGTCGACGCCATGGCCAATCGCGAAAACCACTACGAGGCCGCCTTCGAGGCTTATTTGCGCGAACAGCGGATCCCCTACGTGGCGGTCGACGAGGCCAAGCGCAGCCGTTGGGCCGAGGGCTCGATCAAGAGCCTGGATTTCATCGTGTCGCCCCCGGACAGCCCTTCCTGGCTGGTGGACGTGAAGGGACGCCGATTCCCCTCCGGCGTACAGAAGCAATATTGGAAGAACTGGTCGACGCGCGACGACCTGGTCAGCCTGTCGCGGTGGGAGCGGCTGTTCGGCCAGCAGTTTGGCGGGCTGTTCGTGTTCGCTTATAATATCGTCGGCGATCGGTCGCCGTTGCCGCGCGAACGGCTGTTTGGGTTTCGCGGCAACTTGTACGGATTTGTCGGGGTGACGGTGGGAATCTACGCGCAGCACGCGCGACCGATTTCGCCCAAGTGGGACACGTTGGCGATGCCCGTGGTCGCGTTTCGACGGCTGGCATCGCCCATCGAGCAATTCTTTAGCGGAGTTCACACGGCACAAGAGGCCCTCACGCCATGAAGCGATGCACGACTTCACGCGGACGGCGGGCGCGCGGCGCCCGTTGGTTTGCCATGACCCTGGTGATGTGGCTGGCCGTGGCTGGCGCGGCAATTGCGGCCCCGAAAAAGGGCGCCGAGGCCGAGGCGGCGCCGACGAAGAGTTACGTGGCGTCGTACATGCTCGTGATCTTGGCACTGGGCGCCGGCATGATGGCCGTAGTGCGTCCGAGTATGCGGTCCGACAAGGTTGCCAGCAGGCGCAGCGACGACGAGGAATAGGCGCAGCCCGATTGGCATCGATGACGGCGCCGTCGTTTCGTCGCTTGTGCCGCCGCGATGCCGCCGCTTACGAGCCGGCCGGCGGCTGGTGGATGAACGCGGCAATCTCGCGGACGACCGTTTGCTGCTCGGCGGCCGTAAGCTCCGGAAAGATCGGCAGCGCTAACGTTTCTTGCGCCGCGCGTTCAGTCTCGGGCAAGCTGCCAGGGCCGTAGCCCAACTCGGCAAAGCAAGCCTGCAAGTGCAGCGGCACGGGGTAGTAGATCTCGGTGCCGATTTTGCGGCCGGCCAGATACGCACGCAAGGCATCGCGGCGCCCATCCGGCACGCGAATGATGTATTGATTCCATACGTGACGGCGGCCGGAGGCCGTGGCCGGCAGGCCGAGCACCTGGTCGAGGCGGCTGGCGGCGAACAGCTCTCCGTAGCGCTGGGCGTTGGCCGCGCGGGCGTCCGTCCAATCGTCCAGGTGCGGCAGCTTGACGTTGAGCACGGCCGCTTGCAGGGTGTCCAGTCGGCTGTTGACGCCGACCACCTGGTGATAGTATCGCGGCTCCATGCCGTGACCGCGCAACAGGCGTAGTTGCTGGGCCAGCGCGGCGTCGTGGGTGGTCATCAGGCCGCCGTCGCCGAAGCCGCCCAGGTTCTTGGTGGGATAGAAGCTGAAGCAGCCGATGGCGCCCCAGCTTCCCGCGCGACGCCCGCCGAACTCGGCGCCGATCGCCTGGCAGGCGTCTTCGATGACGGCGATGCCGTGCGTGCGGCCGATCGCTTCCAGGGCCCGCATGTCGGCGCATTGTCCATACAGATGGACCGGAACGATGGCCTTGGTCTTGGCCGAAATCAAGACTTCGATGCGCTGGGGGTCGATGTTGTACGTCTGCGGATCGATGTCGACGAACACTGGCTTGGCGCCCAACCGCCAGGCGGCGCTGGCCGTGGCGAAGAACGTGTAGCTGGGCATGAGCACTTCGTCGCCGGGCCCCACGCCGCAAGCCATCAACGCCAACAACAGCGCATCGCTGCCCGAGGCACAGGCGACCGCGTGCGGCGCCTGGCAATAGTCCGCCAGCCGGCGTTCCAACTCCTCGCAGTCGGGTCCCAGCACGAAACGTCCCGAATCGCACACGCGCTCGATCGCGCACAAGATCTCCTGCCGTAGCGGCGCATACCCGCGCGATACGTCGAGCAGCGGAACGGGCGAGGGGGCATTGGCGACGAACGCGGGCGGCGCCGGCGGCACGCTCCAGCGATGTTCCGAGGGAGCCACACTCATGTGCTTCACCTGTGGGGACGTGGTGTTGAAATACCATTCTCGGACGCAAGCGCGACGGTCCGCCCAAGCGAGCCCGCGCAAGGGCGCGAACCGTACTCGAAACGGCCTCCACGCGTCAAGATCGCTGCTGGCAGGCGTCTCAAATCGGGCGGATCGCGTGCATGCACAGCCAGCGGGGCGAACGGCTTTCCATTCCGAGTGTGCCGGCGACGTGCCTTGCAGCGCCCGGCCGAGCGTTGGCGCGGTGGGCGCGGAGTCGCCGCTGGTTGCGGCAACGCCGCGAGCATGTGGCTCGATTGACGATCGCGCGATGCTGCGCTACAATTCGCTCTATCCACGCTGGCGCCACTTTTGCTTCTCGCCCCGCATAGCGCCCATGTCGCGATACTTGCCCCCGACGATGCTCATGGCGGTGGTAGGATTGCTGACGGTGATCGGTTGGGCAGGGCCCTCGGGCGGCGACCCGTCGGTGATCAAGATCGTCTCCAGCCTGCCGCGCACCGGCAGCGCCAAGGCGCAGACCGATACGATCGTCAACGGCATCAAGATCGCGCTGGACGAGTCCGACTATCGGGCCGGCAAGTTCGTAATCCATTACGCCGACTGGGACGACGCCACGGCCGGCGCGGGCCAATGGACGGCCGAGGCAGAGACGGCCAACGCCAACCGCGCCGTGCGCGACCCGGACGTGATGATCTACATCGGCACGTACAACTCCGGCGCGGCCAAGATCTCGATGCCGATCCTCAACAAGGCCGGCCTGCTGATGCTCAGTCCGGCGAACACCTGGCCCGGACTGACCAAGCCGGCGATGGGGGATCCCGGCGAGCCGGAAATTTATCGGCCCAGCGGCGCGGTGACGTACGCGCGCCTGGTGCCGACCGACGATTTGCAAGGGCCGCTCGGCGCGCAGTGGGCCCAGGAACTGGGCGCGCGGCGCGTGTACGTGCTCGACGACAACGAGGTCTATGGCAAGGGCATCGCCAACCTGTTCATCGAAGAGTGCCAGGATCTGGGAATCGAGGTATTGGGGCACGAGAGCATCGACGTGAAGGCGCAGGAATTCAAGCCGCTGATGACCACGATCAAGGGCTTGCGGCCCGACCTGGTGTATTTTGGCGGCACGACGCAGTCGAAAGGGGGCCAGATCGCCAAGGACATGGTGGCCGCCGGGCTGGATTGCAAATTGATGGTGCCCGACGCGTGTTACGAAGAGGCCTTTATCAGCTCGGCTGGCGCCGACAATCTCAACGATCGCTGTTATGTCACCTTCGGCGGCTTGCCGGCCGACCAGCTCACTGGGGCCGGCGCGCAGTTCGTCGCGTCGTATCGAAAACAGTTCGGCGGCGATCCCGAGTCGTATGCCGTTTACGGCTACGAGGCCGGCAAGGTCGCCGTCGAAGCCATTCGGCGCGCGGGCGTGAAGGATCGGGCGGAGATTCTGGACGCCTGCCTGGCCATCGAGGACTTCGACGGCGGCGCATTGGGCACCTGGTCGTTCGACGCCAACGGCGATACGACCTTGCGCACTGTGAGCGGAAACATCATTCGCAACGGCAGGTTCGAATTTGTCAAGCTACTCGGTCAGTAACGCCTGCTCGCGAACCGCCGCTTCGTGCCCGGTGATCGACGGAGGGTTGCGTTAGGCATGTTCCCCTTGCTGCTGGCTCAGGTTGAGTCGCCCGATCTCTGGCAGTCCTTTCAGCAGTATGCGTTGATCGGCCTGACCAATGGGGCGCTGTTCGCCTTGATCGCGTTGGGCTACACGATGGTGTACGGCATCATCGAGCTGATCAACTTTGCTCACGGCGAAGTGTTCATGCTGGGCGCGTTTCTGGCGCTGGCGCTGGTCGGATGGATGAAGCTGGACGAAGCTGCGCCGCTGGCGCAGTGGCTGGGCATTGCGCTATTGTTTGTCGTCGTGCCGGTGTTTTGCGCGGCGGTCAACGTTTCCATCGACCGGCTGGTCTACAAGCCGCTGCGGAAAGCGCCCCGGCTGGCGCCGCTGGTGTCGGCCATCGGCGTATCGTTCGTGTTGATGAACGTGGGACTGCTGTGGGGCGGCGCCGCCGACCGGGATTTTCCCAACCTGATCTCGCGCCAGAACCTGTTGGGCGACGGCGCCCAGTTGAGCTTCACCACCAAGGATCTCATGATCTTCGTGGTCACGGTGCCCATCATGATCGCACTGACGGTGTTCGTGAAAGCTACGCGGCTGGGCAAAGCCATGCGGGCCACGGCCCAGGATCCCGTGGCTGCGCAACTGATGGGCATCAACGCCGATCGCGTCATTGCCGCCACGTTCGCCATCGGCGGCGCGCTGGCCGGCGCCGCCAGCGTGATCTACGGGCTGTACATCAACACGGTCAGCTACCAGATGGGTTTTCAGAACGGCCTGTACGCCTTTACGGCGGCCGTGCTGGGTGGCATCGGCAACATCCCGGGCGCCGTATTGGGTGGACTGGTCATCGGGTTGGCCCGTTCGTTCGGTTCGGCCTATGTCGGCGAACGATGGACCAGCGCGCTGGTGTTCGTGATCTTGATTGCCATCCTGGTGTTCCGGCCCTCGGGCTTGCTCGGCGCGCGCACGAGGGACAAGGTATGACCGCGCCGCTCAAGAAACCGCTGCCCGTGTGGCCGCTGTACCTGGGCGTGATCCTGGTCTACCCGCTGCTGGTGTATCCGGAGATCGCTCTGTTTCGCTTGACGGGCATCTCGGTTGGCATGCAACTTACGTACATTTTCATCTATGCGATTTTGGCGCTGGGGCTCAACGTCGTGGTGGGTTATGCGGGTCTGCTGCACCTGGGCATCGCCGCGTTCTTCGGCATCGGCGCGTACATCACCGGAATACTCACGGTCAATGCCTATCCGTTCCAGACCGGTTTCCTGGTGGCGCTGGTAGCTTCGACCCTGGGCGCCGCGATGCTGGGCATGCTGCTCGGCGCGCCCACGCTGCGCTTGCGCGGCGACTATGTGGCCATCGTCACGCTCGGCTTTGGCGAGGTCACGCGATTTACGCTGCGCAACTTGGAGGAGATCACCGCCGGCACGCGCGGCTTGAACCCGGTGCCGCCGCCGCAATTGCCCGCGCTGCTGCACGCGCCCCTCGGCTGGCTCGGCATCGAGCCCGATTGGAGCGTGGACTATCGATTGTTCTACTACCTGGCGCTGGGATCGCTGGTGGCCGTGATCTGGTTGCTGGCGCGTTTGGAGCGATCGCGCCTGGGACGCGCCTGGGTCGCCGTGCGCGAGGACGAACTGGCGGCCACCTGCATGGGCATCAGCGCCGCGCGGGTCAAGCTCTCGGCGTTTGGCATCGGCTGCGGGCTGGCCGGCATGGCCGGTTGCCTGTATGCCACGACGCTGACCAGCACCGCCGGTCCCGACGCGTTTGACTTCAATCGCTCGATGATCATGCTGTGCTGCGTGATCCTGGGCGGGCTGGGCAGCATTCGCGGTACGCTGTTGGGAGTGTTTCTGCTGATCGGCTTCGACAACGTTGTGGCGCCGGTTCTCGACGGCATGTTGCAAGCCGCGAACGTCAATCCGTCGAATAACCCGCTGCTCACGTTCAGCAACTGGAAGTTGATGATTTTCGGGCTGGCGCTGGTGCTGATGGTCCGTTTTCGGCCCGAGGGGCTGCTGCCGTCGGCGCGCATCGAGGCGGAGTTGGATCACGACGCGGTGCGCGGCGGCGCGGAGAAAGGCACGGCATGACGCTCCTGCGGCTCGACAAATTGACCGTGCGGTTCGGCGGGCTGACCGCCGTGCAAGACGTCGATTGCGCAGTCGAGGAGCGGCAGATCTTTTCGATAATCGGCCCCAACGGCGCCGGCAAGACGACCGTCTTCAACGCAATTACCGGCATCTACGAGCCGACCACCGGCCGCGTCGAGTTTCGGGGCAAGACGCTGCTCCGACAGTTGACTTGGCGCGTGATCGCCGGCTGTGCTTTGGTCGGAATCGTCACCGGCCTGTCGGCCGCGCTGCTGTCGATCGACGTCAATTCACTGTGGCGAGCCACGATCAAACGGAACTACGCCGGGCCGGGCTCGCAGTTCTCGTACACCGCCGCCTGGAACGATGCGTTGGGATACCTGCGCGGCGCGCTGGTGATTGAGCCGGTTCGCGGCGGACGTTGGGCCGTGCGGACCGCCGACGGCCGCCGCACGATCGCCTTTGCCGCCTCGCG
>JBGSYQ010000540.1:0-1557 GCA_041750795.1 Pirellulales bacterium | reverse complement strand
GCTGGCTCTGGCGGCGGTGGTCGCGCCGCTGGAGCTCGACAAGGCGACCGCTGCGCCGCCTTCGCTGTTGGCCTGGCTGGTGCTGGCCGGGGCCGAGGCGCTCGTGGGCCTGGTGCTCGGCCTGGGCGTGATGGTACTGTTCTCCGCGCTGCAAGTTGCCGGACAAGTCATCAGCCAGATGAGCGGCATGCAACTGGCCAACGCGTTCGATCCCGCCCTGGGGGGCAACGTGCCGGCCTTCTCGCAACTGTTTTTCTACGTCACGCTGGCGGTGTTTCTGGTGATCGGCGGGCATCGCCGCGTGCTCGAAGCGTTGCTCGATACGTTCGTCTGGATGCCGGCGGGGCAGGGGGAGTACGCGCCCTCGATTGCCGCCGCCATGACCAGCGTGCTGGCACAAAGTTTCGTGCTGGGCATTCGCGCCGCGGCGCCGGTGATGGTGGCGCTGTTGGTGGCCACGCTGATCCTCGGCCTCGTTGCGCGCACGCTGCCGCAGTTGAACATCCTGGCGCTGGGATTCGGCGCCAACGCCATGGTCGCGCTGGTTGCTCTCAGCCTGTCACTGGGCGCCGCGGCATGGCTGTTTCAAGATCAACTCGAGCCGGTGCTCGACACGGTGACCGACGCATTTGGGTCGCGGATCGGCGCCGTGACGGCGGCCGTCGATGCGGGCGATGTGGTGCGGTGAGTCGAAAACGTCCCTCGCTAGTGCTTCGGGCTGGTGTCGGAGTTGCAGCGATTGAATCTGAATCGCCATGGCGGAATTCACCGACGACAAAACGCTCGATCCCACGCCCCACAGGCGGCAGCGCGCGCGGGACGAAGGGCGCGTGCCACGCAGCGCCGATTTCACGTCTGCCGGGCTTCTGCTGGGCGGATTGGTCGTGCTGGTCTTCACCGGTGGCGCGCTGATCGAATTTCTGGCCGGACTGCTGGTCGATTCCCTGGGCGGCAATGCCTGGATGCACCTGATCGAGCGCGGCGCGCCGGCGGATGCCCAGGTGATCGCCGCGCAGTGGAACCCCTTGTTGCAAGGACTGGCCCAGGTGCTGCTGCCGCCGCTGGCGCTGGTGGCGCTATTGGCCGTCGCGCTCAACGTGGTGCAAACCGGTTTTCTCTTTCTGCCGGACAAGCTCGCGCCCGACGCCGGCCGGCTCAATCCGCTGGCGGGGATGCAGCGCATCTTTTCAGCCGGCAGCGGCATGCGGCTTGCCTTCGGCGTGCTGAAGCTGGTCGTCATCGGCACCGTGGCGTTTGGCAGTGTTTATCAGCGCCGCGCCGAGTTGGCGGGCATCGGACAACTGGAACTGCCGCAGATGGCCCAGTTCCTCTGGGATCTCTGTTTGTGGACCAGCCTGAAGGTCGGCTCGGCCTTGTTGATTCTGGCCGCGATCGACTATGGCTATCAGCGATTCCGCCACGAACGCGAGCTGCGCATGACTCCGCAGGAGATGCGCGAAGAGCTGCGCAACCTGCACGGCGATCCGCAACAGGCCACGCGCCGCCGCGAAGCGCAACGCCGCCTGGCCGGCGACGCAGCCGTCTGGGGCGTGGCCG
>JBGSYQ010000539.1:0-2384 GCA_041750795.1 Pirellulales bacterium | reverse complement strand
TCGACCGCGCGGCACGCCACCAAGCCCAATTCCGCGTCGACGTCAACGAAGCCGACTGGCCCGAGCTTCCGCAACTGCCGGGCATTGGCGAGACGCTGGCGCGGCGGATCGTCGAGTCGCGCGACGCGGAGGGGCCGTTTGTCGACCTGGACGAGTTGCGGCGCGTACGCGGCATCGGGCCCCGGACGCTCGAACAAATTAAGCCGTACCTGCGACCGGTGCCGGCGGCGGGCAATGTGGCCGGAGGCGGCCGGTAGCCAGCGGCGGACGCTTTGCGTATTCTTCTGAATGGCTCGGCGCGCCGTTTTTGCGACGGGCCGTTGGTTTGCTCCCATCAGCCGAAAGTCGCGCCGTGCCGTTTCAACTCGTCAGCCCGTTTCAGCCGGCCGGAGATCAGCCGCAAGCCATCGAGACCCTGACAGCGGGCTTGCGCGAGGGGCGCCGCGACCAGGTGTTGATGGGCGTGACCGGATCGGGCAAGACGTTCACGATGGCCAACATCATCCAGACGCTGCAGCGCCCCACGCTGGTGCTGTCGCACAACAAGACGCTGGCGGCCCAGCTTTACTCCGAGTTCAAGGAGTTCTTTCCGCACAACGCGGTGCACTACTTCGTCAGCTATTACGACTATTACCAGCCGGAAGCGTACATTCCGCAGCGCGACATTTACATCGAGAAGGACGCCTCGATCAACCAGGAGATCGACCGTCTGCGGCTGGCCAGCACCAGCGCGCTGGTGAGCCGGCGCGACGTGATCATCGTGGCCAGCGTGTCGTGCATCTATGGATTGGGGTCGCCCGACGACTACAAGGCGATGATGATCAACTTGCGCCGGGGAATGACGGTCGATCGCGACCAGGTGCTGGCGAAGCTGGTGGACGTGCAATACGAGCGGAACGACGTGGAATTCGCACGCGGCAAGTTTCGCGTGCGCGGCGACTGCGTCGAGCTGTGGCCCAGCTACGAGGAGTTTGCCTGGCGAATCGAGTTCTGGGGAGACGAAGTCGAGCAACTCTCGATCATCAATCCCACCAGCGGAGAGAGCGTCCGCCAGGAGCAAGAGCTGTACATCTTTCCGGCCAAGCACTTCGTGATGCCCGAGGAGCGCATCGCGGCGGCCATCGATTCGATCAAGCAGGAGCTGGAAGAGCGGCTCGAGCAATTGAAGAACGCGGGCAAGCTGCTCGAAGCGCAGCGGCTCAACGCGCGCACGCGATTCGACATCGAAATGATGATGGAAGCGGGTTTCTGCCCGGGCATCGAGAATTACAGCCGGCCGCTATCCGGGCGGCCGCCGGGCTCGACGCCGCAGACGCTGTTCAATTTCTTTCCGCCAGACTACTTGCTGTTCGTCGACGAATCGCACGCCACGGTGCCGCAGGTGCGCGGCATGTTCGCCGGCGACTTCAGCCGCAAGAGCACGCTGGTGGAGCACGGCTTCCGTTTGCCGAGCGCCCTGGACAACCGGCCGCTGAAATTCGACGAGTGGGAGCAGCGGATCCATCAGGTCGTCTACGTCTCGGCCACGCCGGGGCCGTACGAGTTGGATCGTACCGGCGGCGAATACGTCGAGCAGGTGATTCGCCCCACCGGCCTGCTCGACCCTGTGATCGAAGTCAGCCCGGCACGCACGCAGGTGCCACACCTGTTGGAGCAGATTCGCGAACGAGCGGCCGTTTCCGAGCGGGTGCTGGTGACCACCTTGACCAAGCGGCTGGCCGAGGATCTTTCGTTCTACCTGGCCGACAAGGGCGTGAAGTGCAAGTGGCTGCACAGCGAGCTGGACGCTTTCGAGCGCGTTGAGCTGTTGCGCGAGCTGCGCGAGGGTCGGTTCGAGGCGCTGGTGGGCGTGAACCTGTTGCGCGAAGGGCTCGATCTGCCGGAGGTCTCATTGGTGGCCATTCTCGACGCCGACAAGGAGGGTTTTTTGCGCAGCGAAACGTCGCTGATGCAGACCATCGGCCGCGCGGCGCGCAACGTCAACGCCAAGGTGATCCTGTATGCCGACAAAGTGACGGACTCGATGCAGCGCGCCATCGAGGAAACGGAACGCCGCCGCGCGTTGCAGCGGGCGTACAACCAGCAGCACGGCATCACGCCCGAGACGATTCGCAAGAGCATTCGCGCTGGCATCGAGGCCGAGGCCAGCGCGCACGCGCAAGCCAATGCCGCGGTGGGCCGCTCGGACGATGCGCAATACATTACCGAGGAATACCTGGCCGAACTGGAAGGCGAAATGCTGGCCGCAGCCGAGGCCCTGGAGTTCGAGCGTGCCGCCATGCTGCGCGACCGCATCGAGCGGATGCGCCAGAGCGTGGGCAGTACCGTAGCCGAGGTGGACGCGCGCCGCGCCGGCAGCGCCAAGTCGGGCCGTCGTCGCGGTC
>JBGSYQ010000538.1:0-10794 GCA_041750795.1 Pirellulales bacterium | reverse complement strand
GAGGCGCGCACGGCCGCGGCCGACCAGGCCGATCGTTCGCGCGCTGGGCGCGAAGGCAAAGCTCGCGACCCGCAGGTAACCGAGAAACGGACTGCCGCAAAGCTCGACTTCATCGACGTCAAACGCCAGATGGCCCAACGCTGCCTGGAGAATGCCCGGAAGTGTTGGAACGAAAAACCGGCTGAGGAGGCCGACATGGCCTTTGTCGGATCGCAACTGGTGTTGCACCAACAAATGATCGACGCCCAGGAGGTGTTGCGGCAGTACGCCTCGCCCGAGTTGCAAGACGTGATCGACCAGGGCATCGAAACCGCGCGAGCCCACCAGGCCCATGCCGAGCGACTACTCGACGAGCTGAGCAGCGCCTCCAAGCCCGCGGCTGCCAAGCGGACCGAAAGCTGAACGAGAACCATTAAGCACGAACTTCGGCGAGTTGCCACTTCGAGTGCATTCCGCCGCCGGGTTGCAATTGCCCGGCGGCGGAATGCCGTTGATGGCGCGTGCAAGTGCGTTTCATCGGGCAGGCATCTGCGCCTGCACGTCTCGTCGCCAGGCGTGCAGCTTGTCGCGCAGTTGCGCGGCTCGCTCCGGTTCTTTTTTCGCCAGGTTGTGCCGTTCGCCAAGGTCGTCGGCCAGATGATAGAGCTCCACGCGGTCGTCCTCGAAGTATTCGAGCAGCTTCCAGTCGCGCTGGCGGATGGCGCCCACCGGCGTGGTCGTCGGGTAGTAGTGCGGATAGTGGAAGTACAGCGCGTCGCGCGCCAGCTCGGTAGTGGGATCTTTTAGCAGCGGCACGAGGCTTTGGCCGTCGATCGCCTCCCACGGCTCGCTGCCGGGCGCTTGGACGGCCGCGGCAATCGTCGGCAGCAGGTCCATCACGCACACCGGTTCGTCACAAACCGCATCCGCTTTCGCAACACCGGGCCAGCGGACGATGAGCGGCACGCGCACGCCGCCCTCGTACAGCGAGCCCTTGCCCGAGCGCAACGGCGCATTGTCGGTGACCGTGTGATCGTCGAACTCCATCACGTGCCCGCCGTTGTCCGAGAGAAACACCACCAGCGTGTTATCCGCAAGCCCGCGTTGAACGAGTCGATCGAGCACTCGTCCGACGCTCTCATCGAGGCTGTGGGCCATGGCGGCATAAGCGGCGTTTTGGTGCCGCAACTCGGGCGACAGCTTGCGTCGATAGTGTTCGACCAGGGCCGGCTTGCCTTCAATGGGCGTGTGGACCGCGTGATGCGAGAGGTACAGGAAAAACGGCCGACCTGCGGCGCGGTCGATGAACTTGAGCGCCTCGTCGGTCAATCGATCGGTGAGATACTCGCCCGGCCGTCCCCACTCCAGATCAGGAACGTAGCGCAGCTCGCCGCCGAAGCGACGATCGCCCCGGTACGGATGGAAGAACGTGGGAGGCGCGCCCCAGTGGGTGCCGCCGATGTTGACGTCGAAGCCCTGCGTTTCGGGATAGTGCCCCGCATCGCCCAGGTGCCATTTGCCGACCAGCGCGGTGAGATAGCCCTCGTCGCGCAGCCGCTCGGCGAGCGTCACCTCGCGGTGCGGAAGGTTGCTCACCGTCGCGGGCGGAGCGAGCGCATGGTCTCGATCTGGCTGGAGCGACCCCTCGTACCAGATGGTCATGTGCAAGCGCGCGTAGTGCTTGCCGGTCAACAGCGCCGCGCGGGTGGGGGAGCAGATCGAGGCCGCGTAGGCGCTGGTAAAACGCACGCCCTGTCGCGCCAGCCGATCGAGATGCGGGGTTTCGTGCAGATCGGCGTCATAACAAGCCAGGTCGGACCAGCCCAGGTCGTCGGCCAGGATCACCACGACGTTGGGCGGGCGATGGTCGCCGGCGAGTGACTCCCTTGGCCCGAGCAGCGCGACAAGCGCGCATGCAAACATCAGCCAAAGCCGCGCCGCACCACGATGCTTGCCCGGTTGCTTCATCTCGGCGTCTGCTGTTGCGTTACGCACTCGCGGGCAATCCGTACGGGGCGCGATAATTCTTGGTGAGCAAGGCGTTGGCCTCGTCGCAGTCGACGAACTTTTCGGTTTGCGGATCGAAATCCAAGCGCCCGCGCGTGAGACTGGCGATCTCGCCCAGGTGTACCAGCGCGCAACTGCGATGGGCTACTTCGGGATTGGCCCTGGTGGGGGTGCGCTGGCGCACGGCCGTAAGAAACTCGGCCATGTGCTCGGCGTATCCTCTTTGGGTACGAATCTGGCGATCTTCGGTCGGCCCCGGCGTTCCCTTCTGGCCAAGGAACGTGCTGAAGGCTCCGCGGCGCGAGAAGATCATGTAGCCTTCGGTGCCATAGAACACGTTGCCGTTGTCGAATCCGTGCATGCCATAGGCCGTGAACGGATAGTTTTCGTAGATCAGCAGCCGGCCGTCGGGATACTCGTAGGTCACGTTCATGTTGTCGGGATATTCGCTGGCATGGTCGTGCAACAGCATGCGTCCGCCGCGTGCCGTGATTTGCCTGGGCAAGGTATCGACGCCCAAGCCCCAGGTGGCCATGTCCAGGTCGTGAATGCCGTCGTCGCCGATCTCGCCGTTGCCATAGTCGCGGAACATGCGCCACGAGCCGTGAAAGCGATGTGGGTTGAACGCGTGTACCGGCGCGGGTCCGAGCCAGCGATCGTAGTCGACGCCGGCTGGCGGCGTGCCGTCGGGCAGCGGCTTGGCTTCATCGCGCACCTCGGCCGTCCAGGCGCGTGCAACCTTCACTTCGCCGATAAGTCCCTCGGCCAGCAATTTGCCGGCCTGAATGGTGACGGGGCTGGAGCGCATCTGGCTGCCTTGCTGCACCACGCGGCCATACTTTTTCGCCGCCGCGATCACCAGCGGACCTTCGTTGTAGACGTGCGAGATGGGCTTCTCGATGTAAACGTCTTTGCCGGCCGCCATCAGCGCCAGCGCCATGGGCGCGTGCCAATGATGGGGCGTGGCGATAATGCAAGCGTCGAGGTCGCCGTCGGCCACCAGGTCTTCGAAATTCGACGTGCGCTTGGGAGGCGCGGACTGGAACTCGGAAGCGATGCCGGCCGTCTTGTCGAGCTGCCGCGGATCGACGTCACACAGCCAGGCGAACGACACGGCCTCGCGGCGCTCGACCAGTCCCTTCACGTGGCCGTTCATCATGCCGCCGCAGCCGATGATGCCCAGCCGCACGACGCGAGGTTGCTCTTGGGCAAATGCATGCACGCCGCCAAGCGCCGCGGCCGCGCCGAGAATGGTGGCGGTGGTGGTCGATTGAGCGAGAAACTCGCGGCGAGTGGTCGATTTGCTCATGATGGGGTGTCCTTGCGGGAGGAGTGTATTCCGGTGCTTGCTGCCGGAAGAGGGCGTTCGCTTGGAAATCTGGCTCAACTCGAAAGCGGCAAGCCGCACGCTTCGATCAACGCAGTCTGCACTGCCAGATCGTGCGGATAGGGATAGTCCGTTGGTTTTTCGCCGCGAATCACGCGTGCCATGTCGGCCGCGTCGGCCGTGTAACGCGTAAACTTCGGAAACGCAACGTCCTGGTAGCCCTTTTGATAGTCGCCGCGCGGTTTGGAAAGCGCCACACGCGCGCGGGGATTGTCCAGCGGCTGTATGTGGAACGTGCCTTCGGTGCCGCACACGACGAAGTGCCGCCGGTCGCCGCCGTCGACTTCCAGCGCGCTCGATTTCACGGTCGCCGTGGCGCGGGGATACTCGAACACCGCCAGCATGTTGTCGAGCAGCGTATCGTCGGCCGCCAGGCTGTGCCGCGGATATGCCGACACGCGTTGCGGCGCTCCCAGCACGCCGACTACCAGGTCGATGATGTGGCAGCCCAGCTCGAACATGATGCCGCCGCGATACTCGGCCAGCTCGGGACGGCGCTCGCGTGGAATCACTTTACTCATCACCGTATGGACTTCGAACGGTTCGCCCAGCCAGCCGCGCTGGAGAAACTCGCGGAGCATGACCACGGCCGGGTTGTAGCGGTACATGTAGCCCATCTGCACCATGAGGTTGTTGCTGGCCGCGGCGTCGAGAATGCGCCGATACTGCGCAAGCGACTCGCCGGCCGGCTTGTCCAGGTGGACGTGCTTGCCGGCGGCGACGCAGGCTTCGGCCGTGTCGAGCAAATCGCGCACGCGCGTTTCCACCAGCACGGCCTGCAAGCCGGGCGTGGCGAGCAGTTGCTCCTGGGTCATCCAGAGCAAGTCGCGATAGGGTGCTTCCTTTTCGGCGCGGCCGCGCAACTCGGCATCGGGCTCGACGATGCCCACCACTTCGTAGTCGGGCGACTCGCGATAGACGTTCAATTTGCTGGCGTGCGCGTGGCCGACGCCAATCTGGCCGATCTTGATTCGCGGCGGCTCCGCGGCGCGGGCACTCCGCGCCATCATGGGCCCGGTAAGCAAAGCGCCTGCCGATGCTGCGGCAAATTGTTTCAGCAGGTCGCGGCGATGGGGCATGATCGTGGGCCTTCACTCGGTGGGAGGGCGTGGCGAGAACTCGGCGGACACTATTTTATCCCGCCGCATCGGCCAGATGCAACGCGGCGCAGCGGACCGCCGCTTGGCGCTGCCCTGCTCCGAGCGTGAGCGGCGGAATTTGGTGGCATGTCCGCAGCGATTGGATTATCTTCGATACGCGGTCCAGATGCCTCCATTCGTCGCGGACTGCCACTCCTGAAAGTCGCCCCGCTTTTGCCCGCAAGGATTCTGCCGCGATGAGTCATTTACGGCTGCTGTTGGCGCTTTGGTTCGCAATCGGTTTTGTATTCTCGGCCCACCGCATCGGCGCGGCGCCGCGCACGGCCCCACCGGACGGCTTGCGCGAGAATTCGCCGACGGTACACGCGATCGTGGGCGCAAAAATCGTCGTCTCGCCGACCAGCACGATCGACACTGGCACGCTGGTGCTGCGCGACGGCGTCATCGAGGCGGTCGGCGCAGACGTGAAACCGCCGGCCGATGCCCGAATTTGGAATGCCGGCGGCAAGACGCTCTACGCTGGGTTCATCGACGCGTACGGCGAACTGTCGTCGGAAGCGTCGGCCCAAGCGGTGAAAAGCGGCGCCGGCGCGCCGTATTGGAACGCCAGCATCGTGCCCCAGGCGCGCGCCGCGCTGGTGTATTCCGCCGACAGCGCCGCCAACAAAAATTTGCGTAGCCAGGGTATCTCTGCGCGCTTGCTGGCCCCCTCTGCGGGCATCATCAAGGGAACAAGCGTCCTGGTTACCACGGCCGATGGCGATGGCCAACAAGTGATTCTGAAAGACGACGTGGCGCTGCACCTGAAGCTGACCGTGGCGCGCGGCTCGCGCGGTTATCCAAATTCGCCCATGGGAGCTTACACGCTGGTGCGGCAGGCACTGTTGGACGCCGGCTGGCACAACCAGGCCTGGGACACCTTCAACGCGCATCCCGAGTTGGAACGCCCGGAGCGCAGCGATGCCCTGGCCGTGCTGGGGCATTATCCCGGGCGCAAGCCGCTGGTGATCGTCGACGTGACGAACGAATTGTACTTCCTGCGCGCCGATCGGATTGCCGAGGAGTTCTCTCTCAACGCGGTGGTGCGCGGATCGGGCCAGGAGTATCGCCGTCTCGAAGCGGTCAAGTCGACCGGGCGCGCGGTGATCGTGCCGGTCAGTTTTCCGCAGCCGCCGAACGTGGCCACGCCCGAGGCGGCGATGAACGTCACGCTCGAGCGGCTGATGCACTGGGACCTGGCTCCCGAAAACCCGGGGCGTCTGGCCGCAGCCGGCGTGAAAATCGCGCTCACTTCGCACGGGCTGAAAGACACCCGCTCATTCCTCAAGTCGGTGCGCAAAGCAGTCAAGCGCGGGCTGGCACCCGAGGCGGCACTGGCGGCGCTCACGGTCGTGCCGGCCGAGCTTTTCGATGTCAGCTCGCGGCTGGGAACGCTGGAAGCCGGCAAGGCCGCCAACATCGTCGTCGCCAGCGGGCCGCTGTTCGACGACAAGACCAAGGTGCTGGAGCTGTGGGTCGATGGCCAACGCCACGAAATTCAAGAGGAACCACTCGTCGACGTGCGCGGCAAGTGGACCATGGACGTCGCCAAGGCCGATGGAAAGCTGGAGACGTTTGCGATCGAACTGAAAGGCACTCCGGAAAAACTCGCGGGCACGATTAAGCTGGGCGACAAGTCATCCAAGCTGATCGGCCCCAAGCTCGACGAATCGCAATTCGTGGCGTCGTTCAAGGGCGAACCGCTGGGATACACCGGCGTGCTCCAGATCAGCGGCACGGTGTCGACGCCGACCTTGCGAGGTGCGGCCGGCGAATCCGAGCCGGCAGAGCCGCTGTCGTGGCTGGGGTCCGTCGTTTGGGCCGATGGCACGCGCAGCGAATGCTCGGCCAGGCAAACCGCCGGCCCCAAGGAAAGCGCGGATGACAACGGTAAGGATGCGGAGGCGAAACAAGACAAGGACAAAGCCGACGCCAAGGAGGATGGCGCCAACGACGATAAGGACACAGCCAACGAGAAGCCTGAGGCGAAGAAGGCCGAGGAAGACAAACCAAAGGAACCCACCAAGGCCGCGGCCGACGTGAACTATCCGCTGGGTGCCTTCGGTCGCCAGTCGACGCCCCAACAGCCCGCCGCGGTGCTGTGGCGCGGCGCCACGATCTGGACCAGCGGGCCGCAGGGACGGCTGGAGAATGCCGACTTGCTCATCGAGTCGGGCAAGGTCACGGCCATCGGCAAGGAACTGACGGCGCCCGCAGGCGCCACGGTCATCGACGCAGCCGGCAAGCACATCGCGCCCGGCATCATCGACTGCCACTCGCACGCGGCGACCGACGGCGGCATCAACGAATCGGGCCAGACCATCACGGCCGAAGTGCGGATCGGCGACTTTATCGATCCGACGGACATCAGCATCTATCGCCAATTGGCCGGCGGCGTCACCAGCGCAAATATCCTGCACGGCTCGGCCAACACTATCGGCGGCCAGAACCAGGTGGTGAAGTTCCGTTGGGGGGCTCTGCCCGAGGAAATGAAGTTCGCCGGCGCCCCGCAGGGCATCAAGTTCGCGCTGGGCGAAAACGTCAAGCAGAGCAATTGGGGCGCCCGCAATACGGGCCGCTATCCGCAAACGCGCATGGGCGTCGAACAATTAGTGCGCGACGCGTTCACGGCGGCCAAGCAGTATCGCCGGCAGTGGGACGCGTGGAACCGCACCAAGGCGGGACTGCCGCCGCGCGTCGACCTGGAGCTGGAAGCCTTGGCCGAAGTGGTCGAGGGACAGCGGCTGATCCACTGCCACTCGTACCGCCAGGATGAGATTCTGGCGCTATTGCGCACGTGCGAGGACTTTGGAGTCAAGATCGGCACACTGCAACACGTGCTCGAAGGCTACAAAGTGGCCGACGCCATTGCGAAGCACGGCGCCGGCGGATCGACGTTTTCGGACTGGTGGGCCTATAAGTTCGAAGTCTACGACGCCATTCCGTACAACGGCGCGCTATTGCACAACGCCGGCGTCGTGGTTTCGTTCAATTCAGACAATGCCGAGCTGGCGCGGCGACTGAACCTGGAAGCGGCCAAGGCGGTGAAGTATGGCAAGGTGCCGCCGGAAGAGGCGCTCAAGTTCGTCACGCTCAACCCCGCCAGGCAATTGGGCATCGACGCGCGCGTCGGATCGCTCGAGCCGGGCAAGGACGCGGACCTGGTGGTGTGGAGCGGGTCGCCGCTGTCGACGCTGAGCCGCTGCGAGCAGACCTGGGTCGACGGGCGCTGCTATTTCGATCGCGAGGAGGATCGCCAGGCCCAGGCCGCGGCGGCCGCACTGCGCGCAACTTTAGTGCAGCGGATACTTGCTTCGGGCGAGGCCAGCGAAAAGTCGGGCGAATCGCAGGGCGACAACTGGCCGCGCGAAGATGAGTTTTGCGACCACGGACACGATGAACACGATCATCACTAATCACGAGTAGACACCCATGCGACAATTGTTCCTCTTGTTGCTGTCAACTTCCGCGCTGCTGGCGCCGCTGACGGCGTGGGGCAATCCCGAAGTTCCCGGCGCTCCGCAGAACCATCCGGTGGCCCTGGTTGGCGGCACGGTGCATTCGGCCAGCGGCCCGGTCATCGAGAACGCCGTCGTGCTGTTCGAGGGAGGCAAGATCTCGGCGGTCGGCGCCGACGTCACCATCCCCGACGACGCCGAGCGCGTCGACGTGCGCGGCAAGCACGTTTATCCCGGGCTGATCGATGCCAACAGCCAGCTTGGACTCGTCGAGGTGTCGAGCGTGCGCGGCTCGGTCGACAGCGCGGAGACGGGGCTGATTAACCCCAACGTCAGAGCCGAGGTAGCGGTCAATCCCGACAGCGAATTGATTCCCGTCGCACGTTCCGGCGGCGTGCTGGCGGTGCTCACGGTGCCGGGCGGCGGATTGATCACCGGCACGTCGGCCTGCATGGTGCTGGACGGCTGGACCTGGGAAGACATGTGCCTGCAGCCGTCGGTGGGGCTGCATGTCAGTTGGCCGCGGATGCAGCCGATCGAAGCCTGGTGGATCGAAGAGTCGGCCGACGCCCAGATCAGCTCGCGCGATCGGGCGCTCAAATCGATTCGCCAGGCGTTCGCGGATGCGCGGGCCTATCGCGCGGCCAAGCGCGCCAGCGCCGACGACCCAAGTGCGACGCCCCAGCACGATGCACGCTGGGAGGCGATGATCCCGGTGCTCGACGGTGCTTTGCGCGTGTTTATCTCGGCCGAGGACATCCAACAGTTACAAGCCGCACTGGCCTTTGCCGAACAGCAAGGCGTCAAGCCGGTGATCGTCGGCGGGTACGACGCGGCCCAGTGCGTGCCGCTGCTCAAGAAGCTGGGCGCGCCGGTCATCATCGGTGGCGTGCATCGCACGCCCCAGCGGCGCCACGATGCCTATGACAGCGCGTTTACGCTGCCCGAGCGGTTGCGCGCCGCCGGCGTGCCGTTTTGCATCGGCGGCGTGATGGGCGGATCGTCGGGTTCGTCGTCGTCCAACGCGCGCAACCTGCCCGACCACGCGGGCACGGCCGCAGCGCACGGCCTGCCGGCGGACGAAGCGCTCAAGGCCATCACGCTCTACCCCGCGCAAATCCTGGGCGTGGCCGATCGGCTGGGATCGCTCGAGCCGGGCAAGGACGCCACGCTCATCGTGGCCGATGGCGACATCCTGGAGATCCCCACGCAAGTGACCTCGGCCTACATCCGCGGCGCCGAAAGCACGCTAATGGACCGCCACAAGCGGCTGTGGGAAAAGTACAAAGAGAAATACCGGCGGCTGGGGATTGAGAATTGAGCGCAAATAAGCGCGATTGATTCCCTACCCCTGCCGCAAAATCTCTCTCGCTGCGTTCATGCCGCAAGCGCCCATCACGCCGCCGCCCGGATGCGCGGCGGCTCCGCACAAAAACAGGCCGGCGATCGGCGTATGATAGTCGGCCCAGCCGGGCACGGGACGCAACGAGAACAACTGGTTCAGCGTCATCGCGCCTTGAAAGATGTTGCCGCCGGTCAGCCGAAACGTCCGTTCCAAATCGAGCGGCGTGAGCACCTGGCGATGGAGGATCGCAGCGGGCACGTTCGGCGCATAGCGGGCCAGCGCTTCAATGCAGCGATCGCCTAACGCCTCGCGCTGGCTGTCCCAGTCGCTCTCGGCCAGCTTGTACGGCGCATACTGCACGAAAATCGACAGGATGTGCTGCCCGGCCGGAGCGATCGTGCGATCGACGCTGGTGGGCATGGTCAGCTCCAGGATCGGCTCGGCGCTATAGCGGCCGTACTTGGCGTCGTCGTAGGCTCGTTCGAGATAGTCGAGCGTCGGGCCGACGTGCATCGTGCCGTGATGGTGCGGGCCAACGCCGTCGGCGCCGACTTCGCGATCGGCGCAGATGAACTTCGGCGGTTCCGACAGCGCCAGGTTCACCTTGGCCGATGCCGACGCATAATCGATCCGTCGCACGGCCGCCAGGAACTCCGCCGGCAACTCCGACGGATCCAAGAATCGCTCGAACGTCCAGTGCGGGTCGATGCTCGAAGCCACGACCGGCGCCGTCAGTTGCGTGCCGTCCTCCAGGGCCACGCCTTGCGCTTTGCCGCCGGAGGTGAGGATGCGGCTGACGCTGGCTTCGCGGCGCATCTCCACACCCAGGTCGCGGCAGGCGCCGGCCAGCGCCGTGGCCAGCGCGCCCATGCCCCCTTCGACGTAACCCCACACGCCGCGCGCTCCGCCGGCTTCGCCTAGCACGTGGTGCAGCAGGACATAGGCGCTGCCGGGTGCCGAGATCGGCGCGAAGGCGCCGATGATCGCATCGGTAGCCAGCGTCGCCTTGAGCACGTCCGACTCGAACCAACGATCGAGGATCGGCCGCGCCGCGCCCGTGAGAATCTCCAATGCCTCGGGCATGTCGTTGCCCAGCGTGCCCAGCGTTTGATAAAGGCTCCAGCCGGTGCGCGCATCGCGCAGACGCTTGCCCAATCCGCGGCGCCGCCACGAACCGGGCAGCGGCAGCAGATCGGGCGCCGGGCTCGACAGGGTCGGCTCCAGCGCGCGGGCCACGCGATCCAAGAGCGCTTCGTAGCGCGGATAGCTTTCGGCGTCGCGCGGGCTGAAGCGCGCGATCTCGCGCTGGTTCAAGCCCGGCTCAGGACCCATCAACAAGCTGCGTCCGTCAGGCAGCGGCGTGAACGACGACGGGCTGCGCGGCAACACGCGAAAGCCATAGTCAGCCAGGCGCAGCTCGCGGATAATCTGCGGCAAGAGCAAGCTCACCACGTACGCCGCGGTGGAGACCCTGAAGCC
>JBGSYQ010000537.1:0-4875 GCA_041750795.1 Pirellulales bacterium | reverse complement strand
GGGCTCGACGTGCGCAGCGTCGCGGCGTTGCGCGCCGGGGGCACGTCCGGGCCGGCCATCGTGCCAGGCCATCCGGACGAAAGCTTGCTCGTGCAAAAGATCCGCGCGGCCGAGATGCCGCCGCGCAAGACCCTGGCCTTCTATTCCGTCAAGCCGGTGGCCGACCACGAACTGGAGACGCTCTGCCAGTGGATCACCGCCGGCGCGCCCGAGGTGGACGTGCAGCCGGACGTGGCCACCGAACAGCCCGATCCGTTGGTGAGCGATGAGGATCGGCAGTTTTGGTCGTTCCGCGCGCCACAGTTGCCCGCCGTGCCCTTGGTGAGTGATCGTGACAAGGTGCGCAATCCCGTCGATGCGTTCGTTTTGGCGAAGCTCGCACAGCACGGCCTGCCGCTGGCGGAAGAGGCGGACCGCGCGACGCTGATACGGCGCGTCACCTTCGATTTGTTGGGGCTGCCCCCCGACCCGGCGGACGTAGACGCTTTTGTGGCCGACGAACATCCGGATGCGTACGGCCGGATGATCGATCGCCTGCTGGCGTCGCCCCACTATGGCGAGCGCTGGGGACAGTACTGGTTGGACGTCGCCGGCTACTCCGATTCCGAGGGGATTCAACACGCCGACGACGTTCGGCCGCACGCATGGCGGTATCGCGACTATGTGATCCGCGCCTTCAATGCCGACAAGCCGTACGATCGCTTTCTGCTCGAGCAACTCGCCGGCGACGAGCTGGCCGACCTGGAACACGCCGCTGAGATCACGCCCGAGTTGTACGACAACCTGGTGGCGACCGCCTTCTTACGCTTGGCGCCGGATGCCACCTACTCGCCCATCACGGGCTTCGTGCCCGACCGGCTGGAGGTGATCGACGACGAAATCGAAGTATTCAGCTCGGCGGTGCTGGGGCTGACCATCAAGTGCGCGCGCTGCCATTCGCACAAGTTCGATCCGATTCCGCAGCGCGACTACTACCGCCTGGCGGCGGTCTTCAAAGGCGCGCTCGACGAGCACGACTGGATCGCGACGCGGCTGGGTGGGCCCGATCAACCGGCGGACGCCGTCACGTGCCTGGCGCCGTACGTCACGTCGAAGGAGCGCGCCGCCTGGGCCGCAGCAGGAGCCGACCCCAAGACGGAACCCAAGATCCGCGCGGTTTGGGACTACGGCGAGCCGTCGCCCACCTACGTGCTGCGACGCGGCGACTATCTGACTCGCGGGCCGCTGGTGGGGCCCGGCGTGCCCAGCGTGTTGACCGACGGCCGGACGCCCTTCGACGTTGTGCCGCCCTGGCCAAACGCCAAGAAGACGGGCCGGCGCCTGGCACTGGCGCGTTGGGTCACGCGGAAAGACAACCCGCTGACGGCGCGAGTGATGGTCAATCGCGTGTGGAAGCATCACTTCGGCAAAGGCATCGTCAGCACGCAGGATAACTTTGGCACGACCGGCGCCCGGCCCACGCATCCCGAGCTGCTCGACTGGCTGGCGGTTTACTTCGTGGACCACGACTGGAGCGTGAAGCAACTGCACCGGCTGCTGATGAGCTCGGCCGTGTATCGCCAATCGTCACAAGTGAGCGAAGCGCAAGAGCGACTCGACCCGGACAACGCACTACTGTCGCGGATGCCGCTGCGTCGGATGGAAGGCGAGGTCCTGCGCGACACGCTGCTGCAGGTCGCCGGCCGGCTGAACTCCACGCCGTTTGGCGAAGCCGATCCGTTGGAAGCGCGCGGCGATGGCCTGGTCACCGAACTAGCCGACGCAAATCGCCGCTTTCGCCGCAGCGTCTACGTGCTCAAGCGCCGCACGCAACCGTTGACCATCCTGCAAGGGTTCGACGTGGCCGGCATGGATCCCAACTGCATCGAACGCAGCGAGTCGATCGTGGCGCCACAGGCCCTGCACCTGGCAAACAACGCCCTGGTGCGCGAGCTGGCCGGCGCCCTGGCCGACCGCGTGATGCGCCAGTCCGGCCCCGAGCCCCGCGCACAGATCACCACCGCATACCGCATCGTGCTTGGCCGCGCACCAACGCCGGACGAAGTGAACATCGCCGCCGACGCACTCGGTTCGCTGGAGACGGCATGGAGGAGCCATGCGCCGGGAACCCGCCACGAATTGGTCGCCACGTCACACTTGTGGCTGCGCGAGTCGGCGCCCGATACCGTCTACGAAGACGATCTGATCTCGGTCTGGTCGAGCTCCGCCGGCGAAAACGCGCGCCGCTGGGGCGTCGTCGAATTCGATCTGTCGGCCCTGGCCGGTCGCCCGCTGCAAGCGGCCTATTTGGAGCTGGGCGCGCTCAACCCGGCGCCGCTGGCCCAATCGGCTGCGCTGGTGACGCCGGGCATCGATGGCTTGACGTGGAATCGATGCCTGCTGGAGAAGCAGCCGTCAATGCAACCCCTCACGGCGCTGGGACGCCTCGAACTGGCGGATGCCACCAGCGCAAGCGCCGTGGGCAATTATCTGCGCAGTGCCGCGGCCTCGTCCCGCGACCGGCAACTGCTGCAAGCAGCGGCCGAAGCGGGCGGAAAAGTGGCTCTCCTGCTCACGGCCGAGGAAGACGGCACGCCCTATCGCCAGGACTGGGACGACGGCGTCCACGGCTCGACCCGCTGCAAGCCGCCGCGGTTGATCGTGTACGACGATCGGCTGGACGAAACGGCGGCGCGGCGCAGTGCGCTCGAAAACCTGTGTCACGCGCTGTTCAACTCGGCGGCGTTGCTATACATCGATTGAGGTACATTCCATGCGCGGTCAGCCAGCGAACTTCCGGCACAACGCCACGCGGCGCGATTTCCTGCAGCACGTGGGGGCGGGTTTCGCCGGCATCGCGCTGGCGTCGCTCGTCAACGACGACCTGCTGCAGGGTGCGCTGGCGAGCACCGCTCACGTGCCGACCGATCTGGCGCCGCGGCGGCCGCACCTGGCGCCGCGGGCCAAGGCGGTGATCCACCTGTTCATGAACGGCGGACCGAGCCAGATGGACTTGTTCGATCCCAAGCCCCAGCTCGAGCGCCGCCACGGCGAAGCCTACTTCGACAAGATCGCCGGCGAAGTGGAAAACCCCCACGAGGCCGGCGCGCTAATGCGCAGCCCGTTCACGTTCGCCCGGCACGGCCAGTGCGGCACGTGGGTCAGCGACGCGCTGCCTCATCTGGCCCGGCAGGTCGATCGCATCGCCCTGGTGCGCTCGATGCACACGGTCAACATCACGCACGAGCCGGCGATCTACAAGATTCAGAACGGCCGCATGCTGCCCGGCTATCCGAGCATGGGCTCGTGGATCACGTATGGGTTAGGTTCCGAGAATCGCAATCTGCCGGCCTACGTCGTGCTCGACGATCCCAAGGGACTGCCGATCAATGGCACGCAGAACTGGCAAGCGGGTTTCCTGCCGCCCGTGTTTCAGGGCACGCGATTTCGCTCGACCGGCGCGCCGGTGCTGAACCTGGTGCGCGACTTCGACGAACCGGATGACGTGACGCCGCTGGAGCGGGCGCTGGCCGCCAGGCTCGATCGCATTCACCAGCAGGCGCGACCGCGGCAGCCGCGGCTCGATGCGCGGATCGCCAGCTACGAGCTGGCCGCCCGGATGCAGCTCTCGGCAACCGATGCGCTCGACCTGTCGCAAGAGACCGCCGCCACGCTGGCCATGTACGGCATCGGCCAGGAGCCGACCGACTCGTATGGCCGCCGCTGTCTGATGGCACGTCGACTGGTGGAGCGCGGCGTGCGATTCGTGCAATTGTTCATCGATGGGCAAATCTGGGACAACCACTCGCAGATCGCCACGTCGCTCAAGTCGGCCTGCGAGCGCACCGATCAGCCCACCGCCGCGCTGCTGGCCGACCTGGCGCAGCGCGGCATGCTCGACGACGTGCTGGTGTTGTGGGGCGGCGAAATGGGGCGGCTGCCCATCGCCCAGATTGGGGCCGGCATGAACGAAAGCCAGGCCGGCCGCGATCATAACAAGCTGGCCATGTGCGGCTGGATGGCCGGCGGCGGCGCGAAGGGAGGCATCACCCACGGCGCCACCGACGAACTGGGCTTTGCCGCGGTGGAAGACCCCGTCAGCGTCGCCGACTGGCACGCCACCGTGCTGCACCTGCTAGGACTCGATTTCCACAAGTTGACGTTCGAGCGCAACGGCTTCGACGAAAAGCTCACCGGCGTTGAC
This sequence comes from Pirellulales bacterium, assembly GCA_041750795.1. Classification (GTDB taxonomy): domain Bacteria; phylum Planctomycetota; class Planctomycetia; order Pirellulales; family PALSA-1355; genus JTS-RE94. The sequence continues at coordinate 692 of JBGSYQ010000537.1, read as the reverse complement.
GAGGCGCACGTCGTCGAAGCGCTGCTGGCATAAGCGCGCACTCTCGCAAGTGGGGTGTGCGCGATGGTCATTCTTGCGACAGCGTGACCGGGCGCACGCCAGCCGAGTCTTACGCAGATCAGCGCCATTGGTTGTTCCCACCGTGCGCGCAATCGCGCCGCAACGTCCGTACTCTGACGGAACCTCATTGACGAGTGCGACCTGCGCAGCCGAGCAACACGACGCACCCATCGCGCGCCGCGTTCGGGTACGGCAATTGCACTTGGCCCCGGCCTGCGACTCGTCGTTTGCACCCATCACTTTTGTTTGAGGAGATCGTTTATGTGTTCGCATCTACGGAGATTGCCTGTCGTGCTGGCCGCGTTGGCCGCCACAACGATGTTGGTAGCCACGTTCGCGTTGGCCCAGGAGCGGCAGCCGGACCAGGCGCCGCGCGGAGTCACGCCCACGCGCTCGATCGAGGGCGCCGCCAACGCCGATCAAACCATCGCCCAGTGCCTGGCGATTAGCAATCAGGAAGAAATCGCGTTGGGGACGCTGGCCGCTGGCAAGACCAAAAACCCGAAAGTCAAGCAATTTGCCGAAATGATCGCCAAGGATCACGGCAAGTCGGGAGCGCAACTAGAGAAATTCGGCGCCACGCAAGTCGACCTGGCTGCGGTGCGCGGCGCGCCAAGCGGCGAGCGAGCCGG
>JBGSYQ010000536.1:0-20354 GCA_041750795.1 Pirellulales bacterium | reverse complement strand
GCAAGCCTCGCGCCCGGCGGCCCAATCATAAGGAAGCGTTCGTTCGCGAGAAGGGGTACAAGAACTTGAAGCTCCGCGGCGAGTCGTACGCCGAGTTTGACTACCGGCCGACCAAGTGTTCGCGGAGCTATCGCGTGGTCGTGGTTCGTAAGACCATCGACGTCGAGCAGGGACAGCAGCGGTTGTTCGACGAAGTGCGTTACTTCTTCTACATCACCAACGCCAAGCCCAGCGAACTGCCGGCGCGGAGAGTTGTCGCCTCGGCCAACAAGCGGTGCGACCAGGAGAATACGATTAGCCAATTGAAGGCGTGCGGCGCGCTGGCCGCGCCCTTGGACAGCCTGGCGAGCAACGGAGCGTACATGGCGATCGCGTCGCTGGCCTGGACGCTCAAGTGCTGGTGCGGCCTGATGATTCGCCCCGGCGGGCGGAGCGAGCGGCGCGGCGAGCACGAATCCGCGCGGCGCCGCGTGCTGCGGATGGAGTTCGCGACGTTCCTGAACGCCTTCATGCAGGCGCCCGCGCAGATCATCCGCACGGCGCGGCGACTGGTCTGGCGCTTGTTGACGTACCGGCCGAGCGTCGACCTGCTGCTGTTGATGCACCAGCAAATCGCCCGCCCGTTGCGTTGTTGACGCGCTGCCAAGAAGCCGGAGTCCGGATGCTCCGGTCCGCCGCCACGCCCAACCCCGAAAGAACGCCCACCATGCCAACACCACAACCCGCACCAAACACCAAGCGACGTCCGTCGCCCGGCTCATGCCGCGCGCGACGTTTCGCCCTGAATCTTCGCTCGACGAACGCTTGATTGAGGTCTAGTGCAGACACACTTTCACAGTTAAACCGAGACGTCCATTAGGATTATAACGTATTCGGTAGGCTGCCAGCTCATTGTATGGTACTTGACTGCAAAGTTGTCTCCTACGTCGCAAGGACTCGGATTGAGGCTTGTTTCGCTTATCTGCTGGACACCGACGATTGGCGCGGCGATGATCGCGAACGCTCAGTGCCACGTCGCGGCGACTAGGGGGAACCCGTAACCCGTGGAGAAGTGACCATGCTGTTTGAGAGAATCTATGTGCATGGCGACCGTATTGTTGATCGCTTCCGGAGCATTGGTTCAACGACTGAACAGTTGGGTGGGGTGTACTTCGTCCGGGCGATGCTCGAAGCCGCGATGAAGGACGTCAATCAAGCAACCAAAATAGTTACCTACGCCAGACCGGTGTCTGTATCTACAGCACCGTTTCCTCGCGCAACGTGGCAGCTTACCGAGAGACCTGGGAAGTTAGACGGTGCACCAGATGCATCGAACGAGCTTGTGTTGCGATGCGATCCTGAACCGCATCTGGGAAAGGAGTTGGACTGGCCTAAAGACCACGAGTGCGCGACGATTGCTCGCGCGTCGCTTCCGACGCGTAGGCTGCCTCAGCTTCGCGTTCTTTACGACCTTTATATCCCGAAGTGCGAGGACACGAAACGACTAGGGCGTTTTGGTTGGACATCGTTTCACGACCGCAAGGACGAAGTATTCAGCGCCTTGAAATATGAAAGTGTCGCCGACAATGAAGGTCTTCCGCAGTTTGTCGTAATGTCGAATCGACAATTACCGCAGTTACTGGCCGAGAACAAGCACCACTTCTGGCGTTCGCTCGGGGAGCATATCGGGACTTATGAAAAACAGCATCCGATTCCCGGCATGCTAATTGTAGCCGCGGATCTGCTGCGCTGGGCTGACATTCCTGTGAGTCGGCAATTGTCTTGGGAGCGGACCGCGCAGGATTTCATGGAGGCGTTTTTTACGCATCGCCACCTTCGCGGATGGCAGGCCTTTCAGCATATCATTGTGCGGTTCGGTACCGTCGGCGCAATTTACCGTTACAATCTCTATGGACGACAGCAGCAACGGCTCTTCTTCGATCCTGTTGCGCCGACGTATGGCATCTATCGCGATGTCGCGCGCGACGGAGATATCATCGGCCAGCAATCGCTGTTCCTCGGCAGCATTCTCGCCCAGCTCAACAGGCTGGAGCGCGGAACGCTAACGAGAACCGATGTGGTTCAGGCAGTCATCGACGGAATTCGATGTGCAATTCGCCGGTGCCAGTACGCGTTCACGGAAGGCTTGGTGCAAGGACAGAACGTCGACCTGGGGGGGCCGGAGGGCGTGTGGTTCCCGAAGTACCTCGCGGCGAAACCTGATCGTCATAGCGAAACCGAGCGAAATGACGGCACCTTTAGTTCGGCGACCATCGGAGTCGAGACAATTCCAATTGGCGCCAGTTCATGGAAAATCCTCGATCAGTCGGCGGCATATAACTCGCTTGGGGTCGCCCTTTGGATTGTGCGGTATGGTCACACGGAGGCTCTCAACAACCCGAGTTTTGTCCGCAAGTTGCGCAGCAAATGGTTTTTCACCGACGAACCAGTCTGGGCGCCCGTGATCGAATTTCGTGCTGGCAAACGCAGAATGGTTGTAATTGATCGATCGGAGATCGAGGCCTATCGCAGCGTTCACAACCTCATTCGAAACCACATTGCACAATGCGAGGATAACAAGGCCGGAAGCCTCCCAAAGCCCTTGTCCATCGCGATGTTCGGACCGCCAGGCTCTGGCAAGTCGCACTGTGCGGAAGTTCTCGTCGAGGACGCAGGCATCAAGATCAATTCAATCGTCAAGCTGAATATGGCGGAGATCCCGCCGACTGTGGAAGGTTTTCATGCGGCATTGACCATGCGGCTCGAAGAGTGTTCGCATCAGTCGGCATCCCTGGTGAGGGAAGGAAAAAGTCAAATCATTCCCATGATCTTCTTCGATGAATTCGACTGTCGCTTTGACGGGGCGGAGTTGGGAGCACTCAAGTACCTGCTGCCATTGATGGAAGATTGGAATCCGCGGCTTTTCAAGTTTAGCTGGTCAACTTTGTCGCCGATTTTCATTTTTGCCGGCGGCACCAGTACGAATTATCAGGATTTCACGAGGGAAGATCCGTCCACAGCGCGTGAAGCGAAGGTTTCGTTTGCGTCCGCAAAGGGACCGGACTTTGTCAGCCGGCTACGAGGTCACATCAATGTTGTCGGTGTCAACGCTGTCAACGAGTATGACGATAGTTATGCGATGCGCCGGGCGATTATTTTGCGAGACTTGCTGTTGGATAAAATAGGCGGGCGAGACAATAAGAACATTAACGAGTTGGATGACGAACGCCTTTCAGAGAATGAGAAAGTATCCACTTCCATCATCATGGCGATGCTCAAGGTGTCGAGCTACAAGCACGGGGCGCGATCGATGCGCGCCATTGTGGACATGTGCGTTCGCGTCGGCGGCAATAAGGTGGGCAGATATGTCGCAGCTTCGTTGCCCACAGTGCAGCAATTGAGCATGCACGTTAACGGTGCGGAGTTCTTGCAGGCCGTACGGGAGTCGGAAATCGAAATCGATGCTCAACCGTGGCGGTTTCCGTCAATTGACGAACGCAGTGTCGAACGTCATTCTGTTGAGTTTACGATCTGAGATGCGAGTAGAGACGAAGGGACGTAGTACGGTACACGGCGTGAATGCCATTGGCGAGGAAGTTGCCAATTGCAGAGTTTGCTCTGCGTTGTGTGGTTTTCATGCTTTTCTCTGCAATAACTCTGAAATGTGGACATGCCTATCTGCGTAGAAAACTACGCGACAACGCTGACTACCCATAAACCTTTCTTGCCACTTCACAGGCAACTCGGGTCGGCCCCGTTGGCACACAACGATGTTCAAGAATCCAACGTATTCCCGCTGGGGTCTGAGGGTCGTCCAAGCATCGCATTGTGGCGAGAAGAGCCATCCCGATTGATTCGCTCTCAAAATGTCCCATCATCAATGCGGCACTCGTTAGGGCATTGAGTTTGCCTCGGCGACTTGCAACGTCTGATTCCGATGCATCCCAGAGTCCTCGATAGAAGTATTTGATGATCATGCCGTGGCTTGTTCGGAGTCCATCAGTCTCTACTTGCCCCCACACTTGATCATGTGGCAACCGTGCCACATTACCCCCCATTCGTTCCTCCGTAAGGCCAACAACGACCGGGACACAGTTCAAGACATGCTCTGTCATCGCTAAATTCAAATGGTGATCAACCAATGCCTGGACCGCCTCTCTACTCGCATTGTCACGTTGGAAAAAATCAGGCGATCCGACGGGCACCCACCGCGGCTCCAACAATTCCAGTGCTGCTTGGTACGCTACGCCGGATTGCGACGCCTCAGCCGCGTTTGCTTTTTCCAAACCTGCCAATAGCCGCCGGGCGTCCGCCCACAGCCGCCGAACAGCCTCTACAGTCGCTCCACGCTCACCGATGCGCGTCCATTTGTCCAAGAGGTGCATTACTCGACAGTTGAGCCCAGCCGTGAACGCTGCCCAAATGTGCGCGAAGGCGACTTTACCGTTTTCCCAGGCGATCGAGCCTGAGGGAGCTCGTACGGCATGATCAATCGCCGTCAGTCCTTCCTGAATACTTAGATCGAACAACGTAATTGCGTCGTCGAAGTCCCCGAGCATAAACTTCAAATACGCAGCCTCGTAACTTATGGAATCGAGGCGATAGCCTTCCGCACGATGATCGAGCGACGACAGTGCTTGGTCCCTCAGCTTTAGCCATTCTGTCAGCGTAGATTTTAGGCGCAACAGCACTTCGGCGTCATTGTGCTTGTAAACTCGCCTCTCTTCTTTTCTGAGGTACCGCAATGTCGCGAATCGCAATACTTCAGAATCCCCGTTCTCCGGAATGGCCGAACGCAACACATGCAATGCACTTAGAAAACACGAAGGAATTCCCGACCATTCTGCGTGCCGATAAAGCCATTTCAAACGATCGACTGCTCGCGCTCGATCTTTCATTGCGAGAACGAACTGCGCTAGCACGGCGGCGTCGAGAGCAGGTCGTTCTTGTGTCCTGCTCGGCCCGAAGATTTTGTCGACCAAAGCCGGCTCTTCAAATCGTACTTTATCGATGAGAGACTTAACTTGGAACGGGTGCTCCAGCAACTTCACTGCCTTGCCACGGCAGGGACCACGTTCCAACTCCACTTGGGTCGCATAGTTTAAGAGAATCAAGGTGTCCAGCGCCTCGCTTCCTCCTAGCCCTAATTCACTTATGTAGAAGCTGCGGGGCAAATAGCAATCTAGCGTTGCTGCTGGGAGCATCGCTTTGTACAAATCGACAATTGTCCCCGTGTCGACCGGGCTCGACTTTAAATCGGCTCTGACGCGCCGAAGCTGCTCTGCTGCTTGAGCATCTGTGATTCCGTCAATAGCTGCGGCAATCATTTCGCATGTCGTGTCATTGTTTCCGGCAGGCTCGATGCAAAGCCTTACTACAGAATCCGCCACTCGCGGATCAAGCCCGGTCAACACCGCCGCAAGCACTCGGTGCGCGCGAGAAAGCCCATCATTCGACGACGCTGCGTTCAAATATCTGTTGATAAGGTAATCAACTGAGAACTCAAGTATTTCTGGGCGTGGGGAAAGCTTACCAGCGATGGTCACGTCCCGGCTTACCCATAAGACGGACATTTTGCGCCTTTGGTTCTGCGCGTCAGTCGCAACCCTGCAGTATGCTCGAAGAACCGCTTCGTCGGCGAGATGAGCGTCATCAATTACCGCAAGAATAGGGCACGGTTCATCGACACACATCACCAATTGCCGGAGAATCTCTGGGTCATGTTGTGACGCGTTTAGAAAGTACGCCACAGCGCCATTGCCAACTCTCTTTTCCCAAACATACGCTTGTCGGAAGGCCTCGCACGTCTTTCCCAAATTGGGCGGCCCGTAAAGCAGGGCTGGGGAGCTTAAATCCAGATCAGCGATGATAATTGGCTCGCTGACGATTTGGCTACATGACACCCTCAACTGCGGATCATACGCGGTGCACGCCAAGTCCCTGACTGGTCGTGGAAGTCCCTTCAGTGTCTCAAGGGCACCAATTATTTTCTGGTCGCCGACATAGCTCGACTGCGCCGCATACAAAAGAAACTCTCGATTGATCCGCTCGTCACTGCGAATTGCTGCAAGAGCGCCCTCAAGAACTGCATCCGCAATGCAGCGCCAGACCACATCATAGGAGGCAGCCTTCTTCTCGGGCTGCATTGGCAGATCAACAAGTTGTTCGTCGCATACGTAGCCGGCGAGTTCGTCGATGTCTGAGGTAATGGCCGTGCGCAATAAAAACCGCACACGTTCTTCTGTCAGCCGCGTCTTGTCGAGGGTTGGCAACGGCCGAATTGCCGCCGCAACTGCAGCATTCGTACTTAGGGCCAACTCGAGTTCTTTTTTCAGTCGATCCGGGGTGAAGTGCCGGTTTATCAGCTTCCATGCCTCTTCGGCACCTTTCTTGACCAGCCAGGCCTTTACTGTAACCGTAGCGGTCACACTAAATGGATCTGGCATGCAACGACCCTCGTCGATAACTAGCCCAACGTCGCGCGTTCACAAGAGACACAACGACCGGTTGTGCTCCGATTGGTCTTAACTTACCGAACGTCGGCTATCCGCACCATAATAGTGGAACGATTGGGAAACGCGAAAGCAAGCGGCGACATTCCCCGACGTAACTGCTCTAGCCCTTGGACAGGCCGCTCGCTGCGACAAGCCGTTACGCGTAGTTGATGCGGAATCTGTAGGAAGGATCGCAGGCGCGTTGTGGCTAAAAGTAGATGTGCTTAAATCTTTGGCGATGAAATGAACCCATCGACGAAACTTAGTTCCAACGTCCTCGGTCAGTGAGTCTTTTGCGCCTCGGTGAGTCAGGTGTTTCGATAGCTCGCGCATGCTAGGGGACACACACTTCGCGTTTCCGCGAGCGCACCAATCCGTTTCCAATGCAATTCGCCACTGCAAAGCATGCAAGTGCCGCCGTAACTTCAATGGGCGATAGAGGATTCGAACCTCTGACACCTAGCTTGTCGAGATAACCTTGGAGTCCCACAATCCCTGGGGAAACTAAGGTTACGAATTCCACATTTTCCAGAAATCCCATGCTTTAGCAAGTATTCTGGACCCGTTGTAGACCGAATTTCTATTCATCCGATTCAGTCTTATTCAACTCAGTCATCGCACCGCGCCGACTTAACTTGACACGATCCTGATCATCAACGGAGATGACTTTGACGGCTATTTCGTCGCCAACCCTGCAGATGTCGGCGACGCTGTTGACGTAGTCGTCGGCCAGCTCGCTGATGTGGCACAGGCCGTCCTTGCCGGGGATGATCTCCACGAACGCGCCAAAATCTTTGACGCTGGTCACGCGGCCGTGGTAGATACGGCCCACCTGCACTGAGGCCGTGAGCGCTTCGACTTTTGTTAGGGCGGCCTGGGCTGATTGACCGTCGGCTGAAGCAATGGTCACCGTGCCGTTGTCGTCGATTTCCAGCACGGCGCCGGTCGATTCCTGGATTGCCCGAATTGTCTTGCCGCCCGGACCAATCAAGGCGCCGATCTTGTCCGGCGGAATGTGGGTACGCAGTAGCCGCGGCGCCCACATGGAAATGTCCGCCTTGGGACGCGAGATCGTCGTGAGCATCTTGCGCAGAATCTCGATGCGAGCTTCACGGCTTTGAGCCATCGTAGCCTTAACGATCTCTTCGCTAATGCCGTTGATCTTCAGATCGAGCTGGATGCCGGTAATACCGTTTTGGGTGCCGGCGATCTTGAAGTCCATGTCGCCGAAATGGTCCTCGTCGCCGATGATGTCGGTCAGCAGCGTCCAATCGTTGCTTTCCTTGACCAGCCCCACAGAGATACCGGCCACGGGATTAGTAATCGGAACGCCCGCGGCCATTAGGCCCAGCGTCGCGCCGCAGACGGAAGCCATCGAACTGGAGCCGTTGGACTCCAGAATGTCGGAGATTACACGGACGGTGTACGGGAATGTTTCCGGATCTGGCAGCACGGGTGTCATGCTGCGCTCGGCCAGTGCTCCGTGGCCGATTTCCCGACGGCCGGGTCCGCGAATCGGCCGCACTTCGCCCACCGAGAACGACGGGAAGTTGTAGTCGAGCATGAACTTCTTGGAATATTCGTCGATCAAGCCGTCGACGCGCTGCTCGTCGCGGCCGGTGCCCAGCGTCACGGTGATCAAGGCTTGCGTTTCGCCGCGTTGGAAGACAGCTGAGCCATGTACTCGCGGCAACACGTCGACATGGCACTCAATGTCCCGCAACGTTTTGGCGTCGCGGCCGTCGGGACGCGTGCCGGCCAGAATCAGGTCGCGGACGATCCGCTCTTCCAGCGCGTGCCAGGCATGGCCCAGGGCATTGCTGTCGATGGCGCCCTCGGCCAGCGGGTCGGGAATCATTTCCGCCAACACTTGAGCTTTCAAGTTGGCCACGGCTTCTGCCACGGCTTGCTTGCCGGATGTTTGCTTGGCTTGCCGCAGCGCGTCGTAGTAGCGGCCCTTGAGCTTCTCGTACAATCCGTCATCCGGCGGAACCTCGTATTTTCGCTTCTCGACATTGGCCTTTTGGTATAGTTCGCTCTGCAAATCGCAGATCTGCCGTACGATGCAATGGGCCTCACGGAGCGCCTCTAGCATACGGTCTTCCGGCATTTCACGGGCAAAGCCTTCGATCATCAGAATCTCGTCTTTGCTGCCAGAGACGACGAGGTCCAGGTCGCTCTCTTTCAGGTCGTCTTGCGTTGGGAACGGCACAAACTGGCCGCCAATGTGTCCCAATCGCACCGAACCAATGGGACCTTCGAACGGCAGCGGTGAAAGGCCGAGGGCCGCCGAGGCGCCGTTCATGGCCAACACGTCGGCGTCATTCTTTCGGTCGCTGGCCATGACGAAGCTTTGAATCTGCACTTCGTCGTGAAACCAGGAAGGGAATAGGGGCCTAATCGGCCGGTCCATGAGCCGCGAGGTGAGCGTTTCCTTCGTGGTGGGACGCCCCTCGCGCTTGAGAAAGCCGCTGGGAAACTTGCCGGCCGCCGCGGCACGCTCCCGATAGTCACAGGTCAACAGAAAGAAGCCATTGAAACCCGGTCGCGGAGGTCCATCAGCCGCCGCAGTCAACACTACGATGTCGCCGTAACGCACCACACAGCTCCCGGCGGCTTGCATGGCCAAAAGACCGGTTTCGATTGACAACCTGCTGGCCCCGAGTTGTTTTTCCACATAAAGCTTGGTTCGTTTGTGGTTCGCACGACGTAAGCTCACGACGCTGTCACATACGGGAATTGCAGCTGCGATACCGCTTGCTCCCTTGACCGAAGTCTTAGCATTTCGTCCAGGCCTGTCCGGTGCAACTCCGCAGAAGCTAGTAAACGGAACTGACCAATCAATCTCCGTCAAATAATTGTCAATCCAACTGTGAGCGCGCTCGCATTCTGTCGAAGCGTCGCCAGATTGATCCTTAAATAACTTAATGGCATTATCAAGCAGTACGACGCCAGAAGTAAATAGTGGAAGTCCTGAGCGCAATGCTTTCGTTAATTGCACTTCGGCTTGTGCTAAGTCCTGCTCATAACGTATGAATCGCCAGCATTGCTGGATCGCGACATCCGAGGATGACTCTTCGACTTCTGACGGTCCGTAAAGGGCGTCAAATCGATCCAGGCTGCGTTGCTCGAGCAAGAAGTAACCTACAACAATTCGAGCAAGTGCAGTTAACTCATCAAATCGCGTGACACTCTTAATTAGTTTAGCGGCAGTGCAAAGCTCTCCCGAGCTTTCGTAAGCCAAGAGGGCCTCCGCAAACGGATCGTATCCCACAAGTGAAAGCCGAAGGCGCTCGGAGGTTGACAATCGAGGCGGCCCGTCGAAAGCTACAACTACATCACCGCCAGAGTTTGGAATGGCAATTAAGCGACTCGCCCAACCCTCGTTTGTCGCTTCAAGTTGCAAAAACCGATCTGCAGTTGAAAACGGAATCGACCACTCGACTCGCTGAAGCGACTCTGAATGAGGCTTTTCACGAACCGGCTCGGATTTCCAGGCCATACCCGCAAGCTTGATCCATAGCCGTGCGTCGGGACGACGCAATGAAAACTTTGTCGCGCTTTCTTGCACGACATGGGAGCTTGCGGGCTGCCAGTGCGGGAGGCGCACAACTCCGCGCAGGCCGTGCTCCACAACACACTCAGCGTGAACGACTGGACCATTTGGTATTCGCAGCCGGACCGAGTAATCCCCGCTCGGCAGCGAGATGTCAACCGATGTGAACTTAGCGAGTCGTCCTGTCCATACAGTTGTCAGCGCGTCATCGATCACTTCCACGAGTGCGACATCGGGGCCAGACCAAATACCAGTCTTTATCACCACACCAGATTTCATTCCCACGATTTCCTATTTAGACTCTCGACATTCGTCGGGCCTGCAGTCCAGCGAGTCATCCGTCGGTGAACGCGGTTACTTTGCCAGTCTGCGATGCAACTGCGGCGCATTCCGCAAGCTAGTTTATTTGAAACGGAAACCTATGCACCGGTGGCATAACTCGCTCTTTCGTGCTTCGTTGGCTTGAACCCTTGTTTTTACCTTCAATCACGCGCACCTCTGCATAGTATTTGCCAGGAGCGATCAACTTTCTAAGTGCCTCTCTTGTTGCACTGCATTTCGATGGCCCTGAGAGCGTAAACTCGGCATACTCGTTTTCTTTGCCCGGGACGCATGTCACCTCCGCATACACATGCGGCGCGCTCGACAGTTCGTACAGTGTCCTTGGGATACATGAACCTTCTCGATCGGGAATTTGCGGAGCCATATCTGGGTGACTGTCATGCTGATGCCAGCTAAGCAAGTGGTGGATGCCATCGGAAAGGGATGTTGGGGTCACCAACCACGGGCGACCGCCAATCGCACTCCGCTCTAATGCATCGACGAGGGCGCTGGTGAATAGGCTCGGCTGTCCCTCGTCAGCTCCCAACGCTGGGTAATCAAATTTCGTAGCAAAGTAAATGGGATTAGTGAGGGCATTATCAGGCCGCCTCAGCGGATTTGGTCCTAAGATATGTGCCCCCTCGGGCGCCTCATCCAGACCTCCTCGGCAGACATCGAGAAAGTAACACTGAGTGAGCGCCTCGCATTTACTCATACGGAAATGGGTTTCGGTAAAGTCGACAACCCTTCCCCATGGATTCATTGTCGCTGCATCCTTCCCGGCATCCGATGGGAATATGAATACACTTCGTTTGTGTTGCGCGCCGTGGCCGCAAAAGTAGAGCACGGCAATATTTTCTCGCTGATTGCATCTTTCACGCCAGCCAGCAAAGGCGTTGTCGATACTGTCGAGCGTCGGCTCTAATACATTCTGCGCAGTGTCTGCGTCGATACCCAAGCCGGACACCCCGGACGCGAGGAGGTCTATGGTTCCAAGTCCGACCGCATCGTCTTGGTAATTCCGCCAGATTCTGTCGCGAGCGCTCAACCATCGCGCGAAATGCAAGGCCGAATAGGGTGGTGACCGAAGTTGAGGGGTCGCAAACGAGAACGGCAACGAAGTCGCAGCACCTGGATCTCCGCCAGGAAAATAAGGGTAGTCACCGACACCAATAACCAGTGCATGCACGCTACTCTTGCGGACCTGCCAATCACCATCTTCAAAGAACAGACGCCGGTGGCTTTCATCTCCGAGGGTCATTTCAGCACCATTACAAGCCGTTTTGCCAATCGTTTATAAAAACGTCTCTTTTGGAAGTATGAGCCATGTGCAAAAAGAAAGCCCTTGCCGGTTGAATATGCGTAATCGATTGTGTCGGTAAACACTCCAGCAGTTCCAAAGCCGAATACATCATTGCGGTCGAACACATTCAGCCAACAGTCGACGTTTGGTGGTCGTTGTATACGGTCTTTCTCAATGTTGGCTGGATTCGGTGCATTTGTCGCGCACTTACTCAATTCCTGAAACAGGCTTACCTGTGAGCCAATAGTAACGAAGCAATCGCAGTGAAACGTCGCATCAACGAAGGTCGTCATTACATCATATGCTATGAGTGCCCCGAGACTGTGCGCTAAGATAATCAGGCGATCATTTGGGCCACGTATCGTCATTGCTTCTGCGAAAGCAGGTAAGATGGCTTGAATAATTGGTGCTTTGCTCCCATCCCTATTGCGTTGCTCCATGTACTCAAACACGTCGCCGAGAAATCGCGATGCGTGTTGTTGTGCCCAGCCTCGCCCGAGCGAGAGAGACAAGCGACTCGTCGAGCGGAAAGCCAAGTCGACCGGTGTTTTCGCAATTTGTACTGCCTCTGACGCTACTCTGGCCACTCCATTCAGTATGCGCTTCGAGAACCTCCACACGGAGGCTCCGCCGAGTTGTTCGGTCGCACGAGGAGAGGCCTTCGCAATGTGGGCATCGATATCATTTTGTAGACGACCTAAAAACACTTCGTCACTGGTGATGCGATCGAGCCAGGCTGGCTTACCAACGGCAGCGAAGTATTCAACTGCCGTTTCGCAGTAGTCGACGAACGCATCAGACTCGCGGTCCAGTCTGCTACGTTCCGCGTCGTCTACCTTGACTGTGGTCGACTTCTCCAAACAGAGTTCTTCCAGTAGGAGTTCACACACTAATTCCACTGCGTCCAGAAACGAAACCTCTCGGGCCACACTTAAAAGTGTCTGATTGGGGTCATCAGGCAGGATAAACTCATAATCACCTAAAGATGCTCTTATGTGGTCGACGGCTGGCTCGCCAAGTCGTTCTGCCGAGCGAGGCAGTGAGGCATTGTTCCATCTTGGCGTGGCGCCGAACTCTCCCCAGTACGGACTGAGGATTGTAAAATCATGTACGGCAACCGCAGGAGCAATTGTGGGAACTAGGTATTTGTTGAATAGCGCATTGCGACGGCGTTCTGTAGCTTCGTACTGGCCCAAGTTGCGGCGGTTGTTCACGCCATGAACGAAGACTAGCGGCATGAGTAGGCCCCTGTCTAGAAATCCTCAGCCCGTCCTTCAGTGTCCAGCGCAAGGCCCATTGTCCAGAAATTCAATACCTTTGCAAGGATTTTAGACTGGACTCGATTCGGCATTACAGGGAGCACAATGACAAGTGCTGCCCGGTCCACGGAACTCACAGGCTTTCAGAAGCGATCGGGAGAGAGAACGTCGCATTGCTCCGAGCCTCGCATTTACGAGAGCATTTAAGCTCTCTTGCGATTCATCGATCCTCCACTAGGCTAGCCACTTTAGGTCCTCGCGAGTGCGGTGTTCTAAGAGCGTGTGACCAGCCTTGATTTTCTGTACCAGGGGTTATGAAGGTAGGGGTTGGAGAAAAGGCACTCGTTCTTAGAGCCGTCCTATGCATCGGGGTTCTAGCTGACCCGGCAGCATTCGGTTACAGAGTTTAAGCTCCCTCAGCCGCCTGCGAGACGAGCTTTTGAACTGCGAGGAGTTTGCCAACCTGGCCGAGGCACGGTGGTTCGCCCGACGGCTTCAGCAGGAACACAACCACGAGCGCCCGCACAGCTCGCTGGGCTACCAGACCCCTGGAGCCGCCGCGTGTGCTGCTTCCGCCCCGGCTACGCCTGCGCTCCAGCAGCACACGCGAAGAGACGAAGACGACGAATGGGCGAGAGGCCTTTCCATCCAGAATGGTTTGCGCCGACGGAAAGCTTGTACTGAATGCCTGCCACTTTAGGACCGGTGGGGCTCGGTTGAAGTTCTCGAACGTCACGAAGCTGTTGTCAAATCGAATGTTCAGCCATATCGGTCTACACTTGGCAGCGATCTGATCAAGCTTTGGGTCGACGGTACCGGGATTGCTGAGCATTACCACGAACTGGGATTTGTCCAAGTCTTGTATTGATAGTATTTGTCGCGACGTTGCCCATTTGTCCAAAGGGTACTCCAACCCATTCCAAGAAACCAGCACTCGCTGGCGCGAGGCATCGAGGATGACTTTGCCGAAGTTACCTTTTTGAGGATCCACAGGCGAGCCATATGCAAATAAGTACAAGTCCGGCCGATCCGCGAGGCCCAGAAAACTGTTAACAAGGCCGTCCGATGCCCGCTGAGACCGATTTATGCCGATCTGGAGTTTGGGTTGTCGGAGAAACGTGACGAACGGAACAAGTTCAACGAGCTTCGGAGACAAGTTAACGAACCCCTCATTCAAGAGTTGCTCTAAGTCGATCGAGACAACAGGAGGTTTGGAAGGCCCAGCGTCTGAACCCGGATACGAATACGAAATTGTCAGTCCCCGCGGTTGGGCCTTTCGATCGTGTCGAACCGCCTGGCCAATTTCCGTTAGGCAAGTTGCCAGCACTTTCACGTCAGGTTCATCCTTGGGAAGCTCGTATATCGCCTGCACCGAGATCGAGTCAAACTTGCTCACGATCCGCCCCACGTCGGACCGGGTCTCCGCGCTGGCTTTCTCAATCTTGTCGAGTTGCTCTTTGCTAACGGCCAAGGGCAGTACGTTAGGGGAGAAGAAGAACGTGATGACGAAGAGGGCTAGCGCCCCTCCGGCGCGGATTGCCACGCCCTTACCGCCGAGGTCAATCTGAAGAAAGCCCGGGACCACGGCGCCAATCACGCCGACCGCCAAGCTGAGGACCGTGCGGACGAGAACCACCTGATTTTGATCGGCGAAGGGCTCTTTTCGTAAGACGACGACGAACACCAGCGCAAGGATCGCGACGGCACTGGCGGCTGCAAGGATACGCTCCCAAAGAGCAGCTTTGTAGGGTTCACTCCTGGTTGGTAGCGGCCTGTCTACTTGACCGCTTTCATCGGGGGTGTCTTTTCTATTGCCTTACTCTTGGCCATGGCTCGCTTCTAAGGTTGCTCATGTCGGCTGATCAGCCGAACGGCTAACGCAATCGGGTCGAGGACCAGTCTCCTCGGTTGATTTGCGAGCACAGATTCGCGGTCCAACTGCGGGCGGCCGTTCATGGCAATATTCACCGTTCCTTCCAATCTCAAATTACACCGCCCCGTGATGCAGGCTTTGCAAGGGCGCTCGTTGCGCCGACGAGCTCGCCCGCCGAACTTCCCGATGTTACGGCACCGGAACGTCGAAGGTCGGCGTGTCCTGAGCGCTCAAGCGTGCACTTCCTTCCTTCAACGGTCCAACACGCTGACGCGTTAGTCGTAACGAGCTGCTGAGTCGCAGGTTTCGCCGGTACCCGCGCACGCTAGGGGTCACTGTTTCACAGTTTCGCCCGCCCAATCGGGGCACATTTCAATGCACTTTGCCACTGCAATGCACGGAAGTACTGCCGTAACCTCAATGGGCGATAGAGGATTCGAACCTCTGACACCTAGCTTGTCGAGCACGCGATTCGAAAGTCTAAAAGCCTTAAGTTACGGCAAATCAAAGGCTTGCGAGATTGCACCGATTGCAGAGTCTGCACTGCATTGAGTGTTTTTCAGGCTTTTCTCTGCAACAACTCTGCAACGTCGACACCTGTCCAACTGCCACTGAGCAACGAGACGCACTCTGCCGTCCGGATGTGATTGCGGCCTCGTGTCATTCAAACGTTTGAGTGCCAGAGCGCGACCGCCGTGCCAAAAACGGTCGTTTCTCGGCGCGTCTCATGTACTGACGAGTTGATGAGACTCAAACTTCAGTTTGTCCAGCTTTTGAAACTCCGGCACGTCATCGTCGAAGGGCCCAAACAGCCGGGGCGACTGGACACGGTTAGAACATTTCTTGTCTGGCATCCGGGATTGGCCTCCTTCCGTTGTTCTTGCTGACCAACGACCGGTGAAGTGACCCACGTTGGTCGAGGGCTGAGTTCAAAGCATTTATCCGGTGGGTGACGTGCCGGGGGCAGAATATGTGGCTCCTTGACAGCCTGCCCAAAATACGGCCCCTTTTGTCCACGCCCAATAATCGCCATCCTAGCCCAGCCGAGGTAACCAGCCACTACGCCTCTTCAGGCTGCACTTGTGGAAGCAGCCCGGCGGGCTACAGCCGCCTACGGCTTGATGGTCATCGTGGCCGACTTGAACGAGAGAGCCGCAGCGTCCTTCCCCTCCTCGATTGGGAGCATCAGTAAGGACACTGTGATCGGTTCCCCGGACTTGTACTTCAGTACCCTCAGGGTTCCGGTCAGTTCGATGACGCGGTTCACTCCTGCCTCGGCGTGTTCGTCGTGGTCAGCCCCGCCGAAGAAAGTAAAGTACCCAGCGTAATTCGGCGCCTCCGTCGGCGTCTTCTCAGTCACCTTCGCCACGTTGACGAAAACCCGGACGACCACCGGTGGCGGCACCTCCGGGAGCTGGATGCCAGAGATGTTGAACAACACCGACTCGCCGGCCACGCCGTCGGCCAGCGGGGCGATCGCCTTGTTCAACCGGTCTACAGCCGTCGCGGGCGGAGTCACGCTCAACACAGTCGGCTTGCCGACCTGGAGTCGCAGCGCGGCGTTCGCCACCGGGACAAGTTTCAGTTGGAGTGGTTCACCGTCCATCTTTGGTCGCTCGGGGTTGATCCGGTTCAGCACGAGGTTGTCCTCCCTGCTCCCACTATGTGGGACATAGACTACGCTCTGGACAGCGGGGTCCGTCATCACCTCGGCAACAGTCTTGTCGAAGTGCATGCCCTTCTCGTCCACAAACTCCTTCAACAACTTTGTCCCCCAGGCTCCGCCGAGCGACGGGTTGCTGTGGCCCGCGATACTCATCCAGCGTTGCCAGTGCCGGTCGATATTCGCGTGGTGCGACCAGAAGATCGGGTCGAACCCAGCCGTCGCGGGAATCCGGAAGTCGCCCGGCCGCGTTAGTTGCGGATCTTCGTACCACCCGATCTTGACGTGGACGATTCCGTGCGGACCGTCCTCGAACTGGGAGCCGGCATTCGGCGGGAAGAAAGCCGACGACGACGCCTGATCGACCGTGCGCCGGATCACCGCCGGACCTACGTCGGCGTCGAGGAGCGACCGAGGATACCGGCGGTTATTCCCCAACGGATTGCTCGGGAACGCCCCAAGGAAGATGGACGGGACCGTCCGATCGTCTGTCCAGTCCCAGTACGGGATCGTGACCGGCGTCGCCGGCTTGAGGTCCGCGACGGCAGCCTGAAGAAGCCGTTCCAGGTAAAAAAGGTACGCCCGGTGCCAGGGAAGGAAGAACCAGTTACCGTGGGGGCAGTAGTGCGTGTGGAGCAAAGCTTGGTAGACCATGCTGGTTCGGTCTAGCTTTTCCATGTCCGCCTTGGATGGGAGTCGGGCGGGCCGTTCCTCCCGGTTCCAGAGGCGATTAAACGCCTCCTTGTACAACTTGATTTCATCCGCTGTCAGGTCCCGGACATCCTTCCGTTCGATCGTCACTGTCTGCGCCGCCGAGCCCAGGGCGGCACTCAAAATAGCCGAAACGGTTGCGGCTCCGGCCGCACAGGAACCGAGAAACTGGCGGCGGGTCGTGAGGTCGTGACTCATAGCAGCTTTCTCCCTTGCGTTCGAGAACGTTACGAGTTCACGGTGTTCACGTGCCAATAGCTATTAATCTCCACGTCGGTCCCTTTCCGCAGCGCCTCGGAATGCCGCCCAACTACAGTGGAAAAAGCGGCTCAAAATAGTATTCCAGGAACGATTAAAACTGCTTGGCGACGCTATCCCCTCAAACTTCGATTACCAGTTGCAGTGCCATGTCATTCCGGCGCTAATACCAGCAGAGGACCATAGCGCCCCGTCTTTGATGAATCTAGCTTTATTGTTGGCCATATTGGCGTGCGGAAACATATGACGGAATTGAGCCTTGAATTGATGATGCGTGGTCATGGTCTTCTTCATCATGCCCGAATTGGCAGAGATCGCCCCCCGGAACTCATTTCTAGCGCCGTCCGCAGCAGCACCTTGGCTGGGTGCTTAGGGCATCGACCTCATGGCTCCTGGTCCAATTTGCCTAGTAGCTCCTTCAGTCGATTCTTGACTGGCTCTTTGAGCTTGCGATCCTGCGGCATTCTGAGATTCACGAATAATGTCTCGTCGAGAAGCTCAATCATCTTTTCCGCCTTCCCATGCACCATCTCCTTGTCCTGCACGTGGTATTCCAAAGAACTATGACAACGGAAGCAGTACTGATTGAGCATCTGCAGCAATTCCACTCGCTCCGGCTCCGATAGCGTGGGGCTCGGTTGGGCCCAGGTCTTGTCTGTCGGTTTGAGCGGGATCAGCGACCGTTCGATCGGCTTCTTATGCGCGACGTCGCCGCTTTCATGGATTTTCAGCCACGTCTCGACCGCCCGCAACTGGAACTTCGATGCGGACGACTTGACGCGCTGGTTCTGATCGCGAATCTCTTCGTTCATCCGTCGCACCGACTTGAAAGCTTCCTTGAATTGTGGCGTGCTCGGGTCGTTGTTGCCGGCGTCGTAAAGCACGCTGTAAGGGCTCGTAGCGATGGGCTTAAAATCGTCGGAGAGGCGGTCAAAGTAATGATCGGTGTCGACGTAGTTCAGTTTCGCGAAGTCGAAGATGACGGTATTCGGGATCGGGTTGATGCGATCTCCATGGCATCGACCGCAGGCCTGCGGCACATAGTACGGACGCGCCGGAAATTCTGACGTGTCGAAGGCGGCGTTCAGAGCCAGTTGCAGCTTGCCGGGCACAAAGGCCGGGTCGTTCGTCGGCGACCTGCTGCCGTTGTACACAAACCAGTAAGTGGGAGCCTGGGGCGGCGACTGGGGCGGCGCGTCGCGAATCAAAATCACTTGATTGTTCGCCGACGGGCTCGCCGGATACGCGAACGGATCGTCGGCCGCCTTGGCAAAGTTATTGAATAGCAGAAACAACGATGAAATATTCTTGCCCGCTGCCGCGGAACCGGAGCGCACTTTCAGTCGGACGATCTTGCGCCAGCCGAACTTCGAGTTGGGATCTTCGGGCTTTACCTGCGACAGGTCTACGATCTTCGGCGCAAAGTAACGGATCGAGATCAGCCCACGGATCGGGTCGTTCGCAGGCGGATTGTCGCCGAAGAATTTGATGAAGTCGGCGCCGTTCGATACCTCAGTTTTCAAAACGTCGAACGACATCAACGTCGCTGACGACAGCTTTTCGATATCGGCATCGCGCAACGCCCCGTATCCGCAAAACGAAAGTAAGTCTTGCAATACGTGTTTCTCGACGAAGGTCGCCGGATCGAAACCCAACTCACAAGCCACGCGGACGTAATACTGCTTAGCTTCCTCCTCCGTGCCAGTGTCCACCCTCGGTTGCATTACCGAATCTGTCTCCGCGGGACTCTGCTGCTTTTGCGCCGCTACGGCGACTTCTGGGCCGTCCCCAAACAGTAGGCATGCACCGGCTACTACGACTGCTCGACTTACGCGGACTCTTAAAAGAGTAATCAACCGTAGAGGCAGTGACGACATAATTGGACCTTTCAAAAAGCGGTCGAATTGGAATCGTCCCTATCAGCCATCTCGAACTCAAGACGCACTGCTGCAGGCGTTGAAACGGGGACCTGAATTTGGCATCTACGAGGCAAACCGACGCCGCGTTCCCTGGGGCGGCAATCAGTGTATCACGCCTCCGCCATCAATCAACATTTTGTCGGCGATAATCGATAGACGACCGACAGCCCGTCGCAATTAACTGGCGGCGAGCTGTTGGTGTTTTAGACAGGGCGATTGCGCCATGCTGGGTAATATGGCATGATGGGGCAAAGCTTTTTTGCCGCTGGCTGTGGAGCAGCCGGGGTTGAAGGAGGCGCATTGCCAAGGAGGCGTGTCATGTCGAGTATCAAGTCGGCGCGGATCGAGGAACACTTTGTCGAGCTTACCGATCCGCGTCGTCGCAAGGTTACTTATCCGTTGATCAACGTGGTGACCATCGCGCTGTGCGCGGTCATCTGCGGGGCCGACGATTTCGTATCGATTGCCGCTTGGGGCCGCATGAAGCGCCCGTGGCTGGCGAAGCTCTTGGACCTCTCGAACGGCATTCCCTCGCACGACCGATTCAACGCCATTCTGGCCGCGATCAAGCCGGCCGAGTTCGAGAAGTGTCTGCTCTCGTGGATCACCGCCCTGCACGAGATCACCGGGGGCCAGATCGTTGCCATCGATGGTAAGACGCTGCGCCGCAGCTTCGACGCGGCATCGAGCAAGTCGGCGCTTTGCCGGCACCTGGCTGGCCGGCGTGCCCGTGCCGGTTCCGAAGGACTATCTCTCCGGCAATTGGACCTGCAAAAACGGGATTTCGAAGACTTTCGGCAGCCATCGTATCTGCGCGGGCAGTTCAGTCCCAAGGGTTGGTGGTACTACTATCTCTACGCTCTGGCCATCAAAGTGCCGCTAGTCACCTGGGTGCTGGTGGGCCTTGCGGCCTGCGCGCCCTTATGGATCAGGCGGCAGCGGAAGGCAGCGGCTGAGGCTCCTTCTGTAGCCGTGGTCTGTGACCGCGGCAATCCTGGAGAGGCAATGGCCTCACAGA
>JBGSYQ010000535.1:0-4064 GCA_041750795.1 Pirellulales bacterium | reverse complement strand
GCGGCTGCGCGCCTGCGGCGCCGACGTGATCGACCTGGGGTGCGAACCGGGCGAGCCCTGGTGGCAGGTGGGCCAGACGGTCGAGGCCCTGGTCGACGCGGGGCACCGCGTCTCCATCGACAGCATGAACGTACGCGAAATCGAGCTGGCCGTCGGCGGCGGAGCGCAACTCGTGCTCAGCGTCAACAGCGCCAACCGCGCTGCCGCGCCCGACTGGGGGTGCGAAGTCGTCGTCGTGCCCGACGATCCGGCCACGCTCGCCGGGCTCGACGAAACCATCGAGTTCCTGGCCGACAAGCGCGTGCCGCTACGAATCGATCCGATTCTCGAGCCCATCGGCTTCGGCTTCGCCGCCAGCCTGGGGCGCTATCTCGAGGTGCGCAAGCGCTATCCCGACGCTGAAATGATGATGGGCATCGGCAACCTCACCGAACTGACCGATTGCGACAGCGCCGGCGTCAACGTCCTGCTACTCGGCTTCTGCCAGGAGTTGGGCGTTCGCAGCGTGCTGACGACGCAAGTCATCAATTGGGCCCGCACCAGCGTGCGCGAGTGCGACCTGGCCCGCCGGCTGGTCTACTACGCCCAGCACCATCGCACGCTGCCCAAGCGGCTCGAGCCGCGGCTGGTCATGCTGCGCGATGCCCAGGTGCTGAGCCAAGGCCACGAAGCGCTCGAGCGTTTGGCCCGCGACGTCAAGGATCCCAACTATCGCATCTTCGCCGGGGACGAAAAGATACACGTCGTCAGCGCCGGTATGCACCTGGCGGATGCCGATCCGTTCGTGCTGTTCGAAACGATGCTGCCGCTGGCCGCACGGGGCATCGAACCCAGCCACGCCTTCTACTTGGGTTACGAAATGGCCAAAGCCGTCACGGCCTTGACGCTCGGCAAAGAATACCGGCAGGACGAGGCGCTCGAATGGGGCTTTCTCACGACGCCGGAAACCAATCACCGACCCACGCGGATGGCCGACGCCTCGCCGGCCGACGCCGACGACACTCCCCAGGATTCGTAAACAAGGTGTGTGCTTCTTGAAAGCCGACGTGCGAGAGCCGTTCGAAACCGCCGCCGGCGCGCTGGTCGCGCCCTGGGATCCGCACGTCGATCTCGAACTGGCGTTGGTGCGCCTCGCGCGCCGCCCGCACGTGCTGTTTCTGGATAGCGCGCGGCGCGACGCCACGCTCGGCCGCTATTCGTTCCTCACGGCCGATCCGTTCGACTATCTCACGCTGCCGGCGGATGGTTCGGACGGTCTGGCGGAACTGCAGCACCGCCTGTCGGCGTACGCGGCGCCGACCCTGGCCGAGTTGCCGCCCTTTCAAGGTGGCGCCGCCGGGCTGTTCTCCTACGACCTCGGCCGCTCGCTGGAAACGTTGCCGCTGCCGCGCTACGACGAGCTCGCCACGCCGGCCATGGCCATTGGCCTGTACGACGTGGTGCTGGCCGTCGATCACGTCGAGCAGCGCGCCTGGCTCATCTCGCAGGGTTTTCCCGCAACCGAACCCGTGGACCGCCGCCGACGCGCCGCCGAGCGCCTGGCACAATTCAGCCACTGGCTGGAAGTACCCGCGCCGGCGAGCGAGAAATGCGTCGCGGCGCAAGACCGCATGCCGCTGGCACACCTGGCGCCGCAGTTCCCCGTTCCCGGCCCCGCCGGCCTGACCAGCAACTTCTCGGCCGACGACTATCTGCACGCTCTCGGCCGCGCCATTGAGTACATTCGCGCCGGCGACGTCTTTCAAGTCAACCTGGCGCAGCGGTTGCTCGCTCCCGCGCATCTCGACGCGCTGTCCCTCTATCTGCGCATGCGTCGGCGCAACCCGGCCACGTTCGCCGGCTATTTCGATCTGGGCGACGCGCAACTGGTCAGCGCCTCGCCCGAGCGCTTCGTGCGCGTGCGGGCCAACCGGGTGGAAGCTCGGCCGATCAAGGGCACGCGCCAGCGCACGGCGCGGCCCGAGGCCGATCTGTACGCCGGCGACGAAATGCTCGCCAGCGAGAAGGACCGCGCCGAAAACGTGATGATCGTCGACCTGCTGCGCAACGATCTGTCGCGCGTCTGCCGGCCCGACAGCGTGCAGGTGACGGAGCTTTGCCGGCTCGAATCTTATGCCTTCGTGCAACACCTGGTCTCCGCCGTCTGCGGCACGCTGGTCGAAGGTCGCACGGCCATCGACCTGCTGCGTGCCGCCTTTCCCGGCGGATCGATCACCGGCGCACCCAAGGTGCGCGCCATGCAGATCATCGCCGAGTTGGAACCGACCGCACGCGGCGCTTATTGCGGCTCGCTGGGCTACCTCGGCTTCGACGGCGCGCTCGATACCAGCATCCTGATTCGCACCATCACCGCCAGCCACGGCTGGTGGCAGGCGCCCGTGGGTGGTGGTATCGTGGCCCAGAGTGTTCCCGCCCGAGAGTACGAAGAAACCTGGCACAAAGCCACCGGCCTGCTGCGGGCCATGGAGTGATATTTCGCCGATGATTCTTCTCATCGACAATTACGACAGCTTCGTCTACAACCTGGCCCGCTACTTCGAGCGACTGGACCAGCCGACCCGCGTCGTGCGCAACGACGCCATCGACGTCAACCGGATCGCAGCGCTCAAGCCATCCGCCATCATCCTCTCGCCGGGCCCCTGTACACCGGCCGAGGCCGGTTGCTCGCTCGACGTCGTTCGGCGCCTGGCCGGCACGGTGCCGATGCTGGGCGTGTGCTTGGGGCATCAGGCGATTGCAGCGGCACTGGGCGCAGCCATCGTACGTGCGCGCGAGCCGATGCACGGGCGGACGTCGCAAGTCTGGCACGCCGGCCAAAGCGTCTTCGCAGGACTGCCAAACCCGTTGACCGCCTGCCGCTATCATTCGCTGGTGGTCGATCGCGCCACCTTGCCCGACTGCCTGGAGGTCACCGCCTGGACGCCCGATCAAACCATCATGGCCGTGGCGCATCGCCAGTGGCCATTGGTCGGCGTGCAGTTTCATCCCGAGTCGATTCTCACCGACGAGGGCTATCCGCTCTTGGCCAATTTCCTCCGCGCCAGTGGCATCGCGGCGCCTAAGGCCCTGCCTGCCATGTCCAGCGAACGCATCGACCCGGCCGCCCCGCTCGCCGCCTGGCCCGACCGCCCCGTAACCTTTTAACCACCACTACCGCAGCCGCCGACGAACAACACGAGTCCGCAGCAACTCTCCCTCGCTGGCGCAGCGCACTCGTGTGCTCGGACATTTGCAACCCAGGACTGCTGGTCTCTTGATTCTCGAAGGCATCATCACCACCACGAACGACGACCACTCGGCGAACATCTCGCCCATGGGTCCGCTCGTCGACGACGCGATGCGCGTGCTGGTGCTGCGCCCCTTTCAGACCTCGACCACCTATCGCAATCTGAAACGCACCGGCCAGGCCGTGTTTCATGTAACCGACGACGTGGAACTGCTGGCGCACGCGGCCGTGGGCACACCCGACCCGCTGCCGCCGTTGCAGCCGGCAACGGCCGTCGAGGGCTGGATTCTCAGCGGCGCGTGTCGCTGGTACGCCCTGCGCGTCCGCACGCTCGACGACCGGCAGCAACGCACCGAGATCGTCTGCGACGTCGTGGACCAGGGCCGGCTGCGCGACTTCTTCGGCTTCAATCGCGCCAAGCACGCCGTGCTCGAAGCCGCCATCCTGGCCACGCGCAAGCACCTGCTCGATGCCGAATTTCTCCGCGCCGAATTCGACCGCCTGCAAATCCCCATCGACAAAACCGGCAGCCCCGCCGAACACCGCGCGTTCGAGTTTCTCAAACAGTTCCTCGTGACGCCCGTCGGCGAGCATCCAAAATCCGAAATCGACAATCCAAAATCTCCTGGCCCCTAGTCCCCTCGTTTTCCCCATGCCTTCCTTCGAAATCACGGCTCCCAGCCGATTGCACTTCGGGCTGTTGTCGTTCGGACAGCACGCCGGCCGGCAGTTCGGCGGTGTGGGCGTGATGATCGCTCGGCCCGGGCTGCGGCTGCGTGTTTCGTCGCACGGCGAGCTCCTGGCGAAAGGTCCGTTGGGCCAGCGGGTCGAGCGCGTC
>JBGSYQ010000534.1:0-3116 GCA_041750795.1 Pirellulales bacterium | reverse complement strand
CCAGCCGGGCCTCGCGGTCGGCGGCGTCGTCGGCGCGCGCCGGTGCGGTCAACAGAAACAGTCCCCACAGCAAACCGCCAACCAGCGACGTCACGTTGCGAGTCATGAGCGTTCTCCCCAGAAAAACCAAGGTGCAACATCAAGGTGCCGCAGAGCGGGGCGAGTCGCTGGCATGCGTGCCCGCCCGTCTCTACTCACCGAAGCGCACAGGGCGCCGGATTGTTACACGCCGGTTTTTCCCGGGAGATTTCGCGGTGGAGCCTGTTATGGTCCATCCAGCGCGGGGATGGGAAACAGCTTCGAGGGGACGTGCTCGGCGGCCGCCAGTTTGGCCAGCTCGTCCAGCACCCAGGGATATTTCTCTGCCAGATCGGTCGTTTCGGCGGGATCCTCGGCCAGGTTGTAGAGCTCGAAGGAGCCGGGCTGTTGGCGCTTTGCCTTGCGGTTGGGCTCCAGGTTGGTGCGGATGATCTTCCAGTCGCCCACGCGCAGACTCTGCTGCCCGTCGTAGCCGGGCGACTCGCGATAGAGTAGCGCACGGGTTTCTTGATGCAGCCCGTGGAGCGTGGGCGCGAAGCTGATGCCGTCGATGTCCGAGGGGGTGAGATCGGCGGCACCGACCAGTTCGAGCAAGGTCGGCAGCCAGTCTTCGAAGCCGGTGACGAAGTCGCTGGTCGTGCCGGGGGCGACGTGGCCTTTCCAGCGGACGATGCAGGGAACGCGAATGCCGCCTTCGTAGAACGAGCCCTTGTACCCGCGCAGCCCGCCCGCGCTGTTGAAGAACTCGCTATCGGTGCCACCGAGTCGATCGTAGAGCGGGCCGTTGTCGCTGGTGAACACGAAGATCGTGTTGTCGGCCAGGCCGAGCTCGTCGACGAGATTGATCAGCGTGCCGATCTCGCGGTCGAGCCGGGTGATCATGGCGGCGTAGGCCGCTCGGGGCGCGATGTGCGGCAAGTAGCGGCGATCGCCGACGTACGGCTCGTCGTCGAACTTGTCGCGGAATTCGGCCAGCGAGTCGTCCGGCACTTGCAGCGCCAGGTGCGGCACGGTGGTGGGAAAGTACAGGAAGAACGGGCGGTCCTTGTGAGCGCGGAGAAAGACGCGTGCCTGCTCGGCGATCAGGTCGGCCGAGTACTGGCTGCCTTGATAGCGCTGGTACGAAGCGGGCGCGTGGGGATCGGCGTCGGCCGGCAGCGGTTGATGCGCGGAAAACTCGTGGTTGTCGAGCGGCACCTTGCGGTCGTTGTCCCACAGGTACGTCGGATAGAAGTTGTGCGCGACGCCCTGGCCGTTATAGCCGTAAAAGCGAGCGAAGCCCTGCGTCAGCGGATTGCCGCTGCTGGAGACCGAGCCGAGTCCCCACTTGCCGAAGCCGCCGACGGCGTAGCCGAGTTGCGCAAACGCCAGCGGCAACTTCAGCTCTCCGGCGGGGACGGGTTCCTGCCCCTCGTCGCCAACCATCGTGCGGTTGTTGCGAATGTAGGCGTGACCCGGGTGCTTGCCGGTCATGAGCACGCAGCGCGACGGCGCGCAGACGTTGTGGCCCGAGTAGTGCTGCGTGAACCGCATGCCCTGGGCTGCCAGTCGGTCGACGTGGGGCGTTTGGAATTTCTGCTGGCCGTAGCAACTCGTGTCGCCGTAGCCCAAGTCGTCGCAGAGGATGAACACGACGTTGGGGCGCGGCGGTGCGGCGGCGGCGGTCGCGGCGGTCGTCAGAACGCAAGCGGCGAGCGAGAGCAAGCGTGGCAGCATGGCGTGGTTCCTCCGGCGAAGGTGGCTTTCGCGGCGCGAGCACGGCGCCATGATAGCACCGCACATCTTGCCCAGCCACCGATTGCCCCGACGGGCGCCCGATCGAGTTGCCAGCGCGGGGTCGATTTCACGCTGGCATGCAGCCGATACAGATACTGAGTCGCTCCGCTCTATCTCGCCGCGTTCGCCCCCGCCGATAGTCCCTGCCTATGTTGCCGCTGTGTGGATCGAGCATGCCGTGGTTGGTCCCTCCGGTGAGCGGTTTGCTGGCGATGGCGTTGGCCTGCCTCCACGTCGCACTCGCGTTTGCGGGTGAGGCGACGCAATATCGCTGGCAGTTGGACGTGCCGCAGGCGTGCCAGGCCCCGCGCGGCGAGTGGGTGGAGGTCGAGCCGATGCCGCGGGTGTCGCGAACTGCGGTGCTGACGGTCGAACCGCATGCGTGGTCCAGCGGGGGCGATCGAGGCCGAGCCGCGAACGGGTTGATCGCTCAGCGGGGCGCGATGCTCGCTGCCGACGTGGACGACGGCGTTGGCGCAGTGATTCCAGCGACGACGATTCCGCGCTGGTCGGATCAATTGGCAGCCGTGGCGCCGGGCGCGGATGCGCGAGACGAGCCATTTAACCTGGCGGCCTTCGCGCGGCGGATGCAGTCGCGGTTTCTCGATCAAGGGCCGCCGGACAGGGAACCCCGCGCGCTTGGTTTCGAGAAGCTCGTCGCCGATGAAACGCCGCGGTCGTACGAAGCGCCGCATTGGCGTGATTCGCTGGGCGCGGCATGGAAAGCGCAATCAACTCTGACGAGCGAGCCGGTGGAACCCTGGCTGACGTTTTCGATGCGGCGGCGTCCGCTGGCTCCTGCGGGCACGATGTACTTGTGGAGCTTCGAGTCCTCCGCTTCGGCAGCGACCGAACCGCACGGCGCCGGCGAGCGCTGGGCGCCGAGCACCAGCGCCGGATTCGTCCTCACGCGACCGCCGGGGGCCTATTCCGAGGATTGGGTGGGCGTGGCCGTGACGGCGCCGCTTCATTGACGTGGCGCGGCGACCTTCGGTGAGGATGTCCGAAAATGGCGAGACAGCGCTTCGCGCGCTCGCTAAGATCCGGGCATGATCCTTTCCGACGACGCTTGCTACCGGGTGCTGCTGACGCGCGACGCGCGGTTTGACGGCCTGTTCTTCATCGGCGTGAAGACCACCGGCATTTACTGCCGGCCGGTGTGTACGGCGCGGACGCCGGGGCGCGACCGGGTGCGGTTTTACGCCAGCGCCGCGTTGGCGGAGAGTCATGGATTTCGTCCCTGTTTGCGTTGCCGGCCGGAATTGGCGCCGGGGCAGGCGCCGGTCGACGCGGTGGGGCGC
>JBGSYQ010000533.1:0-3590 GCA_041750795.1 Pirellulales bacterium | reverse complement strand
ACCGCCGGGGCGATGCTCGGCGCCACCAGCAGGCTGCGCGGCGGGAGTACGCGATCATCGGCCGCGTGCGACGGCAACTGCGGATTGGCAAGCGCCGACGCGCCGTCGCGGAACTTGAAGGGGCTGTCCTGTCCGTTCGTCACGCTGCTGGATGGCGAGCGCTGGTCGCCTTGTCGCAGGACCACCGGGGGCCTGGCGGCTGGTGCGGTCGGAACGGCTTCGATCAGCGTCGGTCTCGGCCCTGGACCGCTGGCGACGCGAGACGGCGAAGCGGCCTGCGCCGACGGACCACCTGGTGTCAGCTTGATCGTCGCAGGGGCCGGCGCCGAGGCGGCCGGATGCTGCCTGTTCGTGGGCGGAGTCGCCACTTCGATCAAGCCGGCGGCCACGACCGCCGCTTCGGAGATCGGGGCCAGCGGACCGGCGGCGGCTCTCTCGGCTGCGGTCAGGAGCCGCGGAGGGCGCACCTCTGGCGTGACGCGATGGGCGTGCCACGCGTGGTAGCCCACGCTGGATGCTAGTACGACAAGCACCAATAAACTGGCGCATACGCTGAGGGCTTTGCGATCCATGCTTCGCCGTGCTTTGGTCGTGAAAAAATGCGATCCTTCCGCTGGGTCGCGTTGTACTCATCTTTAGCAATCGTCCAGCGGCGCTTAGCGTGCGAAGAAAATCCCTCACAATCGCGCGCAGCCGGATCGTTCAGGGCCGTTGCAATCGTCAAGGTTTGGGTGTCTTTACATCTCGGCGCCGGCGCACTTGACGCAAGATACCCAATCTTCCCAGCAGCTCCCCCACCGGTGGAGAGTTACGCCAGCGTGTGCGGGTCGGCGCGGACGTGGTGCTATCGCTGCAAGCGAAGCAACTGGCACTCGTTGGTCGCTGCCAATCGACGACACAGACGCACAGCAAGGCTATCTGCCTTTCATGAAGTCGGGCATTTCGTCGCCGCTGGGGCCGTAGCTCGATGGCACCTGGCAGCCCATCAGGCGCAGATAGACGCCCAACTGTCCGCGATGGTGATACCAGTGGTTGAGCATGATCGTGCGCAGCATGGCGATGCGTGGCATGGCGATGATTTCCTGGCCGTTCATCATGAAGCGCCATTTGCCGGGCATGCGAGCGTCTTCGACGCGGGGGAGTGCCTTGCGGACGGTTTCGACGCTCTTGTCCATTGCGTCGAGGATTTCCTGCTTGCTGGCCGGCTGCGAATGGGCGCCGGCCGGCGCGCTCCAATCGTCTTCCAGCGCTGCCGCCGCGAACATGCCGGGAATTTGCGCGATGTGCAGGGCCAGGTCGCCGGCGGTCTTTGATTTTTCGTGCGGCTTCCAGGTGAGCTTGTCGTCGGGGATGCGTTCCAGGAACTTGCGGGTGGCGACCACTTCCTGTTCGAATTCGGCGAGCAAGGATTCCGCGATTGTCATGGGAGTTTCTCCAGGAAAGAGTTGCTAACGTTTGGCCGTGCGCCGGGCGGCGGGCGGTTTGTCTGCGAGTTGTGACGCGATGTACGCACGTACGTGCCGCAAGCTGTCGGCGACGACCGAGTCGTCGCGCGAGGCCTTGGACAGCACCAGGGCGCCTTGCAAGGTGGCGATCCACAGCGTGGCGAGTGCGGCCGTGTCGCGCTTCAGGCGGTGGCTGCGGCAGGCGTCGTCCAAGAGCGTTTGCAGGTGTCTCTGGAGGGCCACGAAGCAATCGTTGGCGGCATCGCGCAGCCGGGGGTGCGTCTCGGAGACTTCCTGAGCGGTGGTGCCGGCAAGGCACGATTTGAGCTGCTTGGGATCGGAGAACCGGCCGACGAAAAAATCGAGCAGCGCCAAGGCGCGGTCGACCGGGTCGGCGGCGTCCACGCCGGGCGAAGCGGCGATCGACGCCGCCATGCCCTGTCTCCAGCGGGCGAGGCATTCCTCGGCGAGGGCCTCCTTGCTGCTGAAGTGATGGAAGAAGGCGCCCTTGGTGGCGCCGGACTGGGCGCAGATTTCGTCGACGGTGGCGGCGATGAAACCCTGCCGGCGAAACAGGCGGGTGGCGGTTTCCAGCAGAGCGTGGCGCAGGTTGGGGGCGGGCGCGGGGGGCGATTTTTGGCGTACGGCCGGGTTCATACGGGGAACATACCGACTAGTTGGTATGTTGTCAAGCGCGGCGCACGGCGCGGCGTGGCGGCGGTGCCCGCTGCCCGGTGAGCCCCTTGACCCGGCTTGACCTGCCTGGGGAGAATTGCGCCGATCGCACGGCGGAGCGAGCTGGTATACGCTGCCGCGGTTCCTCGGCTGATGGCCCTATGATTGAATACGATCGGAAGGACTGGATCGGCGCGGTGTTCTCGTTCCGCGGCACGGCGTTGCGGAGAGCCGGCGTCCGCGTGCTGGTGATGACCCTCTATGCCGTGGTGATCCAAGGGGCTTATGACGTCAGCACGCGCGTTCGCGGCAGCCACTTCGAGGATTTCTTCGGCCTTAATCCGGCGCAGCACGCCGTGCTGGGATCGTTGCTGGGTTTCCTGATCGTGTTTCGCATGAACGCCTCGAACGGCCGCTACTGGGAGGGGCGATCGAGCTGGGGCAGCATCGTCAATGCCAGCCGCAACCTGGTGCGCGTGGGCGTGGCCCACACGCACGCCGGCGCCGAACTGGCCGACCTGGTCGCCGGCTATGTCATCAGCCTGCGGCGCTCGCTGCAGGGCAACGTCGACATGCACGAAACCGACGTGTTCTTGCCCGACGAGCTGCGGCGGCAGGCCGAGCGGTTCGGCAATCCGCCCACTGCGGTGGCGTTTGCGATCTCGGCCTGGATCGAGCGCGAGTATCGCAACGGCCAGCTCGATTCCCAATTGGTGCGTCACATGGAAGACCAGCTATCGAAGCTGGTCGACGCGCAGGGCGCCTGCGAAAAAATCCGCAAGACCCCCTTGCCGTTCGTCTACGTGGTGATGATCAAGCAATTGATCGTGGTCTACTTGTTGACCCTGCCGTTTGCGGTGGGCCGGGAATGCGGCTGGTGGTCGCCGGTGGTGATGGCCATCGTGGCACTGGGTCTGTTCGGCATGGAAGAGGCCAGCGTCGAGACCGAAGACCCCTTTGGCACCGACGACAACTGCCTGGACATGGTGACCTATACGCTGACCATCACGCGCGACACGGGCCAGATGGCGGCCGGCAAGCCCGAGCACAAGGCGGCGGTCAAGCCCATGGTCGAGGCGCCGCGCGACGGCGACGGCGACCTCGTCGCGAGTTGAGCGCGATTCACGAACGCGCCTCGCCGGAGGATGGCGCGCCGGGGGCCGGTGCATCGACTTGCTGCTCGCGCTGTGGCCGTGCCGCTGCGGCCCGCCGCGCCGACACGATTTCGGCGTGATGCCCCACGTGATAGAGCGTGAAGAACAGCATTTCGCGCACGGTCAGCTTGCCCAGCAGCGGGTGGGGCAAGCGAAAGCGGTCGAGCGAGGCCTCGTCCCAGCGGCCGATGGCCTCGGTCAATTGCGGCAGGACCTTTTGCCAGCGATCGAGCAATTGCCGCTGCGCGCCTGCGGCATCGTCGATGGCGGTCGGGCACGCGGGACTATAGGGACCGGCTTGCGCACCGTCGGCCAG
>JBGSYQ010000532.1:0-4952 GCA_041750795.1 Pirellulales bacterium | reverse complement strand
CCGCGGCGCCGCCTGCCGGCGCGCCGGCCAGCCAAAGTATGCAGCAAGCGTGCCGGCGCACTGCCGAGCGCTTGAGCGAGCGCTCAGGCGCAGCGCTGCACGTCATCGAACGTCCCCCCTTCGTGATCGGCGGCGATCTGGACGAGGACGAACTGGAAGCCTGCTATGCCGAGACGATCGCCCCCGCGGTGCAGGCCATGCAATGCCGTTACTTTCGCTCGCGGCCGCACGCGCCGGTCACCGTGCTGCTGTTCGCAAGCGAGACGAGCTACAACCGCTACTCGCGCGAGTGGTACGGCGACAGCGACGTCTCGGTCTATGGCTACTACAAACCCAACGAGCGCACGCTGCTGGTGAACCATGCCCCCGGCAACGGCACGTTGCTGCACGAGTTGACGCACGCGCTGTTCGACTTCGAGATGGACGACCCGCCGGTGTGGCTCAACGAAGGGCTGGCGTCGCTGCACGAGCAGTGCCGCTTTCGCGCCGATGACGACGGCCCGTGGATCGAAGGGCTGGTCAACTGGCGGCTGGCAGGGCTGCAAACGGTCGTCCGCCAGGGCCGTTTGCGCCCACTTGCAGAGTTGCTGGATGATGGCGACTTTCGCGGACCGCTGGTGGGCACCAACTATGCCCAGGCGCGCTACTTTTGCATGTATTTGCAGCAACAGCATCTCCTGGTGGAATTTTTTGACGACTTCCGCCAGCATCGCCGCGACGATCCGGCGGGCGCCGCGGCCGTCCTGCGAGCCATGCACGGACGCTCGTGGGACGAATTGGACCGCGACTTTCAGCAGTGGGTGCTGGAGCTTTCGCCCTAGCAGGCTGTTGAGGAATTCGACAGCCTGCGACATCGCATGGATGCGATGACAGAATAGCGACGTAAGTCGTTATTCTGCGAGCCGTGCGAAGCTTTGCTTCGCACTTGGCGGGGTTGAAAAATGCCACGACGGCATTTTTCAACGGGCTGCTTGCGGCCGCGCACGCTATACTCTCCCCTTTCGTGCTGCCCGCGGCGCTGCACCTGTTGGGGATTCATGGCCGACCACTTCTTGCTGTTGAGTTTCGTGGCGCTGGTGGCCGGCGCGATCAATGCGATTGCCGGCGGCGCCACGCTGCTGACGTTTCCGGTGCTGTTTGCCGCGCTGGGCTCGACGGCCGAAGCGGCCGTGGTGGCCAATGCCACCAACACGGTGGCGCTGGTGCCCGCCGCCATGGCCGCGCTGGTCGGATACCGCCGAGAGCTCGTGCAAGAGCGGCGTTGGGTTACGCTCTTGATCGGCCCCAGCTTGCTCGGCGGCATGATCGGTTCGTTGCTGCTGGTGACGCTGCCGGCCGACTGGTTCAAGGTGGCCGTGCCCTGGTTGATCCTGGGCGCGGCTTTGCTGTTTGCGCTGCAGCCACAGTTGGCGCGGTGGACGGGCGTCGGCAAGCCGCACGCGATGCCCAGCGGGCGCGTCGCCGCCGGGGCCATCGCGTTTCAACTGGTCGTCGCAATCTACGGCGGTTATTTCGGCGCCGGCATGGGCATCTTGATGCTGGCGGCCCTGGCCATGCTGGGAATCACCGACATCCACGGCATGAACGCCGTGAAATCACTGTTGGGCGCGGTGATCAACGGCACGTCGGTGGTGATCTTCGTGGCCACCGGCAACGTCAATTGGCCGTACGCGCTGGTGATGGGCGCCGCCGCGGCAGTCGGCGGCTATGTCGGCGCGCATACCGCGCGGCGCGTCAACCGCACGGTCGTGCGCGGCGTGGTGGTCGGGCTGGGCTTCGCGCTGGCGGCGTACTACTTCTACCGCGAGTTTGCCCAGTAGTTCGGAACCTACGGCTAGCAGGCCTTCGAAGAATTCAGCAGGCTGCGACATCGCGCAGAGTGCTTGTGCTGCGTCAAACCCAAAACTTGGGGGTGACGCTGCACGACCGCCGAACACGCAAGTGGTTCGGCGGCAAGCAAATACCTAGTGCTCTGCAAGACGCGCTGACCCGAATTCAAAGCGCTGACAGAGCACTAGTCCCACCACCAGTTGGTCGTGTGCGCGGCGGCTTGCTGCCGCGTGGCGTCCAACTCGGGCCTGGCTTGAGCCTCGCCTACCAGCGGCCAGGGATCGATGGCCACGCCGCCCGAGGCGCTCACCACCAGCGCGCGGCGCTGTTGCACGACGCTGGCCAGCGTGTGCACCGTGCGCGGCGCGTTGTAAAGCTCGGCCTTGAAGTCCGGATCGAGAAACACGGCCATGTCCCAGCCGCATTTACCGGGCAGATTGTGATGCGACACCAGCGCTGCCAACACGGCCAGGTCCATGCAGTTCCGCAGTTGACCGAAGATCGGCTCGTGCTCCGACAGTTCGTCGTAGTGGCTGGTCAAGTTGTCGGCCCACCGCTGCGCCAGCGCGTTCTTTTGCGCCGTGCGCTGCAACTGGCCTGCGCTGCCGAGAATGCTGTCTTCGGTCATGCACTTGACGCCGGCCTTGCGAAACTCCCAGGCCAGGCCGTTGCCGTCGGTGACCAGCGCGTCGTAGTCGGGGGCCAGCCACCAACGCGGCATCGCATTGCTCGCCCCGCCGCGACCCCCTTTGACCATCTGCAGATAGTTGGGCAGCCCGGCGATCGGCGGCTCGTCGAAAGCCATGGCCAGCCGCTTCATGCGATAGTCGGCCGCCACCAGCACGCGTGCGAAGTGGCTTTCGTCGGGCACGCCTTTGATCGTGATCGTTTGCGGACCCATCGCTTGCTCGACCGCCGCCATCAGCGGGGCCGGATCGCTCGGGGCCGTATTGATATTCCGCATCAGCTCCTGGTATCGCGCCAAGCCTGCGGGCGTGGGATCGATCGAGCAACTAATGCCCGTCTGACGCAGGGCCTCGGTCGAGCGCAGCGCCACCAGCAAATCGTCCAGCAGCAACACCGGTCGATTGGTGGTCACGCCGACAATCTCGCCGTCGTCGCTGATCTTCCAGCCTTCGCCCGGACCCGCCAGCACGACGTCGTTCTGCTCCGGAAAGACGAACACGTATTGAATGCGCTGCAAACCGGCCAGATAGATCATGTCGTCGGACAGCGGCGTGCCGTTTTTATGATGCTCGGCAATCGCTGCTTCCAACTGGCGGAGCGAAATCTTGCGAAGCCCCGATTTCTGTAAGTTGGCCGCGACGGGTTGAAACGCGTCCTTGCGCACCTTGAGCAGCT
Organism: Pirellulales bacterium; assembly: GCA_041750795.1. Taxonomy (GTDB): domain Bacteria; phylum Planctomycetota; class Planctomycetia; order Pirellulales; family PALSA-1355; genus JTS-RE94. Next base: position 1,760 of record JBGSYQ010000532.1, on the reverse strand, counting down.
CGCCGAGCTCGTCGACGCGGACCTTGGTCACGATGCCGTTGGCGTCGATCGACACGCCACCGACCTGCTGCGTCACGAACTGCGCGTGCGCCTTGCCAGGCGAGGCCAGCCAAACTCCCGCCGCCAAAACCCCCATCGCCAAGGCGACGAGCACGCGTGGACGCAACGACGGGCCAAGCAAATGAGTGCGTGACATAACCGGTCTTTCTCTGGTCCTGGAGATGAGGCGAAAGAATCGCTGGCGGCGCAACAGCGCAGCGCCGTGGATTACGTTGCCCAAAGCGCGGGCGATAAAACGCCGTAAACCGCGACGTGCCTAACAACTAGGATAATTTGCCCAGTCTAACGTGGCAAGCAAATTTGCTCTGGCTCGGTCGCCCCATAGGTGCAGATTCCCGCCGAATGCCGCGGTTTTCGCGCTTCCAGAACGTCGCAGGTGCCACAGTAGCCAGCCGCCGCGCAGGACCCGCAGGTCGGCGCGCCAGCAAACCGCCTCAGCAAGCAGCGCCGCGGCCCGCGGGACCACCAGCAGCGCGTTGCATCTCAACGTCGCTAGCACGCAGCCGGACCGAACCGCAGGCGGCGTTCGGCCACGCGGTGGCATGCGCACCGGCGACCCGGACGTTCGTCAACCGGCAAACGCTCCGCAATCGTTAAAGTCGCCGCGATCGGTATTCCGAAGCTATCAGAGGACAACGACCGGCCTGCGCGCCGTTTCGCTCGGAGCGCCAGGGGGGCCACTTCAACCAACCCATCCGATTGGTCACCGTGCAATACCAAAGACTTCTAACACGGCGTACCTGCGCGGCGCTGCTGGTTTCGACCGCGATCATTTGCCTGCTGTCGGGCTGCACGCGGCTGCGCTATCGCCTGGCGGCGGACAAGGAAGTGCGCTACCTGGTGGCGCAGAAATCCAACGATCCGCGCTGGGAATATCCGCACTACACGATCGGCATGGATCCGCGCAGCCGTTATTTCGATCCCACGGATCCCGACAACCCGCCGATGCCGTACGACGATCCGGCGTCGCACCGCTATATGCACTGCGTGGCCGGCAAGAAGGGCTGGCCCTGTTATCACATGGGCGGAAACTGGTTTGCGCTGGAGAACCCGCGTTGGAAGGAATTGCTCAGCCGCTACAACGAGACGACCGAGGACGGCGCCGTGAAGCTGAGCATGAACGGCGCCGTTTGCCTGGCGCAGGTGCATTCGACGGAATACCGCCAGTCGGTGGAGACTCTCTACCTGTCGGCGTTGGACGTGAGTACGGAACGATTCCGATTCGACGTGCAATTCTTCGGCAACTCGGAGCTGGCTTTCCGCCACCTGGGTCCGGAGCGGAGCCCACTAGGCGAGCAGAACACGCTGACCTTAAACAACGACTTGCGATTGGAGAAACAATTCTCCGCCGGTGGCGAGCTGCTGGTTGGGTTTGCCAATAGCATCGTCTGGCAGTTCGCCGGCACCGACACGAACGTCACGTCGTCACTGCTGAACTTCGGCTTCATTCAGCCCCTGCTGCGCGGCGGCGGTCGGGCGCTGATTCTCGAACAACTGACGATCGTCGAGCGCGCGTTGCTGGCCAATCTGCGAGCCTTCGAGCGATATCGCCAGGGCTTCTACACCGATATCGCGATCGGCAGCGGCGTGCAAGGACCGCGACGCCGCGGCGGTTTCTTCGGCGGCACCGGCCTGACCGGTTTTAGCGGCCAAGGCGCCGGCGGTCAGGGTGGTGTCGGTGCCTCGACGTTCGGCATCGG
>JBGSYQ010000531.1:0-1787 GCA_041750795.1 Pirellulales bacterium | reverse complement strand
GTGGGCCCGGCGGCGCGGCCGGCACCGGCTTGGCGCTCGGCCTGGGCACGGACGTTTGCCGTGGAGTCTCGTCATCCGGCGAAGCGATGGGACGCTGTGGGCTTAGCAGTTTGCCGATCCGCCCGTCGCTTTGCGGAATTGCCAGTTCGTCTTCCAGGTTGGGATCGAACGATGCCGTGGGCAGGATTTCGGAGTCGCCAGCGGCCGGTTCCCGCGAGGCGTTGTAGTCCCTGGTCGGATCGGCCAACTCGGCCGGGAATTTGTCGCTGGGACGCTCGACCTTGTCGCGCTTGGCCGGGCGCCTGGCCGCGTTGAGTTGAGCACGCAGCTTTTTCGGTGTGTCGCCGAAATGGAACACGGTGTAGGAAACATTGAATTTCTCGGCCTGCGAGATCAAGGCATCGGCCGTGTCCAGATCACCCTCTTTGAGCGCCTGGCGCGCGCGGGCCATCAGGCTGTCCACCTCTTTGCGGTCGGTCGCCTTCGATTTCGTCGTTTGCCCGACGACTCCGGTCGTCACCAGGCCGTGGACTGCCTGATGACTGGCAGCCAGGGACATCGAAGGCGCCATGTGGCCGAGGGCTAGAGCGAGCAGAGGAGAGAGCCATTTCAACGTCTTCAAAACGATTCTCCTTGTGACACACGTGCCTGCCGCGAGCGCTGGTCGCGCTTGGCGGAGGCTTTGGTTCGATCGCAGGAATCCCTCGGCCCCTCGCGGTGCGCAGCGAAAGCCCCGGGGTGAGCCACTTCCTTTGATTTGGCGGTCCGGGGCACGTCCTTGTGCCCGAAACCACGGCCGCTTGATTCGTTGACGCTTACAGAATTGATCCGAGATGAGGGCGGGATAAATACTGGCCCACCCAGAATGGGTCAAGGGCACTTCCGCAAGATCTGCCGGCACGCGCGGCCGTGGCGTTGGCTATCACGCGAACTGGAAACGTATTGCGCTGCAAGCGCTGGAAGCTAGCACGACCCGGGCCAAGTGCAGAAGCAGCGCGGGTGATGCCAACGCGCACGAAGACGCGGATCGACCGCTGGCGTTCCGCTATCTGGTCTTGGAGGGGGGACGGGCGGTGGGGGGCGGTTTGGGAACCGCCTTCTGCTCGGACTTTTTCACCGCCTCCGGTTCCTTGGGCACCAGGAGACGCACTGACGAAAAGTCCTCCAACTCGCTACGGACGCGCAGGTTACCCTGAGCGTCCATCACCAGCACTTCCACTGGTCCGACGATCGACGATCCGATTTTCTTCGAGAGGGGCGCTCCGCCGTAGATGTCGACAACCACGATCCCCGTGTTGAAGTCCAAGTTCGCCATGGGATGGACTGCCCCAGTGCGCGGATCAATGGCATCGACCTTGGCCGCGGTCAGATTGACCACCGAAGCGCGATAGACGTCGACTTCGGTGCCCGCTTCGATGCCTTCTTTTTCATCAATGGCGGTGGCCAGCAACTTCGCAGACGGTTCGTCGCGGTTCCACCGGTCGCCCACCGCGGTGGCCAGCACGCCGAACCGGTCGGGCACGGCCACCACTCCGGTCGGATTACTCCACTCCGTTTCCAGGAACTCCGCGCTGTTTGTGTCGGGGTGGACGAGGTATTGCGGAGGGACGGCAAAGTTCGGGTTGTGTAGCACCAGCCTGGCGCGATAGCGGTATTTCTTCTTCGGCTCGACCGCGAAGTCGAACACGCGGCACAACCGATACTCGACACTTGAGTCGATCGGCGGTGCGACGGTCTGGCGGTCGCCACCGCCCCTGTTGCCGGCTTTGGCAACAGCCGCACGCCAT
>JBGSYQ010000530.1:0-5601 GCA_041750795.1 Pirellulales bacterium | reverse complement strand
GACCTGGACGTTGTCGAGCCGCACTTCGCCGGTGTGGCTGGCCGCCAGTCCGACCAGGTGCGACGGCGGCGGAATCTCCACGCCCGGCAGATCGGCGGGCAGCGCCACCAGGATCTGCTGGGCGTCGTCCAGCACGGCCCCGATCACGATCGTTCGGGCATGGGCGGCGCCGGTGACCCAGGGGGAATAGCCGCTGAGCGTATAGCCGTCGTCCGTCGCACGCGCTTGCAGCACCGGCTGCGCCAGGTGCCGGCGGCTGGTGGAGAGGTGTGAAATGCCGACCGTGGCGAACGATGCTCCGCTGGCCAGGCCGGGCAGCAGCAGTCGGCGGGCGTGGTCGTTCTCGCTGCCGACAATCCGCAGGCAGGCGCCGGTGCGCTGCGTGATAATGAAGGTTGTCGTCAGGCAGGCGGCGCTGAGGCGGAGATACCCTCGCGTGACGTCGGTGTCGGACCACTCCTGCCCGCCCCAGTGGTGCGGCAGAAACCAGGTGAAGACTCCGGCCTCGCCACACAGGCGGAGTTGTTCGGCGGGCCACTGGTCGCTGCGATCCAGATCGCCCCCCGATCGTGCTAATCGCTCGCACAACTGGTCGAGTTGGGGATCATCGGGCGAGTGAATCATGCGGGCCGCTTTCGATTTCCAGACGACGCGATCGTCGAGATTGCTGTCAAAATAGCATTCGACGCGCGCGGCCCAGGTTCGTATAATCACGCCGCACAGTGCAGGCGGCGGCTCCGTTAACTTTAGTGGACTGCCGACGACTGGGCAACTTCCAGGCGGCATGGGGCCACGGCGGGATAGTGGGGTCGCTCCCATTTTCACGGCTCGATATAATCCTTGGCTTTCGTGTAGTTTGGGAGGATTGAACGAATGAGTCAGACCGATGCTGCGCCTGCTGAAGCAGCCCACAAATTGAGCCTCAGCGAGCTATCTCCGCAGACGCTTTACGATAAGTGCGTGGCGCTGGCCAGGAACCTGTGGTGGACCTGGCATCCGGAAGTGATCAATCTCTTCCGCGATCTCGACCCGATTCGCTGGCGGCAGCTCGACCACAACCCCATCGCCCTGCTGGCGGAATTCACCCCCGAGCGGCTGGAAATGCGCGCCGCCGAGTTGGTGCTCTACAGCCGTATCAACTACGCCTATCGGCGTCTCAAAGAGTATCTGGGCAACACCCAGTCCTGGGGCCGCACGCACGGCGGCGTGCTGGGCTCGAAGCCGGTGGCCTACTTTTCGGCCGAGTTCGGCATCCACGAATCGGTGCCGATCTATTCCGGCGGCTTGGGCGTGTTGTCCGGCGACCATATCAAGAGTGCCAGCGGCTTGGACGTGCCGCTGGTCGCCATCGGGCTGTTCTACGACCAGGGCTATTTCAAGCAGCACCTGGACCTCGACGGCTATCAGCGCGAGGAGTATCTCGACACCAAGGTCGAAAACGTGCCGATGGAGCCCGCCCTGGGCCCCAACGGCAAGCAAGTGAACGTCACGGTCGAGACCCGCGCCGGCGAACTGCACGCCAAGGTGTGGCTGATGCACGTGGGCCGAGTACGGCTGTACCTGCTCGATTGCGACGTTGAAGGCAACAGCCCGGAAGACCGCGAACTAACCAGCCGGCTGTATGGCGGCGACCATCGCACGCGCATTCGCCAGGAACTGGTGCTGGGCGTCGGCGGCACTCGGGCGCTGGCGGCCTTGGGCATCACTCCGGGCGTCTATCATCTCAACGAGGGGCACAGTGTGTTCGCCACGCTGGAGGCGATTCGCGAGCGGATGCACAACGACGGCCAGAGCTTCGACAACGCATTGCGCGAAGTCGCCCAACACACCGTCTTCACCACGCACACGCCCGTGCCGGCCGGACACGACCGCTTCGACGGCGGGCTGATCGAAGAGCACTTGGGCCCGCTGCGCGACAAGCTGGGCATCTCGCACGAGCAATTGATGGGCTTGGGCCGCGTCGAGCCGCACAACGAAGGCGAAAGCTTCTGCATGACCGTGCTGGGACTGAAGCTCTCACGCCGGGCCAATGCCGTCAGCTCGCTGCACGGGCACGTGTCGCGGCGGATGTGGGCCCACCTGTGGCCTTGGCGCGTCGAGGAGGAAATACCCATTGGCCACATCACCAACGGCGTCCACGTGCCCAGTTGGCTCGCCTGGCAGATGCTGCAACTCTATAACCGCAATTTCCCGGTCGGTTGGCTGCAGCGGATGGGCGAGCCCGACGACTGGCAGTCGATTCATCGCGTCGATCCCGGCGAGCTGTGGGAAGTGCACTACGCGCTGAAGAACCTGCTATTGGCGTTCGTCCGCCGCCGCGTGAGCCGCCAATGCCGCCGCCGCGGCGAAAGCGACGCCGTGGTCGAGGCCGCGCGGAATCTGCTCGACCCCAACATCCTCACGCTGGGATTTGCGCGCCGCTTTGCCACCTACAAGCGGGCCGACTTGTTCATGAGCGACCTCGACCGCTTGTTCCGCCTGCTCAACGATACGGAGCGGCCGATCCAGATCATCGTCTCGGGCAAGGCGCATCCGGCGGACGAACCCGGCAAGCAACTGATCAAGAAGATCGCCAACACGCGGCACGACGAACAGTTCAACAACCGCGTGGTGTTCATCGAGGATTACGACATCAACGTTTGCCGGCACCTGATCCAGGGCGTCGACGTGTGGGTGAACAATCCGCGCCGGCCGCTGGAAGCTTCCGGCACCAGCGGCCAGAAAGTGGTGCTCAACGGCGGGCTGAACTTCTCGGTACTCGACGGGTGGTGGGCCGAAGCCTACGACGGCACCAATGGCTTTGCCATCGGCAAGGGCACCAGCCACGTCTCCGACGAGATCGGCGACCGCCGGGACGCCGACGCTTTTTACGACGTGCTGGAAAACCAGATCATCCCGCTATTCTACGAGCGCGACGTGGACGGATTGCCGCGCGGCTGGATCCTGCGGATGATCAACTCCATCAGTTCGCTGGCCTGGCGGTTCAGCGCCCATCGCATGGTGATGGACTACGTCAACAACGCCTACCTGACGGCCGCCGGCGGCGTCAGTTGCGACATGAGCATCCGCTAGCGGCCCTTGCCGCCTGTTGAAGAATTCAACACACAGGCGGCTTGCTCCCGGTCGTCGCTCCACCTGGCGACACGTGGACGTACTGCGCGCCCTCTTCCTGCGGCAGGCCGTTTTGCCTAGAATTCTCGGGCTGCATGCGGGCGGTGCGCCCACGCGTCTCTCTTGCCCTCGGGAGTTTGGGTATGTTCACGAAGAAAGAACTGCTGACGGAAACGATCGAGCACGTAGATATCACGCGCCACAACGTCGTGCCTTTGGTCGAGGCCATGCAGCACATGGCCTTTTCGGCGCGCGACCTGGCCCGGGCGGCCGATATCTACGACCGCATGCTCCGCGACGAGCCGTGCGGCATCATCCTCTGCCTGGCGGGCTCGCTGGTGAGCGCGGGTTTGAAGAAGGTGTTCGTCGACATGATCCGCCACCAGATGGTCGACGCGATCGTGAGCACCGGGGCCAATATCGTCGATCAGGATTTCTTCGAGGGCCTGGGATTCAAGCACTACCAGGCTCCCGAGCGCGTCAAGGCGGGACTCGACGACGACAAGCTGCGCGACCTGCACATCGACCGCATCTACGACACGCTGATCGACGAGGACGAGCTGCGAATTTGCGACGACGTCACCCGGCAGATCGCTGACGCCCTGCCGCCGCGCCCGTATTCTTCGCGCGAGTTCATTCGCGAGATGGGCGCCTATCTGGCCGAGCACGGCAAGCAGCCGGAGTCGATCGTGCTGGCGGCCTACCAGAACGACGTGCCGATTGTTTGCCCGGCGTTTTCCGACTGCTCGGCCGGCTTCGGCCTGGTGGCGCACCAGCACGCGCGGGGCGACCAGCCCAAAGTGTCCATCGACAGCGCCAAGGATTTTTACGAGCTGACGCAGCTCAAGATCGCCAACCCCACGACCGGCATCTTCATGATCGGCGGCGGCGTGCCCAAGAACTTCACGCAGGACATCGTGGTGGCGGCGGAGATCCTGGGCGAGGACGCGCCGATGCACAAATACGCGGTGCAGATCACCGTGGCCGACGTGCGCGACGGCGCCCTGTCGAGCTCGACCTTGAAAGAAGCATCGAGCTGGGGCAAGGTCGACACCGTCTGGGAGCAGATGGTCTTCAGCGAAGCCACGCTGGCCGTGCCGCTGATCGCCGGCTACGCCTATCACAAGGGTGGCTGGAAGCAGCGCAAGCCCAAACGCTGGACGCGCGTACTGGAAGGCGCCACGCAAACGGTGGGGTAAACGGCAGGAGCTTCGACGAGTTGAACTGAGTTCGAATGCTCACTTGGCCGGGGTAGGCGCGGGCCTGAGCAGCAGTCCGCCGAATTGCATCAGGTTGGTTTTGACCGGTCCGTTGGAGTGGAGCACGATCTGTTGCTCGCCGGCCACCAGATCGATTTCTCCGACTTCGACTTCCTGGTAGCGGTCTTTGCTGCCGGTTGGCTTGATCTGGCCGGTGAGCTTGCACTCGCCCGCTTCCAACAGCCAGGTATTGCCGGCCTCGTCGCCGGTCGAAGAGTAGTTGAGCACGACAAAATAGCGTCCCGCCTTGGGAACCTTGACGTTCCACACGGCGCGATCATTTTCGCTTTCCCACTTGCCCAGGTTCTTGAACAATTGCTCCATCACGATCGTGGGGCCATAGATTTCGCAATTCGTGGGATAGAGTTGCAAGGCGCCTTCGGTGGTCGGCGTGACCAGTTGCGGGCTGTTCGCCTCGAACGTCTTGCGCGGGGCGCCGGAACCGCGCAGATAGGCGATCACATCGGCCATCTCCTGGGGCGAGACGTCTTTCTCCAGCCCTTCGGGCATGAGCGACTTGCCCGTGACCTGCAGCGCTTCGAGCTCGGAACGGAGAATCGTTTGCTGCTTGCCCTCCTGTCCCAACAGCGTGACGCTGTTGCCGGTTTCGTTGGCCAGCATGCCGGTGTAGCTTTGGCCGCTGGTGGTGATGGCCAGGTAGTCGAGATACTTGGCTTCCACCGCTCGATTGGGATCCAACAGCGCCGCGAGCAGCGCTTGCGGCGAGTAGTCAGTGAGCGAGGCCAGGTTGGGACCAACGTCGTGGCCGACGCCGCGCAATTTGTGGCAGACGGAGCAGCGTTTGTTGAACACGGCGGCGCCGGCCGTAGCGTCCCCCGGCATGGTGAGGACGGACTGGTGCTGCTCGAGCACTTGTTGCCGGTTCGACTCAATGGCGCCGGCCAGGAGCCTGGCCGCGCGCTCTTTGATCGCCTCGTTTTCGAAGCGCGATAGTCGCTGGCGCCGCGAGGCGTCGATATCCGCCGGCGGGACCGTTCCGCGCTCGATGGCGGCCAACAGCGTTTCGGCCCAGGCATCTCTGCTCAACAGCGCCTCCAGGACCTCCGAACGCAGCTCGGGCCCATGGCTCTTCCAGCCGGCCAGCAGGCTGTCGGGCACGCGTGGATCGGCGATTCTGGCCAGCGCCTCGACGGCAGCGGCCTGCACTGCCCCGGACGATTGCGGCACGAGCAGCGCCACCAGCGACTCGATGTCGCCGCCGCGCTCGGCT
>JBGSYQ010000529.1:0-64749 GCA_041750795.1 Pirellulales bacterium | reverse complement strand
GGCAAGCGCCGCGACGGCGGCTTGGGCCACCGGCTCAAGGGCCGGCCGCATCCGGCTCAAGAAGAACTCGGGGTGAAGCCCGATCCACAACACGAACACGCACAACGGCACAAGCGCCGCCGCTTCGATCGGCGTCACATCGCGCGGCGGCTGCGCCGCGTGTTCGTGCTGTGACTCGCGCGGCGCGCCAAAGAACACCCGTTGCACCAGCCACAGCATGTACCACGCGCCCAACACCACGCCAAAAACGGCCAGCACGGCGATCACCTTGTAGGCAAGCGCCACGGCCGCGTTCGAGGCCTCCAGCGCAAAGGCCCGCTGGAACATGCCAATCAGAACCAGGAACTCGCCGGCAAAGCCGTTCAAACCCGGCAACCCGATGCTCGACAACGTGAACAGCAGGAAAAAGAACGCCAGCCACGGCGCCTGGCGAGCCAGGCCGCTCAGTTCGCTGATCTGCCGCGTGTGATAGCGCTCGTAGACCATGCCGACCACGGCGAACAGTCCGCCGGTGGACAGGCCGTGATTGATCATCTGCAGCACGCCCCCCTCCATGCTGACGCTGGTTAAGGCAAACAGCCCCAGCATGACAAAGCCCAGGTGGCTCACGCTGGAATAGGCGATCAGCCGCTTCATGTCGCTTTGGGCCAAGGCCGCCAGCGCGCCGTAGATGATGCCCGCCACCGCCAGCGCTAGCATCCACGGCATGCACGTGACCGTGGCCTCGGGCAGCATCGGGATGCTGAATCGCAGAAAGCCATAGGTGCCGATCTTCAGCAAAATGCCCGCCAGCAGCACGCTGCCGGCCGAGGGAGCCTGCGTATGGGCCAGCGGCAGCCAGGTGTGCAGCGGAAACAGCGGCACCTTGATGGCAAAGCCGGCAAACAATCCCAGGAAGATCCACAACTGATAAGGCTGTGCAATCGGCCGCGCCGCCAGTCCGGCCGTCAATTGCGGAATCGAAAATGTCATCACGCCGTCCGGCGAGTGGTAATAGTCCCACAGCACGATCGACAACAGCGCCAAGAACGTCAGCATGCTGCCGGCCAGCGTATAAATGAAGAACTTCGTCGCGGCGTACTGCCGGTCTTCGTGCCCCCACATGCCAATCAACAGAAACAGCGGAATGAGCGTGAACTCGAAGAAGACATAAAACAGGATGATGTCGCGGGCGGCGAACACGCCCAACATGCCCGAGCCCAACAACAACAACAGCGCATAGTACGTCCCCGGCCGATCGGCGACGGCGTCCCAACTCAACAGCACGCACGTCAGCAGCAAAAGCGACGAAAGACCAAACAGCCACAGGCTGATGCCGTCGAGCGCCACGTCGAAGCGGATGTCTACGGCCGAGGTCTCGCCCAGCCAGGCATAGCTCCACGCGGCAAACGACTCGTCGCCGGGCGCATAGTTGCACAACAGGACGGCCGTCGCGAGTAACGTTGCCAGCGACACGAGCAGCGCCGTCGCCCGGGCGGCCCGGGCGTCGCGCCCGATGGCGCAAATCGCCAGCGAGCCGGCCAGCGGCAGCAAAATGGTCGTCAACAGCAAGTTCGGCATCGACATCGAGACACGCCTCTTTCCGCGCTTATTTCGAACCCGCCGCGATGGCCGGCCAGATCAGCAAGGTGACGATCAGCACCACCACGCCCCACACCATGGCCAGCGCATAGAATTGCACCATGCCGGTCTGCAGCGATCGCAGCCGCGCGCCGACCCAGGGCGGCACGCTGCCCACCAGGTTCACCAGTCCGTCGATCAGGTACGTGTCGATCAAGTCGCTGGCCTTGGCCAACACCAGCAGCGGCCAGACGAACAGCGCGTTGTAAATCGGATCGAAGAAGAATTTGCCGTACGAGAGCCAATACAGGGGCGCGAGTAATCTTGCCAAACGGGTCGCCAAAGCATCGTCGCCCAAATACAAGTAAGCCGCGATCCCCACGCCCGACAGCGCGAAGATCGTGCTGATGGTCATCACCAGCAAGTGCGAACCGCCATGGTCGGCCGCTCGCGGCACCGCCTGGTAGGCCAGCGACGGAGTGTGCCCCAGCAGTCCGGCCAAATCCCCCGGGCCTTGCAGCCACATGCCCGCGCCGAATGCGAACGCGGCCAGGATCATCAGCGGCACCGTCATCGTGCGCGGCGACTCGTGGGCATGATGCCCCGACTCGTGCGGCACGCGCAGCGGACCATAGAACGTGAGAAAGAATGCGCGAAACGTATAGATCGCGGTCAGAAAGGCCGTGATCATGCCCACCCAGTACAAGGCAAGGTACAGCGCCGAGTCGTGCCCCCGCTGGTGAACGGCGCCCAGGATGGCGTCCTTGCTCCAAAAGCCGGCAAACGGGATCACGCCTCCCAAGGCCAGCCCGCCGAAGAGAAACGTCCAGTGCGTATAGGGCATCAATTTGCGCAGGCCGCTAAATCGCCGCATGTCGATGATGCCGCCCATGGCGTGCATCACGCTGCCGGCGGCCAGAAACAACAGCGCCTTGAAAAACGCGTGCGTCAGCAGGTGGAACATGCCGGCAGTGATGGCAACCAGTGTGCCGCAGCCCAACGCCAGGAACATGTAACCCAACTGGCTGATGGTTGAATACGCCAACACGCGCTTCAGGTCGGTCTGCGTCAGGGCGATGACGCCTCCCAGCGCGCACGTCGTGGCGCCGACGATAGCCACCACCTGCTGCGCGTCGGCCGATGCCACGAACAACGGCGTGCAGCGCGTCACCATGTACACCCCCGCGGTCACCATCGTCGCCGCGTGGATCAACGCGCTGACGGGCGTGGGACCTTCCATCGCGTCGGGCAACCACACGTGCAGCGGAAACTGCGCGCTCTTGCCGCACGCACCCAACATCAGCAGCAAGCAAATGACCGTGGCCACTCCGCCGGCCGCGTATCCACCGCTGGCCGCCAGCCGCGTTTGTCCGAGCACGCCGGCGATGCCGTCGGCGTCGTGATAATTGAGCGTGCCGTAGGTGGTCCAAATCAGGAACAATCCCAAAGCAAATCCGAAGTCGCCCACGCGATTGACCAGGAATGCCTTCTTGCCGGCGGCAATGGCCGCGGGCTTCTCATACCAGAATCCGACCAGCAAGTAGCTGCACAAGCCGACCGCTTCCCAAAACACGTACAACAGCACGAAGTTGCTCACCGAAACGAGCATCGTCATCGAGAACACGAACAGCCCGATGTACGTGAAGAATCGCCAATAGCCCGGGTCGCCGTGCATGTAACCCACGGCATAGATCGCCACCAGCGACGCCACGAACGTCACCACCGCCAACATGATCGACGTCAGCGGGTCGCTGCGCATGGTCACGTTGACAACAAACGGCAAACGCTCGGGCAACGCCGCGGCGCCATCGGCCGGTGCGGCAAACTCGGGCCGCGCAATCGCCTCGGGCACGCTGGTCCAGTTCCACAACTCGAACGTCGATTCCCAGCCCACCGCCAGCGGATTGGCCTCCGCCTCGTGAATTACCTGCGAGAGCAACGCCAGGCTCAACGCGCACGAGCAGACGATCGACACGACCACCGGCCAATGCGCTTCGTGCTTCAGCCATTTGCCGAAGACCGCGGTCACGATCGTGCCGGCCAAGGGAAAGGCCGGAATCAAGACCATCAGGATGGGAATCTCAAACATCGTGTCGGCTCGGCGAGTGTCTTGGCGCCGCCCGTGTGCAAGGCGACGGCTGCTTTCGGTGCTATAGGTGCGATCGGTGGGTTACTTCTTGCAGGTCGAGTTCCGGCTCGATGCCGGCCGGGACCAGCTTGGGCCACTGCGCCTCGGGCTTCGGCGTTAGCGCGCTTGGATCGCGATCGACGAACGCGGCCTGATTGTCTTCGCGCAGTTGCTGCCAGACCGCGATATCGAGTTTGCCGCTCTGATGGAACAACGTCAGCACGACGGCCAAGGCAATGGCCGCCTCGCAAGCCGCCACCGTCAGAATGAAGATCACCAGTATCTGCCCGCCCCAATCGTTGTGATAGCGGCCCCAGGCCACCAGGCTCACGCTCACGCCTTGCAGCATCATTTCGGCGCACAAGAACATCACGATCATGTTGCGGCGGCTGAAGAAGCCGACCAGCCCAATGCCGAACAACAATGCGCCGACGATCAGGTAGTTCGTCAACAGGGCCTGCTCATCCATGCGTCGTCCCTCCGTGCTCGGGCCGGCGAATCTGCGCCACGATGGCCACCGTGCCCACCAGCGCCACCAACAGCAGCGTGCCGGCCACTTCCACAGCCACCAGGTGCTTGCTGAAAAGTTGGCCCCCCAAATGCGCCATGTGCTCGTCGGCCAGAATGTCCGACTGCAACTCGTCGGTGGCGAACGGCGCCGTCGGACGCTTGGCCACGTCCGGATTTTCGAGCACTCCGAGCACCGCCAGCGTGAGCACGCCCACCATCAACGCGCCGGTCAGTCCGGCCAGACGCGGCCCCCAACTGAATTGATCGTACGGCGCTTGCCCCTCGGGCTGCGCCAGCATCAGCACGAACAGGAACGTCACCAGGATGGCGCCCGCATAGACCACGATCGTGGCTACACCCAGAAACTGCGCGCCCTGGAACAACAGCAGGCCCGCGGTGCCAACGAGCGACAATCCAAACCAGATGGCCGAGTAGACCGGCCTGCGAAATGAGATGGTGGCCAACGCGGCCAACACGGTGACGCCGGCGAGCAAATAGAACACGAAGTCCTCACCCCAGCGTCCCAGCCCGGGGATTCGCGACGCGAACAGACCCAATCCAATTGCCACCAGCACCGCGCCCAGCGCTTTGCCCGACGCCGCGCCGCGCGGCAACACCAGCCCCAAGCCGGCCGCCAGCAAGACGGTTCCCAGGCCGATAACCGAAACCAGCTCGTTCATAGCGTGCCTCCCAGGGCCGCCGACTTCATCGGCTCGGCGTCCTTGGTCTGGTCGTACACGCTCAGCAGCTTCTCCTTGTCGAAGATCATTTCCTCGCGGCTCCGCCCGGTCAGGTCGAACAGACTGGTCAGCTCGATGGCATCCACTGGGCACGCTTCCTCGCACATGCCGCAGAAGATGCACCGCAACTCGTCGATCGTGAAGCTCTGTGGATACTTCTCGCGATCGGGCCAGGGACTCTCAATGCCCACGATGTCGATGCAATGCGCCGGGCAGGCCGTGGCGCAAAGGAAGCACGCCACGCACTTGACGCGCCCCTGCTCGTCCTTGTTCAGCCGGTGTACGCCCCGATAGATCAACGGGTTGTCGATCCGCGGGCGCACTTCCGGATAGCTGACCGTCACCTTCGGACCAAACAAGTGCCTGGTGGTGGTCGTCAGTCCTTGCACGAACAGCGGCAAGTACATCTTGCCGGCCAGCCCGAGCTTCGGCTCTTTCACCCAATGAACGTCGGCGTCGTCGCTTTTCATGGTTCTTTGTTCGCAGTGTCCTATCGCAGGGCCATCGGTTCGGGATCGAACTCCGGCGGTTGCAGCGATTCCATCCGCGGGCGATTGTCGGTATGCAACGGCGTCAACAGGGCCGCCACGATCCAACCAGTCACCGCCACGCCCCAACCCACGGCCACGATCAACCAGGCGCTTGTGGACGATCCGTCTTGCTGCCGCACGGCGGCATATTCCAGCACGCACGCCACGACCAGCACATTGACCAGCCCCAGCGGCAGCATCACTTTCCAGGCCAGGCTCATTAACTGATCGAAACGAAACCGCGGCCAACTCCAACGCACCAGCATGAAAAACAAAATCACGCCCAGCACCTTGGCGCCCAGCACCACCACGCGCGTTAGCGCCCCAAGCCAAGTCACCGCGCCATCGGCCGGCGTCTCCATGCCCCAGAAATGCCAACCGCCCAGAAACAGAATCACGATCAAAAACGCGCCTACGATCATGTGCAGGAATTCGGCGATCAAAAACAACAACAGCTTCATGCCGGCGTACTCGGTGTGATAGCCGCCGACCAGCTCCTGCTCGCACTCCGGCAAGTCGAACGGCAGGCGCGCCGCCTCGGCAAACGCGGCAATGACGAACACGCTGAATCCCAGCGGCTGCACGAACACGTTCCACACGCCCGTCTCGGCCTGCGCCAGGATGATGCGGTCCAACCGCAGCGAGCCGGCACCCAGCACCACGCCCAGGATGCCCAGACCCAGCGGAATCTCGTAGGCGATCAACTGCGCGCTGGAACGCAGACCGCCCAGGAAACTGTACTTATTGTTGCTGGCCCAGCCGCCCAGGATCACGCCATACACGGCGATGCTCGACAGGGCGAAGACGTAGATCATCCCCACGTCGATGCCGGGCGCAACGACCAACTCGATCGGCTGCCCGCCGACTTCCAGCGGCAACAGGTATCCGAACGGTACCACCGCGAACACGGCAATCGCCGCGGCCAGAATCGAGACCGGCGCCAGAATGTACAGCGCCTTGTCGACGTGCGACGGCGTGTACTCTTCCTTGAAAATGAACTTCAACCCGTCGGCCAGCGGCTGTCCCAGGCCCAGCATGTGCAACTTCGTGAGCGGAATGCCGACGCGGTTCGGACCCTTGCGGTCCTGCACCCAGGCCGCCATCCACCGCTCAAGCAGTACCAGGTAGGCCGCCGAAGTCATCAGCCCAAAGATCAATACCACGATCTTGATGAGCGGGACGATCAGCGGCTGCATCAGTGCGTTCCAGTCGATTCCCATGCGTCACTTCACCTCCAGCGCTGCCGGCTCGGCCGGCGCGCCGGCTTTCAGGTCCACGCCCAAGGGCCCCACCGGTTCGGCTGCCGCGGCGAAGAAGGCAATCTCGCGCGCCACTTCGTCCAGCACGTGACGCACTTTGACCAATCCCGTCTCGCCCAGCAACTGCCAATAGACGCCGGCTTCCACGCGCACGCCCTCCGGCGGGCGAATGGCCCACTGCACGCTCTGCAAGCGATCGGCCTGATTCACATACGAGCCGGAGCGCTCGGCGAACGCCGCACCCGGCAACCGGTACGTCGCCCGGTTCAGCAGCGGCGAGGCAAACAGATCCTGCACGACCAGGCATTCAACGGCCGCCAGACGTTCGGCGGTGGCGTCGTCGATCCAATCGTGCTTGTAGCCGCCGCTCACCCAGGCCGCGCGGACTTCGCCCGCGTCGATCGCGATCAGCAGATCGTCGAGCGTGGCCACGCGCTCCATAAAGTGCTTCACGATCTCTTCGACGCCGCGCCGGTTAGCGCATTTTTCGGCGCGGATCGTAAAGCCGCTTTTGAACGTTTCGTCCTCACCCACGACCGGAACAGGCCCCAGCACCACCAGGGCTTGCGGATCGAGCGAGCGGACGTACTTTGCCAGCAGATACGCTTCTTCGATAGTCAGATGCGGCGAGAGCACGGCCGCCAAGCGCTGGGCCTGGCGGAAGCGTTCGTCGATTTCGGGCACGGCCTGCGTCCACTCCAACAGGGTGGTCCGCTCGCCATCGGGGCGCTCGACGTTCGTCAGCCGCCGGTCGCTGTGTACGTGATGAAAGCCGTAGCGCCCCTCGTCGCACATCCACCATTGGTTGACGTGCTCGTTCTCACGCGGTTTGAGGCGGTAGACGGTGTCCTGGTTCTCTTCCACCAGGATCGAGCAACCGGTCGAACAGCCGGTGCAGACGCCGGCGTGCTTCTTCATGAACCACACCCGCTGCTGATATAGGAAATCCTTATCGCCCAGCGCCCCCACGGGGCACAGGTCGACCACGTTGCCGGACATTTTGTTATCCAGCGGGTAGCCGGGAAACACGTCGATCTCTTCGTGTGCGCCGCGATTGATGACGAACAGCTCGCTGTCGCCGCTGATTTCGCGCGTGAAGCGGACGCACCGCGTACACATCACGCAACGATCGACGAACAGCGTGACGGTGTCGCCCATGTCGCGCTTGCGACTGGTGAAGGGCCGCACGTCGGCGCGGCGCTGATCCTGGCCGTACTGAAAGTGATAGTCCTGCAACGTACACTCGCCCGCCTTGTCGCAGATCGGGCAGTCGATCGGGTGGCGAATCAGCAAGTCTTCTTCCACGATCGATCGCGCCTGGTCTACTTTTTCGCTCTTGGTGACGAACACGGTGTTGTCCGTGGCGGGCGTCTGGCAGGCGGGCACCAGCTTGGGCAGCATCTTGACCTCGCCCGTGTCGGGGTTGCGCGTGCCGGTTTCCACCAGGCACATGCGGCAACTGGCCACCACGGTCAGCCCCGGATGCCAACAGTAATGCGGAATGTCAACGCCGGCGCGCTGGGCAACTTGAATGCCGTTGACGCGCTCGCCCGCGGCCAGCTCCACTTCGATTCCGTCGATGATTACTTTCGGCATGCCAAACTCACGTTCAACCGCGGTCAGATTCTCTTGCGCTCGGACTTCTACTAATGCAATTGCACGACCGGCAGCGCCGGCACGGCCTCGGTCACCATGTAGCCAGTGGGGTTGGTGCGCTTAATGTATTCCTCGAACTCGCCGCGAAACTTGCGGATCGCATTCTTGATCGGCCAGGCGGCGCCGTCGGCCAGGCCGCAAATGGTCGTGCCCGGCATGATGCCGATCGTATCGCCGATTTCCAAGAGCAGGTCCAGATCGCGCAGCCGCCCGTGCCCCGCGCGCATACGATCCATCATCTGCAGCGCCCAGTGGGTGCCTTCGCGGCAGGGCGTACACTGGCCGCAGCTTTCGTGGGCAAAAAAGCGGCACGTATTGTGCAGAAAGTCGATCATCGACACCGTCTCGTCCATGACCGTAACGGCGGCCGTGCCCAAGCCGAGGCAGTCGACGCGGCCCGGCCCGTCGAAATCGAGCCTGGTATCGAGCTCTTCGGCGCTCAACACACCCATGCTGATGCCGCCGGGCACGGCGGCTTTGGCCCGACGGCCTTTCCACACGCCGCCGCCGAACTCTTCGATCAACTCGCGGCAGGTGAGTCCCAGCGGCGCCTCGTAGCAGCCCGGCTTGTTCACGTGGCCGCTGATGCAATACAGCTTCGGCCCATAGCTGCCCGCATCGCGCGGGTTGTCCGGGTTGGCGGGCGTGCCCATGCTCTTGAACCACTCGGCGCCGCGATCGACGATATGCCGCACGCAGCAGACCGTCTCAATATTGTTGACCACCGTGGGCTTGCGAAACACGCCTTCCACCGCGGGAAACGGCGGCTTGATGCGCGGCCAGGCACGCTTGCCCTCCAGGCTTTCGATCAGGCCAGTTTCCTCGCCGCAGATGTACGCCGCCGCGCCGCGATGAAGGTAGATATCGAGCGAGAAATCGCTGCCCAGGATGTTCTTGCCCAAGTAACCGGCCGCGTAGCATTCGTCGATCGCACGCTGCAGCCGTTCGAGCGCCACCGGGTATTCATATCGCAAATAGATGTAGGCCGTGGTGGCGCGCGTGGCAAAGCAACTGAGAATGGAGCCTTCGATGACCTGGTGCGGGTCGTCCTCCATGAGGATGCGATTATTGAACGTGGCCGGCTCGCTCTCGTCGGCATTGATGCACATGTAGATCGGGCCGGGATGATCCTTGGGCAGAAACGTCCACTTCAAGCCGGTCGGAAATCCCGCGCCACCCCGGCCGCGCAGGTTGCTGCTCTTGACCACGTCGACCACGGCCGAGGGCGACATGTCCTTGAGCGCTTTGCGCAGCGTGCCGTAGCCGCCGGACGCTTCATACACTTTCAGCGTATGGCTGTCCTGCTTGCCAATGTTGGCCAGAAGCACGGGCTCGAATTTCGGCATGCGGACTCCGGCGGCCGTGGGCCGCGCACTGTTCAACCCGTCGGTTCACCATTCGTTTTCGTTCTCACGCCCAGCTCGGCCAGGTAGGCATCGGCCGACTCGATCGTCATGTTCTTCAGCGTGCGCGTGCCGTCGAGAATGGCGGGCGCAAACTCACACACTCCCAGGCACTCGGCGTATTCGATGGTCAGCTTGGCGTCGGCGGTGGTCTCGCCCGGACGGATTCCGGCCGACTTGCACAGGTGGTCCAACACTTCTTCGCCGCCCCGCAAGGCGCAACTGATCGAGCGACAAACCCAGGCCCGGTGCTCGCCGTGTGGCTCGTCTTGCTTGAACAGACCGTAAAACGAGAGCGTGTCCTGCACCTGAGCCGGCGCCAGTTCTAAAAGTTCGGCGATTTCTACGACCGCCTGCAACGGCACGTGGCGGAGCTTCTCGTTGACGATGTGCAGCGCAGGCAGCGTCACGGCCTGCCGCGTTGGGTAACGCGGGAAGTAGGCCTTGATGGCCGCCACCATTTCGTCAGTCAAAACGCGCTCGGACATTTGCAGTGGTCAGTGGTTAGTGGTTAGTCGTCAGTATTCTGCACCAGGAGTTTCGTGGTTTCTTTCGTGCTACGTGGCAGCGGCGTATCACCGACTCCTCAAATTGGCCGCTAGCCACTGATCACTGACCACTATCTGTCGAGTTCTGCGGCAATGATGTTCAAACTTCCGAGCACAGCCACGACGTCGCTGAGCGTGTGGCCGCGTATCAAATGCGGAAATAGTGCGAAGTGGATGTACGATGGCGGCCGGCAGCGCGCCCGATAGGCGACGTCCGTGCCGTCGCCGACTACGTAAAAGCCCAGCTCGCCGTTGGGCGCTTCGATCGCGGCATAGGTCTCGTCGTGCGGCACCGTAAAGCCGCGGTTCCACATCACCAGCTCGAAGTGCGATATCGTGCCTTCGATTGTGGTGTAAACCTGCTTTTTGTCGGGCAACGCCGTGCGCTCTTCGATCTCGACGTTGATCGGCCCGGACGGCAGGTTTTCGATCGCCTGCGCCACGATCCTCAGGCTCTCGCGGATCTCGGCCATGCGCACCAGGTAGCGTGCGAAGCAATCGCCCGCCGGGGCGCAACAGATCTTGAAGTCGAGGTCCGGATAGGCCAGGTACGGCGCGTCTTTGCGCAAATCGCGCGTGACGCCGCTGGCCCTGGCGATCGGTCCGGTGGCGCTGCGGGCAATCGCCTCTTCCTTCGACAGCACGCCGACACCCTTGGTGCGATCGACGAAAATGCGGTTGCGATTGAGCAGCCGCTCCATGTCGTCGAGCGTCTTGGGAAACGTACGCACAAAGGCGCGGATCTTCTCGATCACCAGCGGCGTCATGTCGTGCATGGCGCCGCCCACGCGGGTATAACTGTTGGTGAATCGCGCGCCGCACAGCGTTTCGAAAATGTCGTACAGCACTTCCCGCTGGTAAAACCCGTACAGGAAGAACGTGAAAGCGCCGACGTCCAGCCCCACGGCGCCGTTGCTCAACAGGTGATCGCTGATCCGCGCCAACTCGGCCAGTATTGTGCGCACGTACTTGCAGCGCGGCGTGATCTCCAGGCCCAGCAGCTTCTCTACCGCGCCGTGCCAGGCGATGTTGTTGGCCAGCGGCGAGATGTAGTTCATCCGGTCGGTGACGGTCACGTACTGGTTATAGTTGAGGTGCTCGCCGATCTTCTCGAATCCGGAGTGCAAGTAGCCGATGTCGGGAATGGCATCCACCACCCGCTCGCCCTCGAGCATCAGCACGATGCGCAGCGTGGTGTGCGTGGCCGGGTGCTGCGGACCAAAGTTGAGGGTCCACAGGTAGTCGCGCGCCTCAGCTTTGGCGAGCTGTTCGAGCGTTTTTGTTTCGGCTACCGACATCATTTCATTTCATGCGGAAAGTTCGTCCCGGCGGTCGCACGTCGGGCAGCGAGACGCGGCTCGGCGCCGGTCCATCGCTCGTACCGAACCGCTATCCCTCGGCACGTTGCAAAACGGGGAAATTGTGCCGCTCGCCCCGGCCCTGCAACGGGTAATCCTTGCGCAGCGGATGCGCGGTGAACTCCTCGGGCATCAGGATTCTCCGCAGGTCCGGATGTCCTTCGAAGCCAATGCCAAACATGTCCCATACCTCGCGCTCCAGCCAATTGGCGCCCGGCCACAACGGCACGACCGACGGCACACTTGGGTCGGGATCGTTCACGAACGCGCGCAGCGTGATGGTTTCGTTGGTGCGGGTGTTGGTCAAAATGTAGACCAATCCGAAACGGTCGTCGGCGTCGCGATAATTCAAATAGTCGACGCAGGTGATGTCCACCAGCAAATCGAACCCGCGCTGGTCGCGCAAGTACTGCAACACGGCGAACAGCGCGTCGCGCGGCACCACGCCGCGCGTATCGCCGCGAAACTCACTCCACGCGATTGCGGGGAACTGCGCACTAGTGGCTGCTACGGTTTGCTGCTCGATCATTCGCGGCCTATCGCGCCTTCATTCCACTCGGACACCCTGCGGCAGCCGGCTCACGCCGCGCGGCAGGGAAATCACCGGCAACTCGACCAGCGCTCGCTTCGGCTCCTGCCGCTGCCGCGCCAGAAACTCTCGCCCCGAAATCGTTCCTTCCCGTTGAATCTTGTCCTGCAAGTCGATGATCGACTGAATCAACTGCTCGGGGCGCGGCGGACAGCCGGGCACGTACATGTCCACCGGAATGAACCGGTCGATCCCCTGCACCACGCTGTACGTGTCGAACACGCCCCCGGTCGACGCGCAAGCGCCCATCGAAATACACCACTTCGGCTCGTGCATCTGCTGCCATATGCGTTGCAGCACCGGCAGCATCTTCATCACCACGCGCCCCGCCACGATCATCACGTCGCACTGCCGCGGGCTGAACCGCATCACCTCGGCGCCAAACCGCGCCAAGTCGTGCCGGCTGGCGCCGGTAGCCATCAGCTCGATGCCACAGCAGGCCGTCGCAAACGGCATCGGCCACAAGCTGTTCTTGCGACACCAACTGGCCAACTCGTCGAGCTTGCTGACCACCACGTTTTCCGGTACTTCTAGCGCCATTGGAAAACCCCCTTCCGCCAGGCGTAGACGAAACCGGCGCCCAACAACACCAGGAACACCAGCACTTCTGCGAACACCAGACCGCGGCCGCTCACCCAGCCACTGGCCACGGCCGCGTCGATCCCCTGCGGATTGCGGCTGGCCACAGCCCACGGATAGAGGAACAGCAACTCGACGTCGAACACCAGAAAGGCGATCGCTACCAGGTAAAACCGCACGTCGAAGCGCCGCCGCGCGTCGTGAATCGGATCCATCCCGCTTTCGTAGGGCATCTCTTTGACGCGCGAGTCGCGGCTCGGACCCACCAGCGCGCCGACGCCCAGCAGCACGAAGGCCAAGGCCGTCGCACAGGCACCAAACAGGAAGATGGGCAGGACGGCATAATCCATCGAAAAACCGGGGAAAGTGCGCACTTTGTGAATCTTGTCACAAAGTAGGGCCTGAAAAAGTCCCGAAGTCGGTGTGCGGCTTCGGGTCTGCCGGCACCGCTGATCGTATCGACCTAGACCACAGTGGTCAAGCGTGCGGCTGGGGCGGTCCGGTGGGCCGTGGCGGTGGCCGACTCGCCACCAGGCGGTATGATGACGCCTTGCCGCCCCGACACAGATGGCCGGCGATGCGTTCCCCCGAGTTTCCGCCAAAAGAGTCTCCCCGATGCCGCTGGATGTGGTCCAAACTCTGAGCGATCTGATTGCCTTGCCCAGCGTGAATCCGATGGGCCGTCCGGTCGATGGACCCGAGTACTTCGAATATCGCGTGACGGACTACCTCGAGCGGCTGTTCGGCCGGCTGGCGCTCCCCTACCAGCGGCAAACCATCGAGCCCAAGCGCGACAACATCGTGGCCAGGCTCGACGGAGCACGACCGCCGGCCGAAGGGGGCCAGCTTGTCTTATTCGAGGCGCATCAGGACACCGTGCCAGTGACCGGCATGACGATCGAGCCGTGGACGCCAGTGGTGCGCGATGGGCGGATTTATGGCCGCGGGGCGTGCGACATCAAGGGAGGTATGGCGGCCATGCTGGCGGCGATCGCCCGGCTGGCCGAAGAGCGCCCCGCCGAAATGCCAACCATCGTCATGGCCTGCACGGTCAACGAGGAGCACGGCTACAGCGGGGCCACGGCGCTGACACAACTCTGGTCGCAACCTGGGGCGATTATTCCCCGGCGTCCTGACGTGGCGGTCGTTGCCGAGCCCACCGAGTTGCAAGTCGTGGTGGCGCACAAGGGCGTGGTGCGTTGGCGCTGTCATGCCCACGGCCGTGCGGCGCACAGCTCGCAGCCGCAGTTGGGCGTCAATGCCATCTTCAAGATGCGCCGCGTGCTCGAAGCGCTGGAACGCTATCAGCAGGAAGTCGTCACCGGCCTGGGCGAGCATCCGCGTTGCGGCCATCCCACGCTCAGCGTGGGCGTCATTGCCGGCGGACTGAGCGTCAACACCGTGCCCGACCGCTGCACCATCGAGATCGATCGCCGATTGATCCCGGGCGAGGATCCGATGCCAGCCTATCAACATGTCATCGACTACGTCAGCTCGCAAATCGGCGACGACCCGGCCATCGAGCATGAAGCGCCGTTCTTATATGGCCGCGGCCTGTCAGACGACGACAACCTGAAACTGGCGGCGCACATGGTGACGGCCGCACAAGCGATTGGTATCAAATCGGCGTCAACCGGCGTGCCCTACGGCACCGACGCCGCCGCCATCGCCGCGGCCGGCGTGCCGTCGATCGTGTTCGGTCCCGGTTCGATCGACGAGGCCCATACGGCCGACGAATGGCTTTCGCTCGACCAGTTGGCCCAAGCCGCCGAAGCCCTCTATCATTTCGCCCGCACGCCGGTGCAACTTTCTTAAAGCCGTCGTATCGCCTCCCGCCGGCTCAAAACTGATCCAGAATGAAGTGGTGGCCGGTGTGGTACAGCCGCCCTTCCGGGAAGTAGTTCATCCATTGCTTGTTGTAGACCGGCACGCGCATCTCCTGCGGATAGCGGTGGTACAGGTTGTCCGAGCTTTTGTAGTACTCGTTCGACCAGAAGTTCTGCGGATAGTAGACGTACGGGTAGTGGTACAAGCGGTCCCAATCGCGGGTGCTGTACGAACTGCCCCATTGGCGATTAAAGGCCTGTTGAGCCTGGGCCTCGTCGGCGGACAGCACGATGGCCATCCCCACGGCGCAGCACAGCGCAAGCGTGATCCTGCGGAGCATCGGATTTCCCCCCCTGAAAAGATGCGAGATAAGCCGGCCGCGACGCTCTGTGGCACGGGAAGCGTCATCGGCCGGCGGGTCGAGCAGCGCGTTGCTGGCCACGGTAAATGGCCCGATGCTTCTGGCTGAGTCGCCCCGGTCCGATCGACCATCGGGCCCAGAAACCAACCCGCTGCTAACCAACAGAATCGGCAACCGGCGCATCCGGCAATGAGGGAATATCCGCTAGAACCGTCACACTTTAGGACGATGCTCACCGCAAAGTTTCGGTAACCGTCAAGGCTTACCACCAGCGGACACAATCGGGGGCGGGAACAGTTGCTAGCAACCGCACGCACCGCACGAAGACACTGCCACTATTGCGGCATCTTGCCCGTTTCTGCCGCACGCAAATGGTCGCTGGAGCACGAATCGCGCAGCGCTTCGTGCGGACCCGTCGGCGGAAGGACAGAGAAATCGTCGGTGGCACTGCCACTATTGCGGCATCTTGCCCGCGGCAAGTTCCTTGTCCCACTCGTCCATCAGCGGCCAGTCGATGGCGCAGGTGCCGAAGTCGGCCATGTGCAGGTAGCCTTCCAGCCGCGAAATGGCCCGATCGAGCATGGCGTTGTCCTTGCGGAAGATCGGCCCGTGGCTGGGCAGCAGCCATTCGACGTCGCTGGAACGAATGCGCCGCAGCGACTTGATGAAGGCCTGGATATCACTGCCGTGATGGGCGTCGATGGCGCCCACGCAACCGTCGCGATAGATGTTGTCGGCGCTGAACAGCAAGTTGCCCATGCGGAAGGAAAGCTGACTGTCGGTATGGCCCGGCGTGTACCAGACTTCCAGTTCCAGCTTGCCCAGGTGCAAGCGGTCGCCTTCATCGATAAGCTGGTCGAACTTCACCGGCGGCATTTCCAGGTGAATTCCCTGCGCGTCGATCTCGGCGAAGGTTTTGATCTTGTCTCCTTTTTCCAGCGTGGCGGCGGCCAGCTTGTGGCCAACCACCTTCGATTTCACCAGGCCGGCGATCTTGGCCAGCCCCTGCACGTGGTCCACGTCGGCGTGGGTGGCGATCAGCATTTTGCAGTGCGAGAGCGGAAAATCGAGCTGGCGGATCAACTCCACGATCTCATCGACCGTCTCGTCGAAGCCAATGTCGATCAGCAGCCAGTCGGCGCCGTCGAACACCAGGTAGACGTTGCAGCCGATGCGCTGACCGGCCTGGTAGTTCATCTCGATGACCTGAGGAAAAACCGGTTTCCGTTGGAGCATGGCTAGTTCTTTCGCGTGGCGAGCTCCGCTGCGCGGCGTGGGTGAGGGCGTCGCGAGAGATCCGTCAGATTGGTTGGTTCCCATCGGGCGGCAGCGGCGCGCCGAGTGGCGCGTGTCCGCGTGCCGCGAAAGCACCGAATTCTAGAATCCCACGTCCGGACCGACAACCACCTGATGCGAAGGCTGCGCCGTGTGGAGGTCGATTCTCATGCGCCGGAGGCACTTTCGGCCGCGACGATGGCCGCCAATCCCTGGCGAAATGAGGGAAAGCCCAGCGGTACGTGCAACTCCGCGACGAGCCGTGCATTTTTGATGCGTTTGCTCGATTCGGCCCGAGAAGCCGCCGGCGAATCGGCCGCCGGACTGCTGAACTGCGGCGGCGGGGCACCCAGCAACCGCGCCAGTTCGTCATAGTACACCCGCCGCTCGACCGGATGACCATCGCTGACGACATAGGTCCGCGGCGGCTGGGCATGCCGCTCGGCCGCCAGCACCACGTCGGCCGCGTCCTCCACGTGAATCAGATTCAGGTAGCCACGCTCGGCCACGCCGACCCGCTCACCGCGCTGAATGGCCCCCGCATTTGGAATGCGTCCAGGCCCATACAGGCCGGCCATCCGCAGCACGACGGCCCGGCGGCCCAAGGGATGCGCCGCCAATACGTGCTCGGCGGCCAGGCACGCTTTTCCGCCTTCGCGCAGCGGCTCGCACGGCGAGAGTTCGTCGACCCACTCGTCGTGCGATTGACCGTAGACGCCCGTCGAGCTGACGTACAGAAACTTGCCGGTCGCCGCGGGCAGTGCGTCGAGCGCCGCGCGCAGTCCGTCGACGTAGAGCACGTGCCGGGACACACCAGCCGCGCGATCGTATCCGATCGCATACAAGACACTTTCGGCGGCGGGCAACCCTGCCAGGCTTTCGGGGCGCAGCACGTCACCCACGATCGGAAGATAGCCGTCGCGCTCGAACTCGCGGGCCTTGGCGGCGGATCGCGTGACAATGTACACCGCCTGCGCGGCGTCGCGCCACCGCTGTGCGACGCGGCTGCCCAAGTATCCGCAACCGAAGATCAATTTGGACATAAGTGCCCCGCCCTGCGAATCGTCCGTCTCAGTCGTCCAGTCCACGGGTCGAGCTGTCGGCGCCGCTGGCGCCGGCGCGGCGCGATTCGAGATAGGCGGTCAACATGATCTGCGCGGCCAGTTTGTCGAGGCGCTCTTTGCGCTTCTTCTTGGTCAGTTGCGCATCGGCCAGAAACTGCTCCGCTTCGTACGTCGTGAACCGTTCGTCGAACAATTCCACCACGATGCCGGTCGCCTCGGCAAGCCAGACGGCGAACTGACGCGCCTCGCCGCTCTTCTGGCTCTCGCGGCCATCGAGGTGCACGGGCAATCCCACGACGAACCGCGCGACGCGTTCCTCCTCGACCAGTTGCCGGAAGCGGCGGCCATCGGCCGCCTCGTCGCGACGCGTGTAGTTCTCGAACGGACTGGCGAACGATTGCGCAGGATCGCTAATGGCAATGCCAATGCGGCGTGTGCCGTAGTCGATTCCCACGATTCTGCCGGGCAAGGAGCTCACGTCTCTATCGTACGCGCAAAGCGCCGTCTGGCGTAGTAGCGCCCTCGCGGCAGCAGCGATTGCGTTGGGCAACTGCCACTCCCGGGCATCACGGACCGCGGCCAATCGGTCGCCGCTCGGCGGGTGAAACGAAGCAGCCTTGCTGCAGAAATCGCAGCGTACACTGTTGCACCGTGTCGTCGTCCATCATCAGCGTGTGCAACGCCGGCAGCACGATAAAGTCGGCGGCGCCGGGCAGCCGCGTGGATTCGACGCTCACCACCATGTCGTTGTCGGCGCCCAGCCAGGGGTTGTAGCCGTTCTCGGTGCCGCGCCCGCCGGCAATGATGCCAAACTCGAAGTCCGGCGTCGCCAGTCGCGCTTCCAGCTCCGCCCAGCGGACGGCCAACTGCGAGGCCGAACTGCCCGCCACCGCGTGAAACGCGCCCACGTCGGCAAACGCCTCGGCCATCTTCGCGCCGCGATTCGGCGGACCCAGCATCACCATCCGCTTGATCCGCCGCTCGGGCCGCAGTCCGGCTTGGGGGTGCGCCTGATCGGCCAGATAGTGCCGCACCACCAGGTTTCCCAGGCTGTGGCAGACAAAGTTGATTTCGCTGATCCCGTCCAGGCTGTCGATCACCTTGGCCAGCGAACTAGCATGATCGGCCACGGTGCCGCGCGTGCTCGGATAGCTAACGTTGAACACCGTGTAGCCGCCCTCCTCGCGGAGGAATCGCGCCATGTCGCTCATCGAGCCGGAATTGCGAAACAACCCGTGCAGCACGACCACCGCGGGACCGTCCATTCGCGGCAGTTGTTTCTGTTGCTTGATCTGCTCCAACTTTGCGCGACATTCGTCGAAACTGCCCCACGCGTAGCGCAGGTTCGATCCGCTCAGCAATCGGCAATGACCGGTCAGCGCGTTGCGCTGGATGTGCCAGTCGTGAAAGAACAGCTCATCGGCCCAGAACTGCTTGCCTCCCAAAGTGGGCGCGATCGCGTTGAAGTAGCCGGTCGAAGGCTTGTGGGGCATTTCATCGGCCTCGGCGCGCCAAGACACTAACAAGTGGCTTGCGCCCGCAATGCACGCGGCTGAAAATCGGCGCCGATCCATCGACAAGTTCCGTGGTTAGAGAAACTCGCGCCAGCCCCGCTCTTCCAACAGTTTCACAAGCTGGCGAATCGACTCCTCGTCGTGCTTGTTGGCCACCAGCGTGGCGTCGGGAGTATGTACGACGATCAAGTCCGACACGCCCAGCGTCACCACCAGATGATCGTCTCCGGTGCGCACGATCGTTCTCTTGGTGTGCAGCCCCAGGTGCCGCCCGGCCAGCGTATTGCCATCGGCATCGGCGCCTTGCAGCCGTGCGATGGCCTGCCAGCTTCCCACGTCATCCCAGGCAAACGGCGCTTCGACCACCAGGACGTTGCGTGAATGTTCCATCACGGCATAGTCGATCGAAGTGCCGCGGATCGCCTCGAACTCGCGTGTAAACACTTGCTCCCGATCCTTATTCGTCCAAGCGTCGGCAATCTTGCGCAAGTGCGCCATCATCTCACTGTGCCGCGCTTCGAGCTCGGCCACGATCGTGGCCGCCTTCCACACGAAAATGCCCGCGTTCCAATAAAAGGAACCGGCCGCCAGGTATTCGCGTGCCACGTCGGCCTTGGGCTTTTCGCGAAAGCGCTGCACTTGATACACGGCCGCGGCGCCCAGCGCTGCCGGCCGCGCATCGTCGGCAAGCTTGACGCCGCGCTCGATGTAACCAAACGACTCGGCCGGATACGTCGGCCGAATGCCAAACGTGATCAAGCGCTCGGGCGCCTCCTCGACCAGGTGCGCCGCGAGTTGAATTGCTTGTTGAAAGGCCGCGTCGGGCGCGATCACGTGATCCGAGGGCATCACCGCCATCACACCCTGCGGATCGTCGCGCAGGATCAGCAGCGCCGCCAACCCAATGCAGGGGGCCGTGTCGCGGCGGCACGGCTCTCCGACCAAGGCGGCGGCCGGCAGTTGCGGAAGCTGCTGGCGAACCTCCGCGATCAACTGGCGGTTGGTCACCACCAGCGTGCGTTCCGGCGGCACGAGCGATCCCAGCCGAGCGACCGTACTTTGGATCATCGAGCGATCGCCCACCAGGCGCAACAATTGCTTCGGCCGCGCGCCGCGACTCTCCGGCCAGAAGCGCGTGCCGGATCCGCCGGCCATGATCACCGCGTGAAGCATTGTCACCTACCGGGATAGCGCACCAAAAATTGCTGCTAGCACGCCGGCCGCGCTGCATGCGCTAAGGCTAACAGAAATACCTCGGTTGCGTCACGACCAGTCCCGGCCGGACCTGCGCGGCCACTTCCTCGGCGTTTTGAGCGAACATCGGGCTGATCTCCACCGCAACGCCGGGCGCCACGTCCACGCCGGCCGACTGCAACCAGCCCCGGTGCAAGGCGATCATCTGCTGCTGGACCGTTTCCGGCGTGTCGCGCGCTTCGCCGGGCGCGTTCTTCACCGGCGCAAAGGCTCGCGCTTCGTCCACCTCGACCACGATCGCCTGCAGCGCCTCGGGCAGCAGGTCGAAAATGAATCGCTCGAACTTGACCGCGTTGGGCTCACGCGGCTCGATGCGCCGGCCGGACGCATCGAGATGCGGCACGGCCTTGCGCGCCACGTGAAAAGGCAGCGCCGTGGCACTATGGTAGGCACGTTCCAGCAGCGCCATGTCGATCGCGTGGATGGCGGTGTTGCCGGCCCAGAAAATGGGCGTGCCGCCGGCCGCACGGCGCTCCACGATTTCGTCGGGCAAGGGGTTCAAATCGCTGTACTCGATGATCCGCAGCCGCCCGTCGATCGACACCAAGTTGCCCACCTTGTCGCGCGACGTGCGCTTGGCGACCACTTGCGTCGAAAGCTCAGAATGCGACAGCAGGTGATAGCCGAGAAACTCGGGATCGCACATCTCGACCAGCGGGTTGTCGATCTGAGAGTAGAACAGTTGCTGGATGCCGCGAGCGCGCATCTCGGCCAGCGAGCCGCTTTCCACCAGTGCCCGCAGCATGCCGCCGTGGCCGTCGGGACTGAGCGCCAGGCAGTGCTTCGACTCCAGCAACAGCCGACCGCTGGCGGCATCGACCGCGGGCATGGTACCCTGGCAGAAGATGCGCACGTCGTCGTTCGGCAGGCCGAAATTTTCGTTGGCTGCCAGATAGTCGACCGTCTCGCCATGCGTGGCTGGACTGGTCATGACGTACAGCGGAATCCGCATGCCCGCCACGCGCGAACGGGCTACGATCTTTTCGATCAGGATCTGAAACAGCGAGCTGCCGGAGATCGGCCCGATGGCGAACATGCCCTTGGGTCGATCGAAGCCCAAGCGCGTCCCCTGCCCTCCGGCCACCAGAATCGCGCCGACATGTCCTGCGGAGAGCGCCTCCTGGCCGCGATCTTCCGCCTGCTCGGGCGAAATCTCGCGTCGCTGATCGTGCAGCCGAAACGCCGGCGGCGCCAGGGCACGCCGTGCCAGCTCGGCCCAATCCTCGGTTGCGTGAGCGCCGTGCACCAAGCCAATCAGCTCGCGCAGGTCGATGGCGCGGATCTGAGCGGCAAGCTCGGCGCGCTGGCCGGTCGATAGCTCGGGCCAGAACGCAAGCACGTGCTCCTGCTTGTGAGGTGCCAGCAGCGAGCGAAGCTCTTCCAGCAGTGCGTCCGTCACGCGCTCCTCCCGTTCAACTCGCGCAAATCAGCGATCAAATCACTCCGCGAACCCAGGCCCAGGCCAGCAAACACAATAGCGGAAACAACCCGAAAATCATCACGTATGTGACGATCGAAGTCCAAACATGACGCGGCCAACGGGCCATAGTTGCCTTTCTCGTTCAACAAGAACGCCACTGCAGCGTACCAAGTTCGAGTTGCGGTTCAACGCATCATTATACGTCGTGCCTCGACGCCTGGCGGTCGGGGGCCGACGACCGCTATATTTGCATAAGCCGAATTGCTTGACCACTGCTAATCGTGGCGCAAGCACCTGCACTTGCGGACGCTAGGAATGCCTCACCCCGTCGAATCGATTGAATCCGTGGTGGACGATTTTGCGGCTCGCGGATTCGTCGTCGTCGACAATGTCGTTCCCAACGACCAGATCATGACTCTGCGGGCGAGCTTAGCCGGTCTCGCCAATGACGAATCCGTGCGTCGGCGCGGATCGAGTTCGTACGGTATTCGCAATCTATTGCGACTTGCGCCGGAAGTGTGCGACTTTGCGCACCGAGCTGTGTTGCGCGCGATCGTCGACCCCTTGGCCGGCACCGACGCCCGGCCGGTTCGCGGTATTTACTTCGACAAGACCCCCGACGCAAATTGGAAAGTGAGTTGGCATCAGGATTTGAGTATTGCAGTTCGCCAACAACGAGACGTGGCCGGATTTTCCGGCTGGTCGATCAAGGCTGGAGTCCCGCACGTTCAACCGCCTGTGAACATCCTGGCACGCATGCTGACAGTGCGTTTGCACCTGGACGACACGACAGAGGAGAACGGCGCGCTGCGCGTTATTGCGGGATCGCACCACCGAGGACGCCTCGACGCGGACGCCATCCAACAAATCGTCGAGCGTATGCCAGCGGAAGTCTGTCCGGTGGCGCGTGGCAGTGCATTTGTGATGCGGCCGCTCCTACTGCACGCTTCCTCGGCCGCGGTCACACCATCGCATCGGCGCGTTGTTCACATCGAATTCTCGCCCGACGCGTTGCCCGACGGTCTCGAGTGGCATGGCTCGTAAGCTAGCGGCCGATGCGTGCGCTCTATCGTTGCGCTCGCAGCAGCTTGCCGAATCGTTGGCGGCCGAACTCGGGCACGAACTTGCCGTCCTCGAATGCGATCCGCCCGCCGACCAACACCTGCCGCACCACGCTGTCCGAGCGCTTCACCATTCGCATGGCGCCGTGCAGTCGCTCGTCGTAATGCTCGATCGGCTCGCTTAATCCGGTGGGCAGCGTCCGCGGATCGACCACCACGACGTCGGCGCGAGACTTCGGACGCAAGGTGCCCGCGTCGATACCCAGCCACGAGGCGCTTAGGCCGGTCAGCTTGTGAATCGCCTTTTCGATCGGCATCAGC
The DNA here is from genome assembly GCA_041750795.1 of Pirellulales bacterium. Lineage (GTDB taxonomy): Bacteria > Planctomycetota > Planctomycetia > Pirellulales > PALSA-1355 > JTS-RE94. The sequence continues at coordinate 41,792 of JBGSYQ010000529.1, read as the reverse complement.
CCCGGGTTGGCTTGCACCTGCTGCAGCATCTGCAAGCCGCCGTCCTGAAAGGCCATGTTGCGCGCGTGCGCGCCCGAGTCGTTGAAGCCCGGCAGGGCCGTGTCGTGAGCGAACAGGTATTGCCGCTGCGCCGCCCGGTCGTTCGTGACGACGGTCCGCCAACGTACGGCCGTGTCGTGCTCGGCCAGCAGATCCATGAAATACTCAATCGGCTCGGCGCCGGCCGCGCGTGCTAACTCGTCGAACGACTTGCCCTCCTGGCCCGGCACCGGCGACGATACCACCCACATATCGGCCAGGTTGCGATGGAACAGCCGGCCGCGCTTGCTTTCCCAATCGGCGCGAAAAGCCGTGCGAAACTTCGCATCGGAGAACATCCGCCGGCGCTCTTCGGGCGCAGCGCTGATCGCTTCGACGCCGGTGGCGAACTCTTCGAACATGGGCGTGCATACGCCGTCGCAGTAATTCAAAAACGGCTCGGCCAACGTCTGCCAGCGAATGTTCGCGCGGAACAGCTTGTTGAGGATGGTGCCGCCCAGCGTGGCGATACGCCACACCTTGCGGTCGGTCTTTACGTCCATGGCGGCCACAATCGTCGTCCGCAGCGGCTTGCGCCCGATGCCCGTGCTCAGCATGCCGAGGATGGCAACCGTGCTCTTGGTCAATGCGTTGGGCGTGGCCTGTAAGATGCGATCTCGCTGGCGAACCACTTGGGCCAGGCTGCGATACTCGCTCGGATGCGCGTGCTGCGAGGGAACCGAGATGCCGCGAAACGGCTCGCCATCCAAGCGATGCCACGGCAGCATGTCGATCGACAGGCCGAGATACCCCTCGGCCAATGCGTCGTCAACGAGGCCTTGCATTTTGCGGATTTCCTCGGGCTCGGCATTGGCGACGCTCAAGCTGCGCTCCATACCCATCACTTCGGCGCGCACGTTCGAATGGCCGATCAGGCTGGCCACGTTCGGCCCCAGGGGCAAATGGTCCAGGTGATCGTAGTACTCGCGCACCCCGTGCCACGCGATGTCGTCGCCCAGCCATTCAGACAGCACGTCGCGCGGCAGGCTCTCGACGCGGCAAAACAGATCGAGGATGTCCTTCTTCTTGCCCAGCGCGGCCGACAGCGAGCAGTTGCCCATCACCACGGTCGTCACGCCGTGGCGAACCGATTCTTCCAGCCCCGGCATTGCCTCCACTTCGGCGTCGTAGTGCGTGTGGATGTCGAGCATGCCAGGCATCACCCAGCAGCCATTGGCGTCCACTTCGCGTCCGCCGGTGTGCGGCAGCCGCGCACCGACGGCCAGCACCTTTCCTGCGTCGATGGCCACGTCGGCCACCATGCCAGGCGTGCCCGCACCGTCAAAGACCGTGCCGCCCCGAATCACCACGTCGCACGCCGGACCTGCCGCCTTATCTGTCGACGAAACCATATCGACTGGATCTCCGAATACGTGACGGGCGCCATTCCGGCGCAAGACCGCTGGGGGCGTTCGGGGCCAACTCCGCAATGATGGACCTGTAGCCGGATTCGTAAGAATTCAGCCGGAGGCAATCTCAGTTCTGCAACTTCCGCTACTGTCGCCATGACCTCATGGCCGCACGTTGCCAACGCGAGTGCGTTGCACCCGCCAGTGTACTGTGACAAACTGGCCAACGGCAAGCGCTGGCGAACTTTACCACGGCTCGCACCGTCTGATTCATTGCAGATTCGGATCCTGGCCTACCCCTTTCTCATGGGCAACTTGCAATGACGCAACCTTATCGCTGGAACGTGACGGAGCATGCCGCCGGCTACGATGCCGCGGCCGAGATCGTACACCCCTACTACCGCGAAGCGCAGGAGGCGGTGCTGGCCCAGATCGCCCGACCCCAAGATGCCGAGTTCTTGCTGGTCGATCTGGGCGGCGGGTCCGCCCGGCTGGCGGAGAAATTCCTCAGCCGCTTTCCCCGCGCCCGAGCCGTGGTGGTCGATCAGTCCGAGGCCTTTCTGGAATTGGCACGCGGGCGGCTTGCTCCGTTTGCCGATCGGGCCGCGTTGGTCGTCGCGCGCCTGCAGGATGATTGGGCCGCGCAACTGCCCGGCCAGCCGACCGCCATTGTCAGCACCTCTGCCATCCACCATCTGGCGCCTGATGAGAAGAGGGCGCTTTACCAGAAGTGTTACAACGTGCTGGAACCGCTGGGCATTCTTGCCAACGGCGACGAAGTGCGCGCCGAGAGCCAGGACGAGTATCGCGCGGCGCTCGAAAAGTGGGCCGCCCATATGCGCCGCATCGTGGCCGAGGGCCTGGTGGGCGAGAACTTCAGCGGCATGCTGGAAAAATGGCAGCAGCGCAACGTCGCCCACTTCGATCAGCCTCGGGTTAGCGGCGACGACTGTCACGAGACCGTGCAAGCGCAACTTGCCTGTCTGGCCGACTGCGGCTTCCGCTCGGTCAGCGCGCCGTGGCAGCAGGAGATGTGGGCCGTGCTGTTGGGCATCAAGTAACCATAAGCATCTGCAAGTCGAGCGAATCGGAGCACACGATGCGGGTAATGGGCCGAAGGTTCTTGCTATTGGGGCTGGTCGCGCTGGCGACGATCACCTGCGGTGTTGCCACCGGTGCGATGGCCGTCGAAGTGCCGCTCACTGGCGCGACCGTCGTGCGCTTCGCCGACCAGCACGAGGGCATCGCCGCGCTCTCCCAGCGCGACGACTACATTCGGCAACTGAGCCCCTTCGACCGGCAGGTTCGACTGCGCACCGATCGGCCCGTCTCCGAGCAGGAGTTTCTGGGCTTCATCGCCGGGCACGTGCGTCCCTGGACCAACGCCGAGATTGCGCGGTTGTCGCCCATGCTGGAAGACCTGGGCAAGAAGCTCGATCCCTGGAAGTTGCCGCTGCCGGCGGTCATTCTGCTGGTCAAGACCAGCGGCGAGGAGGAAGGCCGCGCCGCCTACTGTCGCGGAAACGCCATCGTGCTGCCGCAGAACATGCTCGACCAGCAGCCCAGCCGGCTGCCCAAGATCCTGCCGCACGAAGTGTTCCACGTGTTGTCGAGCCACAACCCCGAACTGCGCCAGCGGCTTTATGCCACGATCGGCTTTCATCCCACAGGCGAAGTGCAACTGCCCGAACCGCTGCGGCCGCGCAAGATCACCAACCCCGACGCTCCGCTGAACAACTTTGCCATCACCACCGACTCGCCGGGCGGACCGCTGGAATGGATGCCAGTGTTGATCTCCAAGCACCAGCGATACAATCCGGCGCGCGGCGGGTCGCTGTTCGACTATCTGGACTTCAAGCTGATGCAACTGGAGCGCGACGGCGACCTGCGCCGGCCGGCGCTCCGCAACGGCCAGGCGGTGCTGGTCGATCCGGCCGGCGTGCCCGGCTATGCCGAACAGATCGGCGCGAACACGAAGTACATCATCCATCCCGAAGAAGTGCTGGCCGACAACTTCGTGTTTCTGCTCGAAGGCCGCATCGACCTGCCCACGCCCCGCATCGTGGAAGCCATGGGCAACGTGCTGCAAGAGTCGCGGGCGAAATGATTGCAGATACCCGGTGATTCACAAAGTGGGGGTATACGAGCGTCGATCAACGAGCGTCGATGCTACGGCGCTTGTTCTTGAATCGAAAACTCGACCAGCACTTCGCACGGCTCTTCGGCCGCTTCGTCGAGCTTGATCTCCAGTCGCAGGCCGTAGGGCAATACCTGCCCGACCTTCACTTGAGCCGGCGGACCGTCGGAAGCTTCGGCATAGCAGACGGGCGTCGTGGCCATCGGCGGGCAGATGGCCAGATGGGCCATCGCGTGGCGCTGCCCCGCCACGAAACCGGTGCGAAGCCAGCCTTCGATCGCCTCGCCGCCGTCCGGCTCCCGGCGCCGCACCAGCCACTGCGTGGCCGTTTCGTCGATATCGGCAGGCGCCTGCGACGGCTCTCCATCCAACATGGACAGACCCGCTTCTGAAAAAAGGGGGCGGGATTCATTATTTAAGACTCCCGCCCCCTTTTTTGGAAGGCGGCCCCAGCTCCAGCCTTCTTCGACCAGCAGCAGGCCGAGAAAGCTGGCCCAGCCCGTCGCCGTGGTGCCGGGCAACAAGATGCCTGCCGCCCAGAGCAGCAGCACGACCGACGGCGCGGCCCAGATTGCATAGCATGCCGTAGCACCCCACTGCCAACAATCTCGCGCAGTCAAGTGGCGAAACGCCAGCGCGGCAATCGCCAACCCTCCGCCCAGCGCGGCCAACGCAAACGGCGGCAACGGCTCGCGCAGCGCCCCGTCAATTCGACGCAGAATCACAACAAGCGCGGCCAATGCGACCAGTGCAAACAACGTGGCCAGCGCCGCACGGGCAACGTGCCTCATCACCGGTGTATCGATAGCTAGCCAGCTTACAGGGCGAACAACGGCAGGCGCGTCCATGCGAAGTCCCCGCTGCGCTACGTCCGCGCGGCCACGGCGCTGCCGCAGGCCTTGGCCAGTTCCTTGGCGCGGTGCGTGCTCTCCCAGGTGAAGTCGGCGTCGTCGCGGCCGAAGTGGCCGCCGGCCGCCGTCTTGCGGAAGATCGGGCGCCGCAGCTCGAGATACTTGATGATGCCGCCCGGCGTGAGCGGGAACAGCTCTTTGACGACCTCGCAAATCCGCTCGTCGTCCACCTGGCCCGTGCCGCCAGTGTCGACGTGTACGCTCACCGGTTCGGTCACGCCGATGGCGTAGGCCAATTGCAATTCGCAGTGCTCGGCCAGTCCCGCGGCGACGATGTTCTTGGCCACGTGCCGGGCCATGTAGGCGGCGCTGCGGTCCACCTTGGTCGCGTCCTTGCCGCTAAAGGCGCCGCCGCCGTGCCGTCCCCAGCCGCCGTACGTGTCGACGATGATCTTGCGGCCGGTGAGCCCGCAATCGCCGTGCGGCCCCCCCACCACGAATCGACCGGTCGGATTGATGAGATACTTGATCTCGCCGTTGACCAGCTCCGGCGGCAGCTCGGGCTTGACGATCTTCTCGATCACGAACTTGCGAATCTCTTCGTTCGAAACCTGCGGGCTGTGCTGCGTCGAAACCACCACCGTGTCGATCCGCACCGGCCGGTTGTCTTCGTATTCCACCGTCACCTGGCTCTTGCTGTCGGGCCGCAGCCAGTCGACTTCTTTGTTCTGCCGGGCGGCAGTCAGCCGGTTGAGAATGCGATGGGCCAATGCGATGGGCAGCGGCATCAACTCGGGCGTGTCATTCGAGGCAAAGCCAAACATCAGCCCCTGGTCGCCGGCGCCGATGTCCTTGCCCTGGTCCGAATTCTCGTTCACGCCCTGGGCAATGTCCGGGCTTTGCTTGTCGATCGAGACCATCACGGCGCAGGTGTCGGCGTTGATGCCCATCTCGTCGTCGGTATAGCCCACCTCGCGAATCACGTTTCGCACGACGCTGGAATAATCGACCACCGCCTTGGTGGTGATTTCGCCGGCCACGATCGCCACGCCGGTGGTGACCATCGTCTCGCAAGCCACGCGGCTCATTGGATCCTGGGCGAGCAAAGCGTCCAACACGCCGTCCGAAATCTGGTCGGCCAACTTGTCCGGGTGGCCCATGCTTACCGATTCGCTGGTGAACAAAAACTTGCCGCTTGCCACGTGCGCGTCTCCTAGCCGACAAAAGGAACGCCGGGGCAAACAGCCCGGCAAATACCACCGCCACACAAGATAGCCTAGCATTATAGCTGCCAGCAACAGCGCGTCGCAACCGGCGGTCGCGGGCGGTTGGAGTCCCGGCTTTTTGCCCGTTGGAGTACAGGCTTCAGCATGAGGCCATGCCGCATGTCTTGCGACGCAGACCTACTCAAGCTGCCGTGCGACGGTCGCTGGACCGACTCGACTGCGTCACCAATGCATCGAGCAGGTCGACCGTCCGTGCGGTTGCTCCAAGCTGTGCACGGACCACGCGCTGGGCGCGGGCGCCCAGATCGTCGGCAAAGCCCGGCTGCTCCAATGCACGGCGGACGAACGCTGTCAGCCCCGGCCCGTCCTGTACCACAACCGCCGCATTTGCCGCCAACAGCGCCGCTACCACGTCCTTGAAGTTGCGCGTCTTGGGGCCGAACGAAACCGCGGCGCCATAGGCGGCCGGCTCGATCATGTTCTGGCCCTGTCGCTCGCCCATGCTGCCGCCGACGTAGGCGATGTGCGCGGCGCCCCACCAGGCCGCCAACTCGCCCACGCGATCGACCAGCAGAATGCGGGCTCGCGGATCGGCCGGCTGTTGATCCAGCGCCGTGCGGCGCTGCCACGGCACACCGGTTGCTTCCAACAACCGCGCCACCTCCTCGAACCGCTCCGGGTGCCGCGGCACGATCACCAGACGCAGTTCCGGATGCGCGCCGACAAGCTGCCGATACGCGTCGAGCGCCAGTTGCTCCTCGGGCTCCTGCGTGCTGCCGGCCAGAAACACCGCGTCGCTCGACTTCAACCCGGCCAGCATACGCAGGGCGGTGGTGCGCGGATTGTCGCGATCGGTCGCGGCGCCGTCGAACTTGAGCGAGCCGGTGACGTAGACCGACTCGTCGCGCGCTCCCAAGGCCAGGAAGCGATCGGCGTATTGCGCGTTCTGCGCGGCGATGACGTCGAGCCTGGCCAGCAGCCGGCTCACCAGCGGGCGGAAACGGCCGTAGCCGCGAAAGCTGCGATCGCTCAAGCGGCCGTTGATGACCGCTACCTTCGCCCCGGCTTTGCCGGCGGCATCGATCAGGTTCGGCCACAGCTCCAACTCCACCAGCAGCAGCATCGTGGGCCGGATGCGCGTCATCGCCCGCCGCACGGCCCAACTGAAGTCCAGCGGGCAATAGAAAACCAGGTGATCCGCGTAGCGCAGTCGAGCCAGTTCATAGCCGGTGAGCGTGGTCGTGGAAACCGCGATCTGCCAATCCGGGTGCCGCCGGCGTATCTCGGCAACCAATGGTCCGATCAGGCTCACTTCGCCCAGGCTCACCGCGTGCAGCCAGACGCACGGGGCCGTCGAGGTGCGCAGCGGCACCAGCCCCAGCAGCTTTGCGCCCCAGCCAGTGCGATACTTGCCGCGGCGGACGGCCGCCACCACCAGCCATGGCAGGCTGGCCAGCAGGAACACCGCATACAGCAAATTGAATAGATAACGCATCGCGTCGGGACTCCTTTCCCACGTGTTCGATGCACACTGAGACAGCGCCCATCCGACCGGAATCGTCCGGCGGGCTGCTGTCCTTCTTCCCTCCTGTCGCCAGCCCCTGGCCGTCGTCATGCGGCAGCGCCGTCTTTTCGCATGCAGCAGTTCTTGAACTTCTTGCCGCTGCCGCAGGGGCATGGGTCGTTGCGGCGCACGTGATCCTGGCGGTTGCGAATCGGCTCCAGTTTGCGATCGACCTGCGTGCCATCGATGGCGGCCTGCTGCTGGCCGGCGATGTCCGTGGCCGAGGGGGCCTCTTCGTGAATGGCCTGCGCTTCGGTCCACGGCGAGGCAGCCTTTTCATCAACCTGTTCCATGCGGAAAACCAGATCGGTCACGCGCTCGGCCACGCTCGACCACATCAGCTCGAAGGTGCGCATACCCTCGCGCTTGTATTCCACCTTGGGATCGACCTGGGCATAACCACGCAATCCCACGCTGGAGCGCAGGTGATCCATCGCCAGCAGGTGGTCCTTCCACGCCGTGTCGAGAATCTGCAACACCAGCTCGCGTTCCAGTCGGCGCATCTCCGGCCGATAGCGGTCCTCGACGGCCGTTTCCAGCTTGCGCTGGAGCTGCTCGCGATTGAGCGTCGCCAGTTTTTCGGGCGAGACTTTGTAGTCCAGGCTGTGTTCGAGCCAGTCGGTCAGCGACGTGAGCGCGCCATTGCCTCCGCTGGCCAGGGCGACCGTCTGCTTGGCATCGGCGCCATTGAACAAATTGGCGACTTTTTGCTGCACTTCCGCCAGCGCCTTCCCGGTGCGGGCCAGGTGCTTGCGGCTGTGCTCGATCAGCCGCGCTTCGATCTCTTCGCGCTGCAGGTTCTTCAGATCGTCGACCGTCATCTCGACGGCAAATCGCTGCCGGGCCCAGGCCACGAGCTGGTCGCGATCGATTCGCTTCTGGCCTTGCGCATCCTGCCGGGTGAAGAAACTGATTGCGTTGGCGACCGGATAGATCGTCTCGCGCTGCTCGTAGGCGTGGCCGGCGCGCTCGTGCGCCTGTTGCTTGATCGCGGCGGGCTCGAGCGTCGCCAGCTCGACCGGGTCGAGCACGATGCCGAACTTGTTGCGCATCCAGCCGGCTGCTTCGCGAATGCTGAAATCCTCGGCCAGAAAGCGGGCGCCTTCGTCCAACTGCACCGCTTCGATGGCTTCGTGCGCTTTTTCGATCAGGTGCTCGGCCAGCGCGTCGCGCTCGATCTTCTTCAGATCGCGGTCGCGCAGGTTCAGCTTCCAGCGCTGATTGGCCAGCTTCGCCAACGCCTCCCAATTCCACTCGGCCGGGTCTTCCTCCTCGGGCAGGTTCTCCTCGATGGCGTCGAACACCTGGCTTTCGGCCAGCCCCAACGCCACGTCCTTGGCCTGCCGGGCGGCCGAGGCATAGTCCAGCCCGCGAAAGTCCCGCGCGTCCAGCTCGACCGACAACTGCCCGCCGGCCCACTTGGCGAAGGTGTCGGTGCCGTAGTCCTTGTCGAGAAACTCGTCGAGGTGCTCGTCGACCTGCTTGTCCATCATCTCGAGGATCAACTGCTTGCAGTTGACGCCGTCGAGCAGGCGCTGGCGATAGCCATAGACGCGCTTGCGCTGCTCGTCCATCACTTCGTCGTATTCGAGCAGGTTCTTGCGAATTTCGAAGTTGCGTTCTTCGACCTTCTTCTGAGCGCCTTCGACGCGGCGCGTGACCATGCGGCTGCGAATGGCCTCGCCCTCTTGCATGCCCAGCCGCGTCAACACGTTCTTCACCCACTCGCCGGCGAAGATCCGCATCAGGTCGTCTTCCAGCGAGAGATAAAACTGGCTGCGGCCCGGATCGCCCTGGCGTCCGCAGCGTCCGCGCAATTGCAAGTCGATGCGGCGTGCTTCGTGTCGCTCGGTGCCGATGATCTGCAAACCGCCCAGCCCGCGGACTTCCATCCCCTCGGGCTTCATGTTTTCGCGCTCTTCGATTTCCTTGACCAGGGCGGTCCACTCGTCCTGCGGCACGTCGAGGCGCGTGGCATACTTTTCCTGCAGCAGAGCCCAGGCCATGGTTTCGGCGTTTCCGCCCAGGATGATGTCGGTGCCGCGGCCGGCCATGTTCGTGGCGATGGTGACGGCGCCTTTGCGGCCGGCCTGGGCCACGATCTCGGCTTCGCGCTTGTGGTGCTTGGCGTTGAGCACCTCGTGCTCGATGCCGCGTTTGGCCAGCGCCGCCGACAGCCGCTCGCTCTTCTCGATCGACACGGTGCCCACCAGCACCGGCCGGCCGTGCTTCTGCACGTGGTCGACGATGGCGCGGGGGACCGTTTCGCGTTCCTTCCCCTCGCGCAGTTGGACCTCGATTTCGTTTTCGTCCTCGCGGAGGATGGTGCCCACGCGCTCGGTGCGGTCTTTCAACTCGATCACGTCGTAGCGATGATTCCGCTCGATCTCGTCGGCGATCGCGTGAAACTTCTCGCGCTCGGTGCGGAAAATGACGTCCGGCTCGCTGATCCGCACCAGCGGGCGATTGGTGGGCACGGCAAACACGTCCAGCTTGTAGATCTTCCAGAACTCGCTGGCCTCGGTCATGGCCGTGCCGGTCATCCCGCAGATCTTGTCGTACAGCTTGAAGAAATTCTGCAGCGTGATCGTGGCCAGTGTCTGGTTTTCTTCCTTGACGCGCACACTTTCCTTGGCTTCCACGGCCTGGTGCAGGCCGTCGCTCCAGTTGCGGCCCTGCATCAAGCGGCCGGTGAACTCGTCGACGATGATGATTTCACCGTCCATCACCACGTAGTTCACGTCGCGCTTGTACAGATAATGGGCCTTCAGCGCATTGTCGATCAGGTGGGGCCATTCCATGTGGCCCGAGGTGTAAAAGCTTTCTACGCCGGCCAGCTTCTCGGCCGCGCGCACCCCCTCATCGGTCAGGTGGACGGTGTGCTCCTTCTCCTTGACCTCGAAATGCGTGTCTTTTTTCAATTGCCGCGCGATCTTGTCGGCGTGTGAATAGCGGCTGACGTCGTCGTGCGCCGGGCCCGAAATGATCAGCGGCGTGCGTGCCTCGTCGATCAAGATATTGTCCACTTCGTCGATGATGGCGAAGTGCAGCGGGCCTTGCGCCTGTTGCAGGTGCTTGGGATAGTGTTCGTCGTCGCCGCGTGCGGCCGGGCGCATGTTGTCACGCAGATAGTCAAAGCCGAACTCGTTGTTCGTGCCGTAGGTGATGTCGCAGGCGTACGACTTCTGCCGCTCGCCCGAATCCATGCCCGACTGGATGTTGCCGACGGTGAGCCCCAGCCCCATGTACAACGGTCCCATCCACTCCATGTCGCGTCGGGCCAGATAGTCGTTGACCGTGATGACGTGGACGCCCTTGCCCTCCAGGGCGTTGAGATAGGCCGGCAGCGTGGCCACCAGGGTTTTGCCTTCGCCGGTGACCATTTCGGCAATGTTGCCGGTGTGCAGGATCATGCCGCCGATCAACTGCACGTCGTAGTGCCGCATGCCGAGGTGGCGACGGCCACTCTCGCGGCAGGCGGCAAACGCCTCGATCAATAGATCGTCGACCGCTTCGCCCTCTGCCAATCGTTTGCGGAACAACACCGTCTGGTGAGCCAGCTCGACGTCACTCATCTCTTGGAATTTCGGCTCCAAGGCGTTGATCGCCTCGACCCTGGGCTGTAACTTCTTGATATATCTGGCATTGGATGAGCCGAACAGCGACGTCACTGCACGCTCGAAACCGCTGCCCACAGCGTTCATGAAGCCGCTGATCAGTTCCCAAATCTGTTCCAGAACTTCCATACTCGGTTTGCACCAATTTTTGGCGAAGAGGGCGGGCAGCCGCCCCAGGGCGGCGCTATCCCGATTCCAAGCGGGACCCACGAACGTGAAAATCGCGTAACATTCGCAAGCACCGTAATTTATAACGATTCTGACGAATGGTCAATAACGGTTGGGCCGTCCAGGCGAGCGTTAGATATACGGCCAAACCGGCCCCCGCGTTCGCCACCGCGCCCAGGCCCGCTTGGCACCCCGCCGACACGCGGCGTCCCTCGTGGTAAGTTTCGAGCACTCCTGAACTTCGCAACAAACGGCTCCTCGTGAAGCGGTCGATCGTCACTACCGACATCCGCGGCCACATGCTCTTTCTGGGGACGGGCACTTCGGTCGGCGTGCCGGTCATCGGCTGTGGCTGCGACACCTGCACCAGCGCCGATCCCCGCAACAATCGCACTCGCTGTGGCCTGGTGTTAGGGCTGGCCGGCGGCAACCTGCTGGTCGATTCGCCCCCCGATCTGCGCACACAGTTGCTCCGCGAGAAGATCGGTATCGTCCATGCTGCGCTATACACCCACGACCATGCCGATCACGTCTTCGGGCTGGATGATCTGCGTTTGTTTCCCTCTACGCTCGGGCATGCCCTGCCCGTCTATTGCGAAACCAACGTCGAAGCGCGGATACGCAAGTCGTTCGATTATGCCTTTGCCGCCGAAACGCAAAACTATGCCGGGGGCGTGCCGCAGATCGACTTTCACACCATTGCCACCGAGCCCTTTGAAGTGCTTTCGCAGCGCATCATTCCCATCCGCTTGGGCCATGGGCGGTTTCGCGTGCTGGGCTTTCGCTTTGGCAACGTCGCCTATTGCACCGACACCAACGGCATTCCGCCGGAGAGTTGGCCGCTGCTTGAGGGTCTCGACGTGCTGGTGCTCGACGCCCTGCGCCCCAATCCGCACCCCACGCACTTCAGCCTGGGCGAAGCGGTCGACGTGGCACGCAAGGTCGGCGCCGCGCGAACCTACTTCACGCACATGTCACACGACCTGGAGCACGCGGCGACCAACGCGTCGCTACCCGAGGGAATGGAGCTGGGCTACGACGGATTGCGCATCCCGTTGACGTAAGTCTCAGTGGCAGCAACCGGGTGATTTCGATGCCGACCCATGAGGCGGAGCACAACGAACCGATCTGGGATTATTTCCAGAACGAAGCGCCGCACGTCTTCGGCGGCATACACTCCCATCCTCGGCTGGAGTTCATGGTGCGCCGCGTCGGCCGGCTGGCCGGCGGATCGAAATCGCGCGTGCTCAACATCGGCATCGGCGACGGCCGGTTCGAAATGCTCGCTCACCAGCGCGGCTGGTCCGTTGCCGCGCTCGATCCGTCGGAAACGAGCGTTCGGCGACTGGCTGAACAGGGCATCGATGCACGCACGGGTCGCGTCGAACAAATGCCGTTTCTCGCCGGCGAGTTCAACTTCGTCGTGATTTCCGAAGTGCTCGAGCATTTGACCGCCGATCAGCGGCAACAGGGACTCGCCGAAATCCAGCGGGTGCTCAAGCCGGGCGGTTACCTGTTGGGCTCAGTGCCGTACTGTGAAGTGCTCGAAGACAACCTGGCCGTTTGCCCCAAATGCCGCGAGGTGTTTCATCGCTGGGGCCACACCACCAGCTTCGACGTGCCCCGGATCCGTGCCGAACTGGCCCCGCATTTCGGCGCGGCTACCTGCCGGGTCACCGCATTCGTTCAGTTCCGCAAGTGCTCGTTGGGTCGCAAACTCAAGAGCCTGGCCCGGCTGGCGCTGGCGAAATGCGGCGCGCGGGTGGCCGTGCCGAGCATTTTCTTTCAGGCGCGCAAGGGCTAGCAATTCGTATGAGGGTTCTGCGGGCGGGCGCTTACTGAAAAAGCCCCCGGCCGAGGCCGAGGGCTTTGCAAGGTTGCAGCGCGAGAGGCTGGTCCGGCCAATCAGCGTTGGCCGACCGAAGCGGCTTGCGGCGCGCCGTTGAGCATCTGCAGATAGTCCGTGGTGATATCGAGCACTTCATTGAAGTAGAAGTTTCGCTCCACCACCGGGCGGTTCGGATCATTCAGTTCCTCGAGCGTCTTTTCTTCCTGCTTCTCCGGCGAAAGCTCGTTCTTCTCAGCCAGGAATTTTTCCTTGTTGAGCGAGATGCGCTTGCGCTCTTTCTGCTTGTTGAAGTGCTCGATGTCCTTGACCACGCGCTGGAAGTCTTCCGACTCCTGGCGGCGGGCGGCCGACCTCGCGTTCAAATCATCGAGCAGCTTCTTGCTGACCATGTTGTAGGCCCGGAAGCTGACCGGATCGACGTGGTCGAATTTCATCGCATAGTCGAGATCCGACTCACCGACGTCGAGTTGCGCGATCAGCGACGGCAAGACGACGTCGGACAGCACGCCGCGGTTTTGCGTGCTATCGCCCTGGGGACGATAAAACTGTTGCTCGGTGATCTTCAGCGCGCCCAAGGGCGGCGAGTTGGGCAACCGGCCGAACAGCCGTTGCCCCAGATCGAGCAGGCTTTGCACCGTGCCCTTGCCGTGTGTGGACGGGTCGCCCACGATGATGCCGCGCTTATAGTCTTGAATCGCTCCGGCGAAAATCTCGCTGGCGCTGGCGCTGAGCTTGCTGGTCAACACGACCAGCGGACCGGCCCATTCCACGCCACGCTCAGTATCGTCGTACTGTTGCTTCTGCCCGTCGGAATCCTTCACCTGCACCACCGGGCCGCTGTCGATGAACAGGCCGGTCAGCTTGATCGATTCGGTGAGCGATCCGCCGCCGTTGGTGCGCAGATCGATGATCACTGCGTCCACGCCCTGGGCGTTGAAGTCGGCCAGCAGCTTGGAGACGTCGCGCGTGGTGCTCTTGAAATCCTGCAAACCCTCGCGGGCGCCGCTCATGTCCATGTAGAAGCTGGGCAGGTTGATCACGCCCACTTTGTAGGGCTTGCCGTCCGGCTTCGTGCCGGCTTCCAGGATCTCGCTGCGTGCCTCGGCGTCGGTCAATTCGACCTTTTGCCGCACGATGTCATAAACCTTGCTCTGCGTTTCGCCCTTGGGCAGCACTTCCAGGCGCACCGTCGTGCCCTCGTGGCCGCGAATCAGCCGCACGACGTCGCGCAACTTCATGTCGGTCACCGGCACGAGGGGCCCGCTGACGTCCTGGCCGACGCCGACGATGCGATCTTCCGGCTTCAGCCGGCCGTCTTTCGCAGCCGCACCGCCCGGAATGATCTTCTTCACCACGGTCTCGCCTTCGGGAGCCTCGAGCGCCGCGCCGATCCCTTCCAGGTTAAGCTTCATCTGGATCTCGAAATCTTCCAGCGTGTGCGCGCCCATGTAGCTGGTGTGCGGATCGAAGGCCGTGGTCAGCCCGGTGAGATACATTTCCAGCAGTTCGTCGTTGCTGGTTTGTCGCATCCGTTTGGCCAGATGACGATAACGCTTCGAAACCTTGTCGCGCGCTTCCTTGCCTTCCAACGGCGGCTTGTCGGTCGATAGCTCGAGCAGGTCGAACTTGATGCGCTGACGCCAGCGATCGCGCACCTCAGCATCGGTTTTGGCATAGTTGATCGCGTCGGGATCGGTGATCAACTCCTCGTCTTCGGTCTCGTCGATCGGACCGGCCAGGATCTCGTCGACCAGCTTCACCCGCTCGTCGATCCGCGTCAGAAACTTGTTGAACACACGGTACGCGAACGAGGTGTCTCCCTGCAGCGCCATGTCGTCCAATTGATTGCGATAGACCATGAACTCGTCGATGTCCGCCTGGCTGAAGAACACCTTGCGCGGATCGAGCATTTTCAGGTAGTTTTTCATCCAGCGATTGCTGATCTCGTCATCCAGCGGATGCCGGGTCAGATGCTGGCGCGTCATCAAGACCGTGATCGCCTTGGTGATCGGCCGATCGTTGCGCTGCGGACCGGTGACTTCGGCCGCCGTGTCGCGAAGCGGCACGCACAGGCCGGCCAGGACCACTGCCCCGAGAACAAGCCCTAGAATTCGACGCGGAGTGATTCGGCTCGCAATGGCGGGCATGACGGTCGACTGGCCTCTCATCAGTGATTCCTCGTGTTTTGCTGCTGCCCAGAAAGCCTAAGTGCCGCAATTTGAACGGGTTAAACGGGATCCTAGCTGCCCTGCTCCCCGATTGCAAGATCAGGATGGATGGCCCAAATTCCCGCAACTGCTATCGCCGGCCCGTGATATCACCGCCAAAGTCGCGCCAATCGAGCGGAGGGCGGCATCGCCTCACAGGTAGCTACGCTTGCCGTGCGTCCTTGGGTCGCGCCTCGAGCCGAATCGGCCGGATACACAAAGATAGGCCACAGGTCCGCCGCGGGCGAACCCTACGCCTTGGCATCGGCAATTCAGCAGGCTCGCTCCACCTCAATTCGATGGGGCAGCACGTCACCGTCGAACATGCCGCAGCTTGGCGCACGTGCAGGACCTGTCAGCAACCATCGACCGGCAAGCGCGCCGCTTCGTGGACGCGATCGAGAATCGCCGTGGCCACCAATTCGTCGGGACCAAGGTGCTGGGTCACGCGCCAATCGACGTGGGCATGCCGCTTCGCGAAGTCGCGCACCAGCGATCGCACCCGCTCGATAAGCTCGCCGGCAAACAGCAGATGGGGTTGCACCACCACGCGCTTCATCGGCCCCTCGGCCAACCGTTCGAGTGTTTCACCAAGCGGCGGATCGGCCATCGCCAGAAACGCGGTGCGCGTGTCGCCGACCGGCGAGGTCGCGTGGCGCAATTGCGCAAAGCGCAGCATCTCTTCGGTGGCCTCGGCGTTGCGGCTGCCGCGTCCCACCATTACCAGCGCCGTATCCTCCGGCGCGACGCGCGGTCCCAAGTTCAACGCCTCGGCGAATCGCTGGCTGGACAGTTGGGCCAGCGCCGGATGACATCCCAAGTGCGGTGCTTGCGCCACTGCTACACCGCAATACTCCCGGGCCGCGGCCACCACTTCACTCGGAATGTCGTGGCGGATGTGCCCGGCGGCAAACAGAATTACAGGCGCCACCACCACGCTTGTCACCCCCTGCTCGACGAGCCGCGCAAAACCCTGGGCAATCGAGGGCGCAGCGATCTCGAGAAAGCACGGCTCGACGGCCCGGCCACTTGCGCGCGCGGCCACACGCTCGGCCAGGTTCAAGAACTCGTCAACGCCGGGCGCATAGCGCGTGCCGTGCCCCACGAGCAGCAACCCCGCATCGGCTGGCAAACTATCGAACTTCGATGCCGCGGCCATCAATCCGAAGGCCATCATCACGAGGGCCGTCAACTGGAGGAAATGTCACGAGAAAAAAGCGACCAACCGCCCGCATGGCATACGCCTGTGGCCATTCTAGTGAGCGACCCTTGGAAGGGACAACGCGACGGCGCCTGAAGCAAAATCGACGTCTTGGCGCCGCGGTCCCAGTCACCCGCCGGGCGCGGTATACTGAATGAACGCGCCGTCCTGCCGATGGATCGCCCAGCCTTGGAAACTCCTTCTCTCTCACCACCTCAGCGCCTGCCCGTGTACGTATACCTGACGATGACCGTCGGCAGCCGCAACGGGGTGAGCTTCCTGCTCGATCCGACCGAGGAGAATCGCCTGGGGCGCGATCCCGAGTGCGCAATCGCCTTGAACGACCCGCTTTGTTCGCGCGTACACGCCATCATCCTGCAGCAGAGCGGCATCTGGCACATTCGCGATGTCGACAGCCGCAACGGCACGTTTGTCAACGATCAACGCATCGACGACGTGGCCTTGAGCGACGGGCACCACGTGCGCGTAGGCACTACCGAGTTCGAATTCCACTTGACCGACCAGCCGCCGACCCTCGACTCGGCCGCCGAGGAAGACGGCCTGACCGAGACCGTCATCAAGAACCAACTCGTTGACGGCATCACTTCCGAGTCGAGCGTACTGGCCGCGCTGCGCGATTCGCAGCGCACCAAGGAACTGCTCTTGCTGTATCAGTTCAGCATCAAGCTGCTGGGGTGCGACTCGCCCGACGAGGTGGTGCGCACGTCGCTCGAACTGCTGATGGATTGGACGCGTGCTACGATCTCGGGTTTCTTGTGGCTCAACGACAACGGCGAGTTGAAGCCCCGGCTGGTCATTCCTCCCAACGCCGGCCCGCACGTCACGCTCTCCAAGTCGCTGACCGAAATGGTGTCACGTCAAGGGCAGGCCGTTTGGGTGACCAACCACCGCAGCGGCGAAACCTCCGAAAGCCTCGAACACTATGCCGACGCGCTGTGCGTTCCCCTGGTACACAACACGTCCGTGCTGGGCGCCGTCCACGCCTATCTCGAACACGGGCGCTTCCGCCAATCGGACTTCGACTTCGCCATCTCACTGGCCAACATCACCACCGTCGCATTGGTGCGAGCGCAGCGCGAACGCAACTTGACTACCGAGTATCAACACCTGGTCGCCAAGCTGCCCGACCAAGGCGAGATTATCGGCGAATGCCCCTCGATGGTTGAATTGAAGAGCAAAATAGCGCGCATGGCCCGCGCCGGCAGTTGCGTGCTGATCACCGGCGAAAGCGGCACCGGCAAGGAGCTCATCGCCCGCGCCGTACACCAGGAGAGCGCCCGCGCCGACCGGCCGATGCTCTGCGTCAATTGCGCGGCCATTCCCCAGGAACTGATGGAAAGCCAGCTCTTCGGGCACAAAGCCGGCTCGTTCACCAGCGCCGATCGCGACCACGTGGGCTACTTCCAGCAGGCCGATTTGGGCACGCTGTTCCTCGACGAAGTCGGCGAGATGACCCTCGAAGGCCAGGCCAAGCTGCTGCGCATTCTCGAGGGGCATCCGTTTCTGCCCGTGGGCGGACAGAAGGAGATCAGCGTCGACGTGCGCGTGATCGCGGCCACGAACCAGAATCTGCAGACGTACGTCCGCCAGAAGAAGTTTCGCGAGGATTTGTACTATCGGCTGGCCGTGTTCGAATTGCGAGCGCCTCCGCTGCGCGAGCGTGGGCCTGACGTAGCACGGCTGGTCGACTTCCTTCTCGACCACTTCCGCCGCCAGCACGGCCGGCCCGGAGTGCGGCTCTCGGCCGAGGCCCGCGCCAAGCTGCTGGCCTATCAGTGGCCCGGCAACGTGCGGCAATTGCGCAATGTGATCGATAGCGCGGTGGTGCTGGCCGATAACCAGGAAATCCGCGTGGCGGATCTCGGCCTGCTGGATCCGGTCGGCGGCGAATTGGAATCGCTCAATTTGCAGTATTGGGAGCAGCGTCTCATCAAAGACGCCTTGGCGCGGACCGGCGGCAACGTACCGGAAGCCGCCAACCTACTGGGCATCGGCCGCGCCACCTTGTATCGTAAAGTCGACGAGTATCGCATCGAGCGCTAGCGCCCCGCCCCAGCGCCGGGCAAGTGCCTTTCTCGCAGGAGCCTCTCACGATGATTCGGTTCTCTCTCGCTGTCGCGTTGTCTTGGTTGCTCGCGTGGTCGGCCTTGCCTGCCCAGGAGTGGCCGCGCTTTCGCGGCCCTAACGGAGCCGGTCAAAGCGACGCCACCACGATTCCCGTCGCCTGGGACGACGACGAGCTGTTGTGGAAGGTCGAACTACCCGGCAAGGGTAACTCGTCACCCGTGTTGTGGGGCGATCGCATTTTTCTGACCAGCGCCGACGTGACCGATGGCACGCGACACGTGCTGTGCCTGTCGGCGCGCGACGGCCGCTTGCTTTGGAAGCGAGACTACCCCGCCTCGCGCTACCACGTTCATCAGCAAAACACGTTCGCCTCAAGCACGCCCGCCGCCGACGCCAAGCGCGTTTACTGCGCCTGGGCCACGCCCGAGGAACTTGCCTTGTTGGCCTTCGACCACCAGGGCAACGAGCTCTGGCGGCTGCCCTTGGGTAGCTTCACCAGCCAGCACGGCTTCGCCGCGTCGCCGGTCGTGTATCGCGATCTGGTGATCCTCACCAACGATCAGGATGGCGAGAGTTTTCTGGTGGCCGTCGACGCCGCCAGCGGCGCCATCCGCTGGAAGGTTCCACGCCAGGTGCTGGTCGAGCAGAACGCCTCGTATGCGGCGCCCTGCATTCGGCAGCGGCCCGGTCAGCCGGACGAGTTGATCGTGGTGGGACGCTCACACGGCGTGGCCAGCCTCGATCCGACGAACGGCTCGACCCACTGGGAATTGGCGGCGCTGGAGCGGCGGCCCGTCGGCTCGCCCATTTTGTTCGAGAACCTGGTGCTGGCCGCCTGCGGCGACGGGGCCGGCAACAATGCCGTGATTGCCGTCGAACCGCCCACTTCGACGGACGACGAGCCGCGCGCCGTGTATCGCATCGATCGCGCGTTGGCGCCCTACGTGCCCACGATGGTCACGCACGGCAAGCTGGTGTTTCTGTGGAACGATCGCGGCATCGCCAGTTGCATCGACGGCGCCACGGGCGAGGTTCGCTGGCGCCAGCGCGTCGGCGGCAACTACTTCAGTTCGCCGGTGCGCGTGGCAGACCGCATTTACGGAGTGTCGGTGGATGGCGACGTAGTGTGCCTGGCCGCTGCCGACCAGTACCAGTTGCTGGGTCGTAGTGCGCTGGGCGAGACCAGCCGCGCCACGCCGGCCGTCGCCGGCGGACGCATGTTTCTGCGCACCGAATCGCATCTGTTGGCCGTCGGCCAACCGTAGTTGGTCGGCGAACGTCACCCACGCGCGATCTTTCAGTCGTCAGCCATGCCCACGATTTCCGAAGCCCTGGCACTGGGACTCTCGCACCATCAGGCGCGCCGTTGGGAGCAGGCCGAGTCGATCTACCGGCAGGTGCTCGCTCAGTATCCGGGCCACGCGGAGACGCTCAACCGCTACGCCGCGCTGGTCGTCGACGCGGGGCGCCGCGACGAAGGCATAACCCTGCTCGAACAAGCCGCGGCGCAAGAGCCGCACAATCTGCGCGTCTTGATCAATCTGGGTTCCATCTATGTGATGACCGGCCGCTATCAACAGGCCGAAGTAGTGTTGCTGCGTGCCCTGCAATTCGATCCTCAGCAGCCCGACGCCACGTATCACCTGGGCCTGGTGATGGAACATGCCGGCCGCCGCGACGAAGCAGCCGGCTACTACCGTCGCACGCTCCAGTTACAGCCGCGGCACCGTGCGTCCCACGTCAATCTGGGCATACTGCTAAAAGGCGCGGGGCAATACGACGCGGCACTTGAACATTTCAACGCGGCACTTGCCATCGATCCTGATTCGCGCTATGCGCGCTACAACCGCGGCATGGTCTTGCTCACGCAAGGGCACTTTGTCGAAGGCTTTCGCGACTACGAGGCGCGGTTGGATTTTCCGGAGTTCGGCACGCGGCGCCGCCCCGAAGCCGAATGGGACGGCGGGCCGCTGGCCGCGCCATCGTTGATCGTCCACGGCGAGCAAGGCATCGGCGACATGATTCAGTTCGTGCGCTACCTGCCCTTGGTCCGCAAGCGCTGCCAGCGCGTGACGCTCGAGGTGCCGCAATTGCTGATCCCCCTGTTTCGCGAAGCGGGCATCGAGCATCTGGCAGTCCAGGCGCCCCCCGACCAGCCGCTGCCGGCCGCCAGCGCCACCGGCTACGACTTTCAGATTCCGCTGCTCAGCCTGCCGCGCGTGCTCGGCACCACGCTCGCCACGATTCCGGGCGGAGTGCCGTACCTGACGGCCAGCGAAGAACGCGTGGCGCGTTGGCGCACACAACTGGCAGCGTTTCGCGGACTGAAGGTCGGCATTGCCTGGCAGGGCCGACCCACGCACCGCGACGATCGCTATCGTTCGATCCCGCTTGCGCAGTTCGGCTCGCTGGCGAGGGTAGGCGGCGTCAGCCTGCTGAGCTTGCAGAAAGGACACGGTCGCGAGCAACTCGCCGCCGTCGGGGATCAGTTCCAGGTCGTCGATCTGCAACAGCTCATCGATCCGCAGGCCGAGCCGTTCCTTGACGTGGCCGCGATCTTGCGCAATTTGGATCTGCTGATCACCTGCGACACCTCGCTGGGTCACCTGGCAGGCGCCCTGGGCGTGCCGGTTTGGTTGGCGATCCCGGCGTACGCGGATTGGCGATGGCTGCTCGGTCGCACCGACACGCCCTGGTACCCTACGATGCGTTTGTTCCGCCAACCAAAGCTCGGCGCTTGGGAGCCCGTGTTTGCCGAAATGGCCGCGGAGCTAAATGCCCTCACCGCGAGTCGCTAAAGCACCACGAAATCGTGAACACCACCGGCGACCCACTAGCGCGTGCTTTTGCTCATCACCAGCGCGGAGAGCTCGCGCAGGCGGAGCAACTCTATCGACAGGTGCTGGCCGGCCAGCCACGCCACGCCGACGCCTGGCATTTGCTCGGGCTGGTCGCGCACCAGTCCGGCCGCCACGCCGAGGCGGCGCAAGCCATTGAGCATGCGATCGCCATCAACGAGCAGCCGAATTACCTCAACCACCTGGGCGCTGTCTACGCCACGCTCCATCAACACGCGCCGGCCGAGGCAAGCTTTCTCCGCGCGCTGACGCTCAACGCCGACGACGTACAAGCGCACTACAACCTCGGCGCGCTGCTGAATCAACTCGGCCGAAAGGCCGAAGCCGAAGCCAGCTATCGCGAAGCCGTGCGTTCGAACCCGCAGTTTGCGGAGGCCCACTTCAACCTGGGCAATCTGCTGCGTGAATCGAATCGATTGCCGGAAGCCGAAGCGAGCTACTCCGCCGCTGTCGCGGCGCGGCCCGACTATCTCAAGGCCCTCGTCAGCCTGGCCGTCACGCAGTCGTTGTTGGGCAACTACCCACAGACCGAGGCTTTGTGGCGGCGCATCCTGCAGATCGATCCGAATCACATCGACGCGCTCTACCGCCTGGGGTCGTTGTTCCAGATGCAGAATCGACTGGCCGAGGCGGCGCCGCTCTTGCAACAGGCCATCCGGCTCGATCCCAGGCACAGCGCTGCGCAAAGCAATCTCGGCTGCGTTTATCGTGGACTGGGAGACACCGATCGGGCCGAACAGTGCTTTCGCCTGGCACTGTCGATCAAGCCCGACTCGGCCGCCGCGCTGGTGAATTTGGCTTCGCTGTTGCACGATCGCAAGGACCACCAGGCCGCGGCCGCCTATTGCCACAAAGTCCTCGAGTTGGAGCCCGACTCGTTCGAGGCGCATCACGTCCTGGGCGGAACCTACCACAGCCAAAAGCAATACGAACCAGCACTGGTACACTTTCGCAAGGCCGTGGAGCTCGACCCCAACTCGGCCGATGCCGCCGCCAACGCCGGCGCGGCGCTGCTCATGCTGGGCCATTCCGACGAGGGCATTGAGCACCTGCAACGCGCCATCGCGCTCGATCCTCGCCATGTTCAGGCCCGCTATTCACTGGGCGGAGCCCTGCACCAGCAGGGCCGGGACGACGAAGCGCTGGCCGCCTACGACGACGCCCTGCGCGTCGATCCCGATAGTGCCGAAACGCATTTCTATCGATCCTTTATTCCGCTCGGCCGGGGCGACTTCGCCGAAGGCTGGGGAGAATATGAGTGGCGCCTCAAATGCAAGGACTTCAAGCTTCGCACTTACGAAGCGCCGATGTGGGACGGTTCGCCGCTGGACGGACGCTCGCTGATGGTGCTCGCCGAACAGGGCCTCGGCGACACGCTCCACTTCATTCGCTATCTCAACCTGCTCAAGCGGCAGCGAGGTATCGTTTACGTTGACGTTCAGCTCGAGCTGGCCTCGTTGCTCAAGGCCTCTGGCTTTACGGGCGTGATCGCTCGCGGCGAGGAACTACCCCGTTGCGATCTGCACGTGCCGCTGTTGAGCCTGCCACGCTTGCTGGGGACGACACTGGACACGATTCCCAACGAAGTCCCCTATCTGGCCGCCGACTCCAGATCGCTCAAGCAATGGCGCGCGAAAATGCCCGGTGGCGACGTCTTCAAGACAGGCATCGTGTGGCAAGGCAACCCGCAGTACATGTTCGATCAGCGGCGATCGATTCCGCTGATCGAGTTTGCCCCCTTGGGCGAGATCAGCGGCCTGAAGCTATTCAGCTTGCAAAAAGGGCCGAGCGTCGAACAGCTCGCCACGGCAGGCGGGCAGGTGCAAGTCGACGAGTTGGGGAGTTCGCTGGATTCGTTTTTGGATACGGCGGCGGCCATCTGCAACCTCGACCTGGTGATCAGTTGCGACACGGCCGTCGCGCACCTGGCCGGTGGATTGGGGCTTCCCGTTTGGTTGGCGCTGCCCAAGGCCGGCGAATGGCGATGGCTGACCGGCCGCACGGATAGTCCCTGGTATCCGACGATGCGTCTGTTCCGGCAATCAAGCGGCGGCGACTGGAGCAGCGTGTTCACGGAGATGAAAAAGGAATTGTCGCAACAGATCGAGCTCCGGTCGTCGACTCGCTGATGCCTGGGATTCACGCCGCGCGGCAGCGCGTGGCGCCTTTTCGTGCGCCGTCGCGATGGTAAACAAGACGCCATGTCACATTGCGAATTCTGGATCGACGTCGGCGGCACGTTCACCGACAGCTTCGCGCGCGGCGAGGACGGTCGGCTGGCGCACTACAAGGTGCTCAGTTCCGGCGTCATCAAGGGGGCCGTTGGCGATGGATCGTCGCGCGGCGTGCTGTTGGATGCCGCTCGCCGTCTCGATCCGGCCGATGTGTGGACCGGCTACCGCCTGCGATTGTTCGACGCGTCCGGCGCTGTCGTGGCCGAGACGACGGTCGCGCAGTTCGACCAGCAGAGCGGCACGCTGCAACTGGCGGCGCCGCTTCCGCGCGCGCCGCAAACCGGACAGACCTACGAGTTGTTCTCGCACTTGGAAGCGCCGTTGGTGGCGATTCGCTACTTGCTGGGGCTGACGCTGGCGGAGCCCATCGGGCCCGTGACCGTGCGCCTGGGAACCACTCGCGGCACCAACGCCCTGATCACGCGGCGCGGCGCGCGCACCGCGTTCGTCACGACGCGCGGATTCGGCGACGTCTTGCACATTGGCTATCAGAACCGGCCACGGCTGTTCGATCTGGACATTCGCAAGCCGCGGCCGCTGTTCGCCGCGGTGGTCGAGATCGACGAGCGCATCGACTTCGCCGGCAAGGTGCTGCGCGCCCCGGACGCAGCGGCCGTGCGCGAGCAACTGCGCGCCGTCCGCGAGCAGGGCGTCGAGTCGCTGGCCGTGTGCCTGATGCACGCATTCGTCCGGCCCGATCATGAGGAGCTCGTGGCCGAGTTGGCTCGCGAAGTCGGCTTCGACGAGATCAGCGTTTCCAGCCGGGTCGCTCCGCTGGTGAAGATCGTTTCGCGAGGCGACACCACGGTGATGGACGCTTACTTGAATCCCATCCTGCGCCGCTACGTCCGCTCGCTGCGCAAGGAGCTTCCGGCCGGTTCGCTGCGCATCCTGACCTCGGCGGGAGGGCTGGTCGACGCCGGGGCGTTCGTCGGCAAGGACAGCATCCTCTCCGGCCCGGCCGGCGGCGTGGTCGGCTTTTCACGCGTCGCGCAAGCGGCCGGCTTCGACCGCGCCATCGGATTCGACATGGGAGGCACCAGCACCGACGTCTCGCGCTTCGATGGGCGTTACGAGCTGGAATTCGAAACCGAGAAGTCGGGAGTGCGCGTCGTCGCGCCCATGATGGCCATTGAAACCGTGGCCGCCGGCGGCGGATCGATCTGCCATTTCGACGGCGTCAAGCTCGTCGTCGGACCCGATAGTGCAGGAGCCGAACCCGGTCCGGCTTGCTACGGGCGGGGCGGTCCGCTGACCGTGACCGACGTCAACTTCTTGCTGGGCAAGATCCTGCCCGATCGCTTTCCATTCCCCTTGGATCGTACGGCAGCATCGGCGCGCTTGACAACGCTGGTCGACGAGATTGCAAGCGCCACCGGCCGCCGCTATGCGCCCTTGGAATTGGCCGCAGGGTTTGTCCGAGTGGCCAACGCCAACATGGCGAAAGCGATCGGCTCGATTTCCGTAGCCAAGGGCTGCGATCCGCGCGACTATGTGCTCGTGCCCTTTGGCGGCGCCGCCGGGCAACATGCCTGTGCCGTCGCGCGCGAGCTGGGCATGCGCGAGATCCTCTTTCATCCGCACGCCGGCCTGCTGAGCGCCTACGGCATTGGCCTGGCCGACGTCGAACGCCACGCGGTCAGCGGCGTATACCGCGCGCTCACTGAGCAAGCGTTCGTCGAACTGGCTGGGGAGTTTACCCGGCTGGCAGAACAGGCCGTCCGTGGCGTGCTGGCCGAAGGCATCGAGCAAGAGCGGATCACGCTGACGCGGCTTGTCGAGTTGCGCTATCGGGGCGTCGACGCGTCGCTGGTCGTGCCCTGCCCCTTCGACGCGGCCGCCGAGTGCGAGGCCGCCTTTTTGGCCGAGCATCGCAAGCTGTATGGCTATATCCATGAAGGGCGCGCGCTGGAAATCGTGGCACTACGAGTCGAAGCGCGCGGGCAGTCGTCGGCGCCGCTGCCTGCCTCGGGACCGGTTCCGCCACGCAACCCGACCGCCGCGCGCACCGTGCAAACGCATTTCGACGGAATGCTGCTCGAAACCCAGGCCTTCGAGCGCGACGCTTTGCAACCGGGAGACCTGATTTTCGGACCAGCCATCGTCTCCGAATCGTCGTCGACCACGCTGATCGACCCGGGCTGGGAGGCCCAGGTACTCAGCGGCGGCGAGCTGTTGGTGCGCCAGGTGGCTGGCGGCCCGCCGCATGCCTCGGTCGATACCACCGCCGACCCTGTCATGCTGGAAGTCTTCAACAATCAGTTCGCCGCCATTGCCGAACAGATGGGTATCACGCTGCGGAATACCTCCAGCAGCGTGAACGTCAAGGAGCGCCTTGATTTCAGTTGTGCGCTGTTTACGCCCGAGGGGGATCTGGTGGTCAATGCGCCGCACATGCCGGTACACTTGGGCGCCATGGCGGAAACCGTGCGCCGCGTGATCACCGACAATCCGTCGATGCGCGCCGGCGACGTGTTCGTCGCCAACGATCCCTATCGCGGCGGATCGCACTTGCCCGACGTCACCGTGGTCACGCCGGTCCACGATCGTGCCGGGCAAATCCTGTTCTTCACGGCCAGCCGCGCGCACCATGCCGAGTTGGGCGGCATTACGCCCGGCTCGATGCCCCCCTTCTCGCGCAACTTGGGTGAAGAAGGGGTGTTGATCCGCAACTTCAAGCTGGTCGATGCCGGGGAGGCGCGCTGGGAGGATCTGCGCAAGCTGTTGACCTCCGGCCCGCACCCCAGTCGTGCCGTCGAAGCGAATCTGGCCGACGTGGCGGCGCAAGTGGCCGCCAATCATCGCGGCGCCGCCGACCTGGCCCGGCTGGTCGAGCGCTATACGCTGCCGGTCGTCGCCGCTTACATGCACCACATTCAAGTCGCCGCCGAGCAGCAGGTCCGCCAGGCGCTGCGGCAACTCGAGCCCGGCGTCTATCCATTTACGGACCACTTGGACGATGGCACGCCGATTTCCGTTTCGATCACGGTCGACGGCGATCGCGCTACGATCGATTTCACCGGCACCGGTCCGGTCAGCCGCGGCAACTTGAACGCCAATGGCGCGATCACGACCGCCGCGGTGCTCTACGTGCTGCGCTGCCTGTTGGCCGAAGACATCCCGCTCAACCAGGGTGTGCTGGCGCCGGTCGAGCTGATCGTTCCACCAGGGTTGTTGAACCCGGCCGAGCAACCGCAAGCCGAAGACTGCCCGGCCGTCGTCGGCGGCAACGTCGAAACGTCGCAGCGCGTGGTCGACGTGCTGCTGGGCGCGTTCGGCCTGGCGGCTGCCAGCCAGGGCACGATGAACAACCTGCTGTTCGGCGATGCGACGTTCGGCTATTACGAAACGATTTGCGGTGGAGCGGGCGCCACGCGCGACGCCCACGGCGCCGACGCCGTACACACGCATATGACCAACACCCGGCTCACCGATCCTGAAGTGCTCGAACGCCGCTATCCGGTGCGCCTGCGGTCGTTTTCCATCCGCGTTGGCTCCGGCGGCACAGGACGACAGCGCGGCGGCAACGGCGTGATCCGCCGCATCGAATTTCTCAAGCCGCTGGAAGTTTCCATCCTGTCACAACGCCGCGGACCCTATCCACCCTATGGTCTGCAAGGAGGCTCAGCCGGCGCGTTGGGGCGCAACCTGCTCGAGCGGGCCGACGGCACGCAGAGCGAGCTGCCGGCGCTCGCCCAGTTCCAAGCATTGCCGGGCGACGTACTTTCGATCGAGACGCCCGGCGGCGGCGGGTTTGGCTCGGCATCGTAGATCGTTGCTCGGCAGTCAACTGACCGGCGCAATCACGGGCTCGTCCACGAATGCCATCATCTCGCGGCCCTCGAGTCTTTCGAGCGCCAGTTTCCTCATCAATGTTCCGTCCTCAGGTGACTGCCGCCGCCTGGGTCGTCCGACATCACAACACGAGATGGCCAGAATGCACCAAGCCGCGCGTGCTTCAATCACGTCGCACCGGCCCAGGTGGAACTCGCGCCCGATTTTCCGCCGCGGCTCAATCGATGGCGGTCGGATAGTCGCGGCCACTTCGCGCGGCCAAGACCACGCACACCAGCGCCACCGCCGTCAGCACGGTCGCCAGGTAGAGCGGCATTTGGGCCGCCTTGACGCCGAACGTCTCGGCCAGCGCGCGGTTCTCGAACAATGGCACGCCGACCATCGGGCCCAGGATGCGCGACAGCGCCGAGATGCTCTGGCCGATGCCTAGAATGCCCCCCTGCTTGGTGGGATCGCTCCAGCGCGACAATAGCGAGTGCAGCGACGGCGTGACAAAGGCAAACCCCGTGACCACGATCGCCAAACCCACCAGCAGCAAGGGCAACGACGGCCTGACCGCCGCTTGCGTCAGCACCACGAATCCCACGATCTCGACGACCGAGCCGCCGATAGCCATCACGCCTTCGGGCAAGCGCGTCGCCAACTGACGTACGATTCCCCCTTGCACCAGCGTCAGGATGAATCCGATGAACGCATACGTCAGACACACCTGCCGAAAGTTAAAGGCATAACCCACATCCTCGGCGTTAATCATCAGCGACAAGGTCGACTCGAGGTTGGCGAACGAAAACACGTAGATGAAGATCGTCAGCAGCAACAATCCCACGGCCGGAGTTCCCAGTGCGCCACGCAGCGCCTGCGTGTCAAACCAGTGCGGCCGCTGCGCCTTGCTGTCGGGACGCAGGCTTTCGGGCAGCTTGAAGTAGGCGAGGCACAGCGCGATCGCGGACAAACCGGCCGCCGCATAGCCGGGACCAGGACCGGGATCGCCCGTGCCGCTGGGCACCGCCAGGAATCCGAACAGCGGTCCAAAAGTGAATCCCAGTCCAAAAGCCGCGCCGATCATTGCCATGCCGCGCGCCCGGTTTTGCAGCGCCGTGGCGTCGGCGATATAAGCCTGCGCCGTCGAGATCGTGGCGCCGGCCACGCCCGCGCCGATCCGCGAAGCGAACAACAACGGCAAACTCTTCAGCACGGTGGCAACGCCGAACAGCGTGTAAAAGACCACCGAGCCGGCCAGCCCGATCATCAGCACCGGCCGCCGGCCCACCCGATCGCTCAGCCGGCCCCACAACGGCGCAAAGATGAACTGCATGAACGAAAAGCTGGACATCAGCAATCCGATCAACAACCCGATGCGCGAGTGTCCCGGCTCCAGCCCCAACTGCTCGGCAAAATCCTTGGCATAGATGGGCAACAGCGGCAGCACCATGCCGAAGCCCAGCAAGTCGATGAACACGGTGAGAAAGATCACCAGCAACGAGGCTTTGCGAGGTGCGTCGGTCATGGGGCGCGGATCGAGCTGGAAAACGGAGAACTGCCGGGCGAGAACGCCGTCGCGCGGACATGAGCGGTTTGGGATCAGATGATTCTAACAAGCTCCGGGGCACCGGCGCAGGCCAGTTTGCGTCGCTCTCCCGGGTGCCTCGCCCGCTGGCCAGCCGGCGTCGGGGGCTTTATGATTTGAATCATGCTCACCACCACGCCCGAACAGCGGCGCCAATTCGAATCGCTCGACGACTCGGCGCTCGAAGCACACCAGCTTTCGCGGTTGAACGCGCTGCTGCGCGAAATTCTGCCGCAGAATCGCTTTTACACCGAGAAACTCAGCGCGATCAGCGCCCAGGCGCTGGCCGACCCCGCGGGCCCGCTGCACTCGCTCGACGACGTGGCCGCCCTGCCCTTCACCTTCAAGGACGAGCTGCTCAACACGTCGAGCACCGGCGTCCTGGCCGCCAATCTCACCTATCCCATCGAGCGTTACACGCGCTATCACCAGACGTCGGGCACCCACGGCCGACCGCTGGCGGTGCTCGACACGCCCGACGACTGGCGCTGGTGGATCGACTGTTGGCAGTTCGTGCTCGACGCAGCCGGCATCGAAGCGGGCGACCGCGCGCTGTTTACCTTTTCGTTCGGGCCGTTCATCGGCTTTTGGAGTGCGTTCGACGCGGTGTTGGCGCGTGGCTGCCTGGTGGTGCCCGGCGGCGGGCTCAACACGCTGGCACGGCTCGAGCTGCTGCGGACGGCCAGAATCACGGTCATCTTTTGCACCCCCAGCTACGCCATGCACATGGCCGAAGTCGCCGCCGAAAACCAGATCGACGTCAGCGAGCTGGACGTGCGCCAATTGGTGCTGGCCGGCGAGCCGGGCGGATCGATTCCGGCCACCCGCGCTCGGCTCGAGCAAGCATGGAAGGCCTGCGTGCTCGATCACAGCGGTGCCAGTGAGGTCGGCCCCTGGGGCTTTGGCGATTTGCGCGGCCACGGTCTATTCGTCAACGAGCACGACTTTCTGCCGGAATTTCTCTCCGTCGAAACCGGCACGCCCGCCGTTGACGGCGAGCTTTCCGAACTGGTGCTAACCAACCTGGGGCGCACCGGCTGCCCCATCATTCGCTATCGCACGGGCGACCTGGTGCGCCCCACCTGGGGGCACGAAGGCGACAACCGCTTCGTCTTCCTGCAAGGCGGCGTGGTCAGCCGCGTCGACGACATGATGGTCATTCGTGGTGTCAACGTGTTTCCCAGCTCGGTCGAGCAGATACTGCGCAGCTTTCCGGAAGTCGTCGAGTATCGCATGACGGCGCGCACCGAGGCCGAAATGGACCACCTGCTGGTGGAAATCGAAGATCGGCTGAACGCGCCGGATCGCGTCGCCCAGGAATTGCAATTGCGGCTGGGACTGCGGGTGGAAGTGCGCACGGTCACGCCCGGCAGTCTGCCGCGCGTCGAGGGCAAGGGCAAACGATTCGTCGACGAGCGATGCAAACCCAGCGCGAAGTAATCACCGTCGAATCCCTTGCCTCCGCCACGGGGGCCGAGATGCGCGCAGCGATTCGCACCGGCCGCTGGACCGCTCCCACTGCCGGATTGGCGCGGGGCTTTGCGCAGGCCAATCTCGTGGTGCTGCCGGCCGTCGACGCGGCCGATTTCGCCGAGTTTTGCCGCTTGAACCCGCGACCTTGCCCATTGCTGGAGCAGACGGCGCCCGGCGATCCTCAGCCGCGCCGCAGCGCGCCTCGCGCCGATTTGCGCACCGACGTGCCGCGCTATCGCGTGTTTCGCCGCGGCGTGCTCGATCCTGACGAGCCGACCGATATCCGCAACCTCTGGCGCGACGACCTGATCTGCTTTCTGCTGGGCTGCTCGTTCACGTTCGAAAACGCGCTTGTGGCCGCGGGCTTGCCGGTGCGCCATATCGACCAGCACCGCAACGTGCCCATGTATCGCACGTCGCAAGCATGTCAACCGGCCGGGCGCTTCCGCGGCAACCTGGTGGTAAGCATGCGGCCGCTGCGTCCCGAGCACGTGGAGCAGGCGATCGCCGTCACCCGTCGCTTTCCGACGATGCACGGCGCACCCGTTCACGTGGGCGATCCGGGCGCGCTGGGAATCGCGGACCTGGCCCGGCCCGAGTTCGGCGAGGCGGTGACGATTTATCCGGGTGAGGTGCCCGTGTTTTGGGCCTGTGGCGTCACGCCCCAACTGGCTTTGCTCGAAACCCAGCCCGAGTTGGCCATCACGCACAGCCCGGGCTGCATGTTCGTCACCGATTGGAAGGACGCCGAGTTCGATGTCGGCCAGGCGCCGGGCACTTGATCGGC
Organism: Pirellulales bacterium; assembly: GCA_041750795.1. Lineage (GTDB taxonomy): Bacteria > Planctomycetota > Planctomycetia > Pirellulales > PALSA-1355 > JTS-RE94. The sequence continues at coordinate 10,743 of JBGSYQ010000529.1, read as the reverse complement.
GGACTTTTTTTTACTGAAGCCGAACCTTTTCCCTGAATGTGTCTCTCGACCGTCGCACGATCACCCGTTCACTTACTCCGGTACTTCGCATGACCGCTGTTGCTTCTTCGACGTTTCCCGTTGCCTGGTGCCGCCAGCAGTTTCCGGCGCTGTCGCGTCAGATCGACGGCCAGCCGGTGATCTATCTCGATGGTCCGGCCGGCAGCCAGGCGCCGCAGCGCGTGGTCGACGCCTTGGCCCAGTACCTGATCGAGATGAATGCCAATCACGGCGGCCATTTCGCCAGCAGCCGCGAAAGCGACGCCATGCTGGCCGAAGCACATCGCGCGGCGGCCGACCTGCTCGGCGCCGATTCGCCCGAAGCCACGGTGTTCGGCGCGAACATGACGTCGCTCACGTTTGCGTTCAGTCGCGCATTGGCACGCACTTGGCAACCGGGCGACGAGGTGATCGTCACGCGGCTCGACCACGACGCCAACGTCACTCCCTGGGTGCTGGCCGCACGCGATGCCGGCGCGACCGTCCGGCACGTCAACTTCCGGCCGGACGATTGCACGCTCGATCTCGACGAGTTGCGGCGTGCCCTGTCGCCGCGCACGCGATTGGTGGCCGTCGGCTGCGCCTCGAACGCTTCCGGCACGATCAACCCGGTCGCGGAAATCGCGGCGCTGGCGCACGACGTCGGCGCGCAGGTCTACCTGGACGCCGTACACTTTACGCCGCACGGGCTGATCGACGTGGTGCGTTGGGGTTGCGATTATCTGGCCTGCTCGGCCTATAAGTTCTTCGGCCCGCACGTGGGCCTGCTGTGGGGGCGGCCCGCGCTGATGGCCGCCCTCGAAACGTACAAAGTGCGGCCCGCGGCCGACACGCTGCCCGATCGCTGGATGACCGGCACGCAGAATCACGAGGGAATTGCCGGTGTGCTGGCGGCGATCGAGTATCTGGCCGACCTGGGACGGCGCAGCGCGCCATCGGCCGTCGATCGGCGCACGGCGCTGGCGGCCGCTTTTGCCGACATCGGCGCGTACGAGCGCCAACTCTCGCGACAGTTGATCGCCGGCCTGCTGGAGCTTCCCAGCGTCAAGATCTGGGGCATTACCGACGCCGCGCGGTTGCACCAGCGCGTGCCGACGGTGTCGATCACGCATCGTCGCTTGTCGGCGCCCGAGCTGGCGCAACGACTCGGCGAGCGCGGCATTTTTGCCTGGCACGGCAACTTCTACGCGCTGGAATTCAGCGAATCGCTGGGGCTTGAGCCCGCGGGCCTCGTGCGGCTTGGCCTGTTGCACTATAACACCACCGACGAGATCGAACGGCTGTTGTCCGTGCTGCGCGAATTCGAGTAAGCGGCCGGCAAGATTGGAATGCCATGAGCGTGCGACCCACCCAACTGAAGCTGCAGGGCGACGATCGGTTGCTCATCGAGTGGAGCGACGGCGTGCGCCGCGAGATCACGTTCGGCGAGCTGCGCTCACGCTGTCCTTGCGCCACTTGTCGCGAGAAGCGCGCCGCGCCGCCGCAGCCCGCCGGATTGCTGCCGGTGCTCTCGGCGGCCGAAGCGCGGCCGCTCAAGGTCGAAGGAATGCGCCCCGTGGGCAACTACGCCTATGCAATCGCCTTCAGCGACGGCCACGACACCGGCATCTTCACGCTCGAGTTCCTGCGCGAGCTCGGCACGGACGTGGCTGGATAGCCGACCGCTGCGTCTTACTCGCCGTCCAGGCCCTTCTGCAATTCGTTCAATTCTGGATCGCCCAATTCGTCGACAGCGTCTTTCACGACCTTCGCTTTCACGATGTCACCGCGGCCCAGGTGAATCTTCTTGTAGACGTCGTCGGATATGATGAAGTACCAATCGGCAAAACGGTCGTTAAGCTCCTTGACCTTGTCCTGCCCCTTCTTGATCGCGTCGTCGTACTCTTCCTGACGGCGCTTGTTTTCGCGCTCGACCGCGACCTTCTGCTGCTCTTCGGGCGTGGGAGCGGCGGGCTTGATCTCGGCTGGCGCGTCGGCGGCCGGCTTTTCCTCGCTCTTGCCGTCCTCGGCCTTGGGCTCGTCGGTTGCGGACTGCTTGTCAGCGGGATCTTCTTCGCCGGTATCGCCCTCGGCCTGAGCCGCGGCGGACGTTTTGGTTTCGGGCACCGGCGGCTCGCTGCCATCGGCCGGCTTCTTCTCCTCGGCCGGCGCATCAACCTCTGGCTCGGTCGCCGTGTCGGCCTCGGTCGCATCGGCCGGCTTCTCGTCAGCCGGTGGCTCCTCTCCGGGCACGGGCTCGAACTCGGGCTTGGGAATCTGGCTCTCGTCGAACTGGGCCATCACGAACAGATAACGGTTCAGCGCCGGATCGCTTTTTGGCTGGTCGTCGTCGGTCGCCTCGTCCTTCGGCTCGTCGTCGACCGGTCCGCCGGCCAGGCGGCCGAACCGCAGCACGTAGCGCACGCCGTCCTTGGTCGTGCAAGTGGCCTCGCCCTCGCTGGAGAAGATTTCCAGGTGGTCTTCGACCTGCACGGGGTAAAACCCTCGCGCCACCAGCGAACCTTGCGTTTCAGGGTTCTTGACCAGTTCTTCGCTGGCCCGCAGGTCCTGGCTCAGCCCCTTGGGCTTGCGCTCCACGTCGACGATCTTCAGGTCGTCGAGCGCCGTCTTCAGCGCGTTGAGAATCTCGGCGTTCAGTTCTTCGTTCTCCGCCAGTTGGGTTGGTGTCGCTTGTTGCTGGTCGTCGAACTCGGTCATCTCAACCAGGCTCCAACTCGACTTGGTGTCGTCAAATGCCAGCTTGGTCTTCATCCGCGGATTCATCCGCAATCCAATCTGACGATCTTGCAAAGGCGCTTCCTCGATCGAATAGTCGTTTAGCTCGACTTCGCGCACGTCGAACGCGTTGAGCTTGAGCAGGTCTTCCTCGATCCAGTCCTCGAACTTGGTCGAGAATCGATCGGTTGAGATGGCCACTGTGTAGATCGGATCGCGGCCCGCCTCGCGCACGTAACGCAGCGCGGGCTGGTCCTTGACCGGCTTGCCGATCACCAGGTCGGCCAGCACCTTGTCCTTGTCGTCGCGCAAGGTAACGCGCGTGCCGACGCCGGTAGCTCCTTGGCTGAGCGTCTTCGGGTCGGGCGTGATCACGCCGTACAATTCCTGATCGCCGGCGTTGCGGGTCACTTCGCCCAGAATGGTCAGGTCCAACAACGACGTGGCGGCCGCGGCCATGTGGTCTTGTGCGTCGGCCGGATAGTTGCTGTGCGAGGGAATCGACCAGACGCCGTCGACCTGTGCCACCTTGAAGGGGCGGATCGTCGCCGTGTCCTCGTCGAACTTCGTCACTTCCAGGTTCTTGGCGGCCAGCGGATCCTTGAAATCGCGAAACAGCTTCGCGCCCACTTCCGCCGGCGCGCTATGGTCGGGCGGCGCGGGGCGCCAGGGCTCCCAGGCCACCAACAGCGCCATGCCGGCCACCAGCACGTAGATGAGAGTCTTCTGGTTTTCTTTCTTCTCTTGCTTTTCCATGTCGGTCACCTTGCTGGAGCGAAAGCGCCGCGCGATGTGCCGCGGCGCCGTGGCTCAAATGACGTTGAATGATGGCATCGAACGGTATATGGCGATTGTGGCGAGACTAGCGTAAGCGTGCCTTCGAGACGCCCTCGCGCTCGTTGGCGCGGCGATTGAAAAAGACCACGAACGCTACGATCAACGGCGGAATCGGCGGCAGCAACACGGCCCACAGCTTGTAGCGATCCTGCACCGAGCGGATCGCCTGGGCGCTCTTGGTCTCGGCCTCCTTGATCTTGCTGTCGCGCTCCTTCTTGAGTTGCTCCAGCCGCGTCTCCAAGCGCCGCTGGCCCACTTGCTGGGCCTGCAGGATTTCAATCATTGCCTGCTGCTGGTTCACGTCGCGCTTCTTCAACTGGGCGATGCGCGCGTCGAAATCGCTCTGGGCCTTCGCCTGCTCGAGCTCGAACTTCTTGACGAACTTCTCGCGTTCCTTGTCGGCCGATTCGCGCGCCGCTTCCGTCTGCGCGGCGATGGTGGTCAACGTGCGGTGCGAGGGGCGCCGCGTGCGAATCTCCACGAATCGCTCGTCGTCGGCCAGCAAGTCGAGCAAATTCAACACGAACGGCACGTTGTCGAAATTGAACTCGAAATCGCTGTCCGGATCGTCACCCCGCGCTCGCAACGCAAAGAACGCGCCATACAGGCAATCGATGTCGCCCACCAGCACCACGTTGATCTCGGGCTCGGCCGTCTTGGCTTCGGTCGGCGCCTCTTCGGACTTGGCGTCGCCGGCTGCACCCTCGCCCTGCTTCTCTCGGCCGTCCTTTGCGGCGGCGGAGGCCGCTTGCTTGACTTTTTCCTCGGCGGCTTTCAGTTCCGCCTTGGCCGCCGCGGCCGCGTCGGACTCGGCACCGGAATCGTGCATCGGCACATTGTCCGACTTCAACTTACCGCGAATCTGCGCCGCCAGGATGTATTTCTCGTTGCTCGGTCGCTCCAACAGCGGCAGATCGGGATTCATCCGCGGCTGGCCCATCATCGTTTGCTCGAAAATCTGGTCGTAGCGCACCGTGCCCGTGCGATCGTTGGTCGTTACCAGTTCGGTGAACTCCAGCGGCGACGAATTCAATCCCCTCACCGAGCCCGGAAACAGGAACAGCACTTGTTGCAGATCCTTGGTCACCGGATTGTCCAGGTTGAACGGCTTCTTGGCGCCGCTGCCGTAGTCGACGAAAACCCACTCGCGCGTGACGAAGCCCGCCAGCTTGGGCATCGGGTTGTAATCCTGCCAGATCACGTTCTCGCCGCTGAATTCCACGCCCAACAAGTCCCACAACTGAGTGATGTCTCCCTTGGGCTCGGGTGGCGTTCGCTGCATGAACGGATTGCCGGCCCCGGGCGGTTGCTTGGGGGCGTTGGTGCCCGGCACCATCGGGTTGATCCAGGGCATCGGATCCTCGAAGATGGCCGTCGGCTGGCCGCTCTTGACCGCCGCGATGAGATTGTCGAGTTGCGGCTGCGTGAGCGATGAGGGCTGCGCCGCCAGCAGCACGTCGTACCGTTCGACGATCGGGTTGTTCGGATCGACCTGCACCACCTCGTATTGCTTCTGCAACTCCTCGATGATCAGCTCGTTCTGCGGCATGGCCATCGTCTGCATGTCAAAGGTGCCATACAGCCGTGCGTCGGTTGTGAGCACGCCAATTTTCTTGCGCTGCTGCTGGCTGACCGTGGCGATCGACCGCACCAGCTCGTACTCGACTGGAATGCCCTTGTCCAAAAACGGAATCACCACCTTGTCCAAACCACAAGTGAACGCCAGACCCAGGAAGATCTCCTCGCGGGTACGGGCGCCTCCGCTGCGCGATTCCACCGGCGTGGGCCGGATGCCGAATTGCTGCTCGGCGCGCGTGGCGTCCTCGCTGAACAGATCGACGCTGTGCCCGATCACGCGCAACTTGTCTCCCGCGGCCGCCTCCAACTCGCGCAGAGTCGACAACAGGTTCAGCCGCGTTTGCACGTAGGCCTCGGGCACTTCCGGGCTGATGAAGTACTCGACCGTCACGGGGCGCTTGGTATCGAGGTTGGCGATCAACTTGCGGCTTTGCGGCGCCAACGAGCTCAACCGCTCGACGGTCGCATCGATCCGCAGTCGGTCGTGCCGCGACAGAAAGACGTTGAGCGAAATAACCACCGCCACCAGCGCCACGAAGCGCACGGCATAGTGGGCCGCCACCGATTGCCCCGCCGGACCGCCACGCCAATGACGCCGGCCGATCAACACCACGCTCAGATACAACATCAGCGCCACGATCGCCAGAAAGTAACCCACGCTGGCCATGCTGATCACGCCGCGCGAAAAGTCGTCGAACTGTTCGCCGATGCTCAGCCGTCTCAACAGCGGCAGCCAGGTGGGCGCCGCCGAGGCAAACACCAACGGCGCATTGAACAGCGCGCCCAGAATGAAGCCCACCGTCAGGTTTCCGGTCAGAAACGAGGCGACCATACCGATGCTCAGCATCGCCAGTCCCACGATCCAATAGCCGAAATACGTGGCCAACAGCAACCCGACGTCCGGGTCGGCCAGGTAGTCGAGCACGAAGAAATTCGAAACCAGCGAGAACACCAGCGACGCGGAAAAAATGGCCACGGCCGCCAGGTACTTGCCCAACACCACGTCGAAGTCGCCGGCCGGAATCGTCAGCAGCAGCTCATCGGTGCCCTGCCGCCGTTCGTCCGCCCAAATGCTCATGGTGATGGCCGGCACGAACACCAACAGGATGTACGGCAAATACTTGTTCAACTGGTCGAGATTCGCCAGGTTGGCGTTGAAGAATTCGCTGGGCCAAAATGCCGCAAACGAGCTGAGCAACACGAATACGCAGATGAATACGTAACCCGTCGGATTGCTGAAGTAGCTGACGAAGTTTCGTTTGAAGATCGCAAGGATGACGTGCGGTTTCATAGTTTCAACCTGAAGTGACAACTCGTTGAATCGAGACCCATTGAGCTGGGGGGCCATGTTGTTCGAGGAAGCGAGGCCTGCGACCTCGCGCGCCGTTTTGGCCCGCTTCACGCTCCCTCGGTGGTCAGTTCGTGGAAGCGCGTGTCGAGGTCGTGTCCGCCGGCCTTCAGGTCGGCCACCGATCCATCAAACACCAGCCGCCCCTCGTTGATAAACAGCACGCGGCTGGCAATGGCTTCCACCTCTTGCAGAATGTGCGTCGACAGCAGAATCGTCTTGTTGCGGCCCAGCATGCGGATCGTATTGCGAACGTCGCGAATCTGGTTCGGATCGAGGCCCGCGGTCGGCTCGTCCAGGATCAGCACGTCGGGTTCGTGCAGCAGCACTTGCGCCATGCCCACGCGCTGGCGGTAACCTTTGGACAACTTGCCGATGGCCTTGCCGATCACGCTGCCCAGCGCACAAAGCTCGACCACGGCGTCGATGCGCTCGTGCTTGCGTTGGGGAGTCATGCCCCGCGCGTCGGCAAAGAACTCCAGCAGGCTGCGCGGCGTCATGTCGGGATAGAGCGGGCCGTTTTCCGGCAGGTAGCCCAGCTTGGCCGAGCCATCCAACCGATCGGTGGCCATGTCGTGGCCGGCGATCCGTGCCGAGCCCTTCGAGGGGGCCAGATAGCCGGTCAACAGCTTCATGGTCGTGCTCTTGCCGGCCCCGTTAGGACCCAGAAAGGCCACGACCTGACCCTGCGGAATGCTGAAAGAAACGTCCTCCACCGCGGCGAAATCGCCGTAATACTTCGACAGGCCCTGCGCCTCGATCATGGCGGGCCCTTGCGTTTGGCTCATCGGTCAATCTCTCCGGTCCAACGTGGTCAACGATGCTAAGCGGCGCTCGCACACCAGCGGCATGCGACCGGACTGGCAGCACCCGGCCGAACGTCTCTCAGGCGAACCCCACGTTTGCACGACATACGCCCCCATGGTTCAACAATCCGAGCACGATTAGCGATCTCTGAATGCCCCCACACGGCGACTGGCCGCCAGCGCTTGAGAATCACCAACAGGGCGAACTGCGTGGCGGGCCACCGGTTCAGTGCAGCGGGGAGCAGACGGTCCTGTTGAGCGGTCTAGAAGGTACTACGAATGGCGTGTCCCTGTCCAGACTTACGCAGCGGGGGAGAATTTGGATCGACCGAAGGACGAAAAACTCGACTGCCCGAGCCACGGCCCGCAGATTCCGCGGGTCAGCCGGTGTTTTCCGTGCGTAACCCCCTGTGCGGCCGCCGGTTAATCGGCCTGCCGGTGTTTTTCCGCTACGTGACGCGGTGTGGTCCGCGTACCTCGTGCTATCGCACGTCAAAAGCGCCGTTGGCCCGTGCCGCCTTGGGTGCCCAGATTCGTGGGGTCCGAAGCCCTTCTTGGCGCCGTCCATACGTCGCCGCTCGTTTGACCAACGTCAACCGCTGCGCCGAAACGCAATCCGCCGCTTCCAGTGCGCGTCGTCGCGCTCGGGAAAGTCGGTCCGATAGTGAACGCCGCGCGTTTCCTCGCGCTCCAGCGCCGACGCCACCACCAGCCGGGACACGGTAAGCATGTTTTGCAGTTCCCAGCCCTCGGTGTCCGAGAACTGTCGCGCCAGCACGTAACCGCACCAGCGATCGATGGTTTCGGCGGCATCGACCAGTTCTTGACGCTCGCGGCGCACGCCGGCATAGCGCCCCATCAGGCTTTTCAGCGAGTTGCGGATGTCGCTCAGGTTCAGTGTCTCGCCACCGCCGTCTTCGGCCGGGAGATTCGCAATGGGCATTGCTCGCAGATCGTCGTCCTTTTTCGCTGCCAACGTTGCCGCGCCGTGGCCGGCATGCGCGCCATAAACGAGCCCCTCCAGCAAGCTGTTCGACGCCAGGCGGTTGGCGCCGTGCAAGCCGCTGGAAGTGCACTCACCGGCCGCCCACAAGCCGGGCACGCTGGTGCGACCTTCCAGATCGACGGTTACGCCGCCGACCAGGTAATGCGCGCCGGGCCGCACCGGAATCCAATCGACGGCGATGTCCAAACCAAACTCCGCGCAGGTGGTGGCAATGCCCGGAAACCGTGCCCGCACGAAGGCGGGCTCCAAGTGCGTGAGGTCGAGAAACACGTTGGGCGTGCGCGTGCGTTCCATCTGGGTCACGATAGCGCGGCTCACCACGTCGCGCGGCGCCAGATCGCCCCGCGGATCGTAATCGAGCATGAAGGCGTGGCCGTGCCGATCGACCAGCCGCGCGCCTTCGCCGCGCATCGCCTCGGTGATCAGGCTGCGGCTGCTGCCGGCGATGTACAGCACGGTGGGATGAAACTGGATGAACTCCATGTCGCGCATCTCGGCGCCCGCGCGAAAGGCAATCGCAAGTCCGTCTCCGGTGGCCACGTCGGGATTCGTGGTTTCGCGATAGATTTGCCCGCTGCCGCCGGTGCAGAGGATGGTTTGCTTGGCCCACACGCAGACGTTGCCCGCGGCGGCGGCCACCAGCGCGCCTCGGCACTGTCCGTCGTGGGTCAAGAGATCGAGCGTGAAGGCGTTCTCCCAGGTCTCGACGTTGGGCAGGCCGCAGACGCGATCGATCACCGCCCGCATCACTTCCTTGCCGGTGGCGTCGCCCAGGGCATGCACGATGCGATGGTGGCTGTGGCCTCCTTCGCGTCCCAGTGCCAGCACGCCGGAAACCTGGTCGAAGTTGGTGCCCCACTCGATCAATTCGTTGATCCGCGCGGGCGCTTCGCGGACCACCATTTCGACCACGGCCATGTCGCACAATTCGCAGCCGGCGGTGAGCGTGTCGGCGATATGGTCCTCGAAGCGATCCTCCGGATCGAGCACGCCGGCGATGCCGCCTTGCGCGTAATTGCTGTTCGACTGCTGCAAGGCCCCCTTGGTGACCACCAGCACCGACAGGTTCGCCGGCACAGCCAGCGCCGCCCGCAGACCAGCCAGTCCGCCGCCGATTATCAAGACGTCGGCAAAGCGGTGCGGCACGCGCTTGGGCTCGAAAGGAACCAGATAACGCGGAATACGCTCGAGCATCGAAGTGGCCGGCAGAAGGTTGGATGAAACGCCGCGTGACCGCCATGCTCACGGCACACCTAAGCGAGCCGAGCGGCAATCCGGCTATTGTAGACCAGCCAGTGGCGCGAATGCGACTGCCCGGCGGCAGCGTTTGTCAACGCGCAAACCGGCACGGTCGCGTTTACGGTTGACGCCGGCGGGCTTTGCAGCCGTTGCCGCTCCAAGCTCCGTTGCCGGTTGCGGAGAATCATTCCGGCGATCAGCTCAAACACGATCAACCATACCGCCAAGAATCGCCACGAAGCCCCCAACCAGGCGCGAAAGAGCAACAGGATGAAGGCTGCATCGACCAGCAAGATGAGCAGGCCAAGCTTATGCGTGAGCACCCTGCGCTTGTCGAAGTACGGACCGTCCAACGCCACGATCCAAGCCAGCGCGGCCACCCACGGCACGGCAATCAGCAGAATCGTCCGCAGGCTGAATTGAAACGAGCGGCGTGAAGGACTTGGGTTCATGGCGCTCGTCGTTGAAGTTCAGCCTTCAGGCTGTCCTGGCTTGGCGAATGGTAGTGCAGCGCCGCAAACTCGGCAGGCTGAAGCCTGCACTCCAACAACTACTTCCCGCCGCGGGCTGTGCCTTGCGTATAGGCTTTCACCTGCTCGGCATATTCCGGCGGCGCGCTGCTGCGGCGCGATTCGCGCAAACCTTTCACGGCATCGTCGCGTGTGTCGTCGGCGCGCAGGCTCGTGCCGCGCGGTCGCAGGCCCAGGCTTTGCAACGTTTCGTCCAACTCGCGGCGGGCCGATTCGCCCTTCGCCCCGGGGTCGCGCGCGTCGCGACGCATTTGCTCCCAGCGACTGACAAACCGCTGCAAATCGTCGCGCGTCCAGCCCAAGTCTTTGAGCAAATCGGCGTCCGGCTGGTCCTTGGCCAACTCGTCCTTCAAGTGCGACAGCGCCAAATCGGTCGCCTTGCGGGCATAATCCAGGTTCGCCTCGTCGGCCACCTCGGGCGCCGTGCGATAAGGACGTTCGGCCGGCGTGCCGTCAGCAGGCGGAGTGCCGGGCTTGCCTCCGGTGGGAGTGCCGCCGCCTGGCGTGGATTGCTCGTCAGACGAGTCGCTGCTGGGCGAATCCGTCTCGGCGTCGCCGTCGCCCGACGAGCGCTCACCGGCTGGTTCGCCATCCTTGCCGGCGGATGGCCGCGATTGCGAGCCTTTGCCGCGTTGATCGCCGCTC
>JBGSYQ010000528.1:0-2431 GCA_041750795.1 Pirellulales bacterium | reverse complement strand
CGATCTTGCCGCCAGCGCCGCAACTGCCACCGGGCGCGCCGCCCCTGGCACTCGACGGCTACTGCCCCACGACGCTCGTCGAGCGGCAGCAATGGGCGATGGGCGACGCTCGCTTCGGCGCCATCCACCGCGGCCGCACCTATCTGTTCCTGGGACCGAACGAAGTACAAAAGTTTCTGGCCGATCCGGAAAAGTTTGCGCCGGTGCTCTCGGGCAACGATCCGGTGTTGGCACTCGACAGTCAGCAACTCGTACCCGGCCGGCGCGAGTACGGCGTGTACTCGGACAACCGCGTGTATTTGTTTGCCGATGAGGCGTCGCGGCAGCGGTTCGAGCAGAACCCGCGGCGCTACGCGGCCGAGTCGCTGCAAGCGGCGAGCCAACCCGGCACGGCGGTGCGATAGCGCTGCGCGATGACGCTGCCACGCTGCGTGCGGCCAGATTCGGCGCGCGATTGGCTAGCAGCCTGTCGAAGAATTCAACAGGCTGCTAATGCGGCTCCCAGTCGCGCGAGCGCTCGACGGCTTTTTGCCATTGGGCATAGCGGCGGTCGCGCTGGTCGGCGGGCATGGCCGGCGTGAACTCGCGATCGAGGGCCCAGTTTTTGGCGACGTCTTCCTGGTTGGACCAATAGCCCACTGCCAGTCCGGCCAGATAAGCTGCGCCCAGGGCCGTCGTTTCCGCGACTTCGGGCCGGCGCACGTTGGCGCCCAGGATGTCGGCCTGGAACTGCATCATGCGGTTGTTGACCGACGCGCCGCCGTCGACTTTCAATTCGGCCAGCCGCACGCCTGCATCGCGCTCCATGGCTTCCAGCAGGTCGCGCGATTGAAACGCCATCGACTCTATGGCCGCCAGCGCGATGTGCGCGGCGGTGGTACCGCGCGTGATGCCCACGATCGTGCCGCGCGCATAAGGATCCCAATAGGGCGCTCCGAGGCCGACGAAGGCGGGCACCAAGTAAACGCCGTCGGAGCTTTCGACGCTGTTGGCCAGGCGTTCGACGTCGACGGCCTTTTCGATGATCCGCAGCCCGTCGCGCAGCCACTGCACGACCGCGCCGGCAATGAACACCGAGCCCTCCAGACAATAAGTCACCTTGCCGTCCATTCCCCAGCCGATGGTGGTGAGCAGCTTGTTGCGCGAAGCGATCGGCTCGTGCCCTGTGTTCAACAGCAGGAAGCAACCGGTGCCATAGGTGTTCTTGGCGCTGCCGACCTCGAAACAGGCCTGGCCGAACGTGGCCGCTTGCTGGTCTCCGGCACAACCGGTAATGGGGATGGCGGCCCCGAACCATTCGGCCGTCGTCTCGCCCAAAGGGCCGCTCGAAGGCACGACCTCCGGCAGCATGGCACGAGGAATGTCGAGCACCTTGAGCAGCTCGTCGTCCCAGTCGAGCGTGTGGATGTTGAAGATCAGCGTGCGGCTGGCATTGCTCAGATCGGTCACGTGACGCTTGCCGCCCGTGAGCCGCCAGATGAGCCAGCTATCGACGGTGCCGAAGAGGATTTCTCCGGCCGCGGCACGGCTGCGCAGTCCGGGGATGGTGTCGAGCAGATGTTTGATCTTCGTGCCGGAGAAATAGGCGTCGACCACCAGGCCGGTCTTCTGCCGAAAGGTTTCTTCGAGCCCATCCGCCTTGAGCTGGTCGCAGATGCCGGCGCTGATCCGGCTTTGCCAGACGATGGCGTTGGCCACGGGCTTGCCGGTGGCGCGTTCCCAGAGAATGGCCGTCTCGCGCTGATTGGTGATGCCAATGGCGGCGATGTCGTGGGCCGTGAGCCCGGCTTGCTGAAGCGCTTGCTGCGCCACCGCCAACTGCGAGGACCAGATAGCCTCGGGATCGTGCTCGACGTGGCCGGGTGAGGGCAGTATCTGCTCGAACTCTTGTTGTGCGACGGCCAGCGAACGGCCGTCGTGGCCGAAGACGATGGCCCGGCTGGAGGTAGTGCCTTGGTCGAGCGCGAGAATGAATTGCTTTGCCATGATCCGCCTGAATGGTTTGTAGGATGAAGCGCATAGACCCGTTGCGGAAGCGCTCGAACCGCGATCGCACTATCCGAGCTGCTTGCCGTAGCGTGCGGCCAGGCGGTCGGTCTCGGCCGCGACGGCAGCGGCTTGCTCGCTGGCCGGCAAGTGCCCCTCGGCGACCAACAGCTCGGCCAGGCGTTCGAGACAAGCTCTCGATAGCCGCTGATGGTATAGAAGCATCAACCGGCGTTCAACCAGATCGGCCAGCGACGTGGCGAATTCGTGGCGAATCGCCCACCGCGCGAAGGAAACCGGCAGATCGCACCCGGGCAACAATTCCGTGCTCGGCGACGTGGCCAGGACGGACGCAGTGCGCGAGCCGCACAACCGCCAAACCGCCGCCACTGAGTCGCGCGATAAACTTTCGCGACGGGCGATGGCGTCGCACGCGCTGGCGACG
>JBGSYQ010000527.1:0-6441 GCA_041750795.1 Pirellulales bacterium | reverse complement strand
CTGCGGATGCTGCGCCCCGACCATGAGGCGCTGACCTTGGCGCGACTGGAGCAGTATCTGGCCGACGACGACCCGCAGTTGCAGCTCGAGGCCGTGCGATCGCTGCGCGACGGGCGCCTTGCCGAGCGAGGCGCGGCATTGTCACGGATCGCTGCTGACGAGGGTTTTCCACTGTCGTTGCGGGCCGAAGCGATCGTCGGCTTGGCGCCACTCGACGCCGAGCAGCGATCGTTGCTGATTCACTTGGCCCAGAGCGACGAGCCGATGCTGCGGAACGAAGCGCTCCGCTCGCTGCGCGGCGGAACCTTTTCCGCGGACGAACGAAAGCATCTGGCACAGATAGCCGAACAGCACGAGGCGCGTGAGCTGGTCGCCCGCGTGCTTGCGCCCGACACGCCGTTTTCGCGGCCCAAGCCCGACGATCTGGACGGTTGGCTCAAGCTGCTCGACGGCCGCGATGGCCAGCCGGGCGACGCCGCGGCGGGGCAGCGGATCTTCTTTCACCGCAATGCGGCCGGTTGCGCTCGCTGCCATCAGATCGTGGGACGCGGGGCGCGCATCGGTCCCGAACTGACGGCCACGACCTCACAACTTACGCGGGCACGATTGGTGGAATCGATCGTCCGGCCCAGCAAGGAAATCGCCCCGCATTTTGCCACCTGGCGATTGGCGACCAGCTCGGGCAAGACGATGGTGGGCATGCTCGTCAAGGAGTTGGCCACGGGCGAGCAGACCTATGTCGACAGCAACGGCGAGCTGCACGAGTTCAAGCCGGGCGAGATTGAAACGCGCCAGCCGCAGTCGACGTCGATCATGCCCGACGGACTGGCGTCGCAATTGACGCTGCAAGAGTTCCGCGACTTGCTCGCGTTTCTGCAATCGTCCAGCGCTGCATCGCCTTGATCGTACGGCAGCGAGTGCGCGGACGCATGCCGCAGTGAATGCGCGGACACTTGGAACTGTCGCAGCGGGTTACGCACGCCGGCGACGCAAGACGGCCGCCCATGCGAGCATGCCAATGCCGCACAGTACCAAGGCAGAGGGCTCGGGTACCAGGAATGAAGTTTGCACCAACTCGTTGGTAAATTGCCCGCTGCCATCCGCAACGCGGAAGTTCAAGCTGACGGTGGTGCCGGCCGGCACGACCACGTATGCAAAGGCCCAGCTTGCGGCGGGGGCGCCGCTCAGCGCGAACTGTCCGGTCAACGAATTGCCGTAGCCCGCGTTGGGCGCTTCGGTAGCGTCGGCAACGAGTTGGTTTTCATTTGGCGCCACCGTGGAGATGATCGCCGGCGGTTCGACGAGAAAGTGTGTGTCGATGGGATGGTACACCGCATTGGCCACGGGTTGATTCAGTGCGAGCGTCGGCGTGGGGGAACCCACAATCGGCGCGAATTCGAATACTTGCGACAGCAAGTTTCCGGCGGTAGTAATGCCGGTTGCTCCGCCGGTCACGCCGTCAAACGAATTCGGCAATGCGCCGTTGAGCCCGATGGCCGTCAGCGTGACACCCTGCAGTGCGTTGCCCACGGGCACGGGCGCTGAGACGTCGATCTGGAAATTGGTGCCCGTCCAGATCGTGGCCCCGTGCGCAGAGGCGCAAAGCGACAGGAGCGCGCAGACTATAAGAAAACGGTTACGCATATTGCGGTCTCGCACACGCACGATTGGCGGGTGAAAAAAGAGCGGCACTCGGGGACGAAGCCATCGCCGTAGCAGCGAGGCTAATTCCGATCGACCAACGAAGTTTCTAACCACGTCCTTGCGTTTCCCCTGATACCTACCTGCACGCCAGGGGAAGCAGCCCTCGCAGGCCGGACTCTTAGATAGCAGAACGGCGGGTCCATATCAAGGATCTTTGTCTGATTTTACCTGTTTTTATCGATACTGGTCGTTCTACAACCTTCGGGCGGTGCGGTGCGAGAATTTTTTGGGAAAGATTTTCACAAACGCTTGACACCGCTGGGGGGCTTGTTAAGATCACGCACTAGTCGGATGTAACTACACGCAGCAACCAGGCTCGCAACGTCCAGCAGCCGTACGGCACCTCTGCAGGTGCAAAAGGACAAGCTAATGATCCGGACACGATCGACGCTGCTTCTTCTTGTGTGTGCGCTGGCCATTCCTGCCGCGCCTGCTCTCGCCGGACCTCTTCCGGTGGGGCCTCTGGCGACTGCCCCTGGTGTGTATGTCGATACTTTTTCCAACGAATGGCATGGCAGCACGCCCTTCGCCAATCCGTTCGACGTGAGCGGCTTCGTCGATTGGGCCGTCTGGGCGCCGGACACGTTTCCCGCGTTTAGCGGTTACACGCCGACCCCGGGAGAGTACGTCTATACGTATCAAGTGGCCGTGGAAGGAACTGCCGCGCTGACGTCGTTGTTCATCACCCTCGACAACGCGGCCGACAACATCGGCGAGTTTAGCGGCGACGCGGGCTTCGGATTGGTTGACGGGCCCACTCCGGTTGATTTCATGCAAATCCTGCCGCTCAATCAGGCAGAGTGGTATTGGTTCGGCGGACTGGTTGAGGACGATCGCTCGAAAGGCTTGGCGTTCTCCAGTCCGAATCCGCCCATGTTGTCCGACGGCACGTTGATCGACCACGGTAGCTTTGCGTTTGTCATACCCGTCCCGTCGCCCGGCGGTCCGGTGATTCCCGAGCCGAGTACTTTTCTGCTGGCGGCGTGCGGGGCATCATTCTTCGTAGTACGTTGGTGGCGTTCGCGTCGCCCAGGTGTGTGTTAACTGGAGTTCTCATCGTCTGGCGCACTATGCTCGGCACTCGGATCTCGACACGCGTAGCGTGACGGTGGAGGTGGTTCGTACGTTGCGGTAGTACTAGAGGAGTGCTCGTAGCACGAGATCGGACGAGGGATTCGTCGGCCAGGTCGATGGCCAGTTATTGCCAAAACGGAATCTTGCCATGGCAACCAGTCTGGGACGCTTGTTCGGCGCGGCGGTGATCTGCCTGTCGATGGCCGTGGTCGCGCTGGCGGGTCCGCTGACGACCGATCCGTTCGCAATACCCGGTTGGCAGGGATCCACGGTCTTCAGCGGCACCAACGGCGCCGCGACCCACACGGTGGACGCGATCGTCGATTTTGCCGTTTACGCGCCCGGCGACTTCAGCCTGTCGGCCGCACTGGGGAATCCAACCGACATCAGCGGCGGCACTCAGTACATCTACGCTTACGAGGTGTTTCGGCAAGGGACCGATGCCGATATCTCGTCCTTGTCGGTCGCGTTGGTGCCCGGGGCGGTGCCCGACAACACCACGCTGGTCGGCCACGATCCGACAACTCCCGAGGGCGGAATCGCTCCCGTCAGTTCGAATTTTGTTCCCGGCGGCATCGGACCCAAGTTGAATGTTCGCTGGAACTGGATTCCGGCGATCTCCGGCTCCGGCCATTCCGATATCGTGTTCTTTGCCAGCCCGTACGGGCCCCAAATGATCAATTCCACTGTGGGCGGCACGTTTACGACCGCAGCCATGGCAACGTTGCCCACGCCCGTGCCAGAACCAGCATCGTGCGTGTTGATGGTGGCAAGCGTATGTACCCTTTATTGTGTGGGGCGGATGCGCAAACGGCATTAAACGTACAACGCTGACAGATTAGCGGTCCAGCGAGGAACGGCGGCAGGGTAGGCTGACGCTCTTTGTGGTTCTCGGCGCGTCGGTTCTTTTTCAGGTAGGAAAGAACGCATGCGCGCCACTTGGCGGTTGGCACTCTTGCTCTCGGTTGCGGCCGGGCGGTGCGCTGCGCCCAACTGCGCCTTGGCCGTCGACGCGTCGAACGTGCTGGTGCTCTACAATTCCGCCAGCACCGAGGGCGCGCAAATCGCCAACTACTACGCCTCGGTGTATCCGGGCGTGCAATTGCTGGCGATCAATGGCATCGGCACGTCGGAGTACATCACGGCCGACGACTATCTCAACATCCTACGGCCGCAGGTGCTTTCGGCCCTGACGCCCCAGCGATCGGTCATCGCCACGACCAAGGGCCTGCCGCTGCGCATCGAAGTCACTCAGCCTCCTCCGACCGCCACGTTTCCAAACCTGCCGAAGTATACCGACCCCTACGGCGAGGAGCATTCCATTCTCAACTGGAAGCCCTTCTCGAGCCTGGAGAGCGAACTGGCAAACATCGATACGATCAGCTCTTGGGAGATGATGGGCGACCAGAGCTACACGCTGGAGGGGCACTTCGTCAGAAATCCCTACTACAACGCCACGAATCCGTTCAGCCACGAACAATATGGCACGCGATTGACGGCAAGGCTGGATGGCTATTCCGTCGCCGACGTGGTCGGCGCGATCGATCGCGCACAAAACGCCTACGTGGGCCCGCTGAGCAGCCCCAACGGGGCGAGGCACTTCGTGGTCGACAACGACCCGACGCGTCCCTACGACGCCACGATGAACCGCCTGATCGACAACGTGCTGGTGCCGGCCGGCGTGGCGCTGACGTACGACGATTCTTCGGTTTTCATAAGCACCGCGCCCGGACCCGTGATCGGCTACGACAGCCACGGCGTCCACCAGGCCTCCACGCCTTCCAACTATATTACCAGTGGAATCAACTTTGACTTGGCCGACGGCGCCGTGTTTACGAGCCTGGAAAGCTTCAACGCATACAGCTTCAATCCGGGCGGATACACGGGCAACCAGGGGCAAGTCGCCCAGTGGCTGGCAATCGGCGGCACGGCAGGAGTCGGCTATGTGCAAGAGCCCACGGCAAGTTGGGTGACCGTCAGCAACGAAGACTTGCTTTTCGGCAGCCTGCTGGCTGGCCGAACGTTCGCTGAGGCCGCCTGGTCCGCCAATTTTCAAACCTCGTACGTCAATACCGTCATTGGCGATCCGCTGATGACGTGGCGTATGCTGATCCATGGAGACGTCAATGGCGACGGGGTCGTCGATATCTCGGACCTGGCCATCATGGGTGCGAATTGGTCGCAAGCGACCGCGTCGGGAGGCTATGGCTGGGGCATCGGAGATCTCAACAGTGACGGCGTCGTCGATATCTCGGATCTGGCCATCCTGGGCGCTAATTGGGGAGCCACGGCGTCGTGGGCCGCGGGCCAGGCCAACGTGGCAGGGTTTTCCAGCAGCGATCTGGGCGATGCCATCCAGCCGTTTCTCCACACCATTCCCGAGCCCGGCGGCTGGCTGCTGCTGTTGCTGGCGACACTCGGCATGCTAGGATTTCATCGCGGCATCGGCCCCCATGCATGAAGTCCATCCAAAGGCCGAGGCGGCCTGAATTTGCACCGCCTGTCAGCCTGTTGAAAAATGCCGTCATAGCATTTTTCAACAAGCGCCAAGTGCGGAGCAAAAAGCGCCAAGTGCGGAGCAAAGCTTCGCACGGAAGCGCAAAATAACGACTTACGTCGCCAGTTTGTCGTCACATCCAGGCGATGTCGCAGCCTGTCCAATTCTTCAACACGCTGCAATGCGACAAGCGGCACAGACGCGGCGATTGACCCGCTAAGCTGTTACGGGTAAACTGCTTGGCTTGCCTCTTCGTACGGTCCGAAGCGGGCGAGTCCTCCAATTTTCCCGACCGATCTGCTACCTAACGCCGGACGTTCGTCGTGCCCCGCACGGCGACAAGCTGCCGGTGTGCCAAACCAAGGAGTGTTTCATGCCACCTGTGCTGGTCAAGCAATTGATCGAAGCGGGGGTCCATTTCGGCCATCGAGCGAGCCGTTGGAACCCCAAGATGCGACCCTACATCTATGCTCGTCAAAACCTGATTCACATCATCGACGTGCGCGAGACGATTCGCGGACTGTTGCGGGCCAAGAAGTATCTCAAGCAAGTCTCCTCGGGCGGCGGCCTGGTGTTGTTTGTCGGCACCAAGCGTCAGGCCGGCGAAACGATCGAGCGCGAGTCACAGCGTTGCGGCATGCCCTGTGTCAGCGACCGCTGGTTGGGCGGCACCCTGACGAACTTCCGCACCATCCGCGGACGCTTGACCCGCCTGGAAGAACTGGAGCGATTGCGCGCCGGCGAGGAATTGGCCGCTTATTCCAAGAAGATGCAATCGGCGCTGGCACGCGAGTACCGCAAGATGTACCGCAATCTGCACGGCATGCGCACCATGAGCCGCTTGCCCGAGTGCATGGTCATCATCGATCCCAAGAAAGAGCGCAATTCGATTCGCGAGGCGCAAAAGCTGGGGATCACCACGGTCGCGCTGATCGATACCGACAGCGATCCGGACGTGGTGGATTTGCCGATCCCAGGCAACGACGACAGCATTCGCTCGATCGAGCTCATCGTGCAGCAACTGGCCGATGCGATCCTGGAAGGCAAGGCGAGCAACCCGAACGAGATGGAACGCCAGAAGTCCGAGGTCGCCGACGCCCAGCCCGTCGCCTGAGCGCGGCGCCGGGCACGCAGGCGACCGGCGCGGCGTGCGATACCGATGCGCC